>JAISCU010000282.1 GCA_031265345.1 Bifidobacteriaceae bacterium
CGCCTGGGATCAGGTCCTGGCCCATCAAGATGCCGCCATTGTCGAGAGCCCCGGCGGGCCTGGAGCCGCCCGCGTTGCCGGTGTCTGTGTTCTCGGTGTCCGTGCCCCGGGAGCCTGTGGTCCCGGTGCCCGAAGCGCCGGGGGGAGCGGTCGGCTGGTCGGCCTTGCGGGCCAGGATCACTGCGACAGTCACGGCCAGAGCCACCACGGCCAGCACCACCACCGCCACTATGATCACCCGCTGACGCGTCTGGCGCGCCCGTGCCCGCATCATCTCCTCGACCGTGACGCCCTTGGGTTTGGGCTGACCGGCGCTCGGTTGGTGGCCGGAGCCAGCATTGGCGCCGATGCCGCCGTCCGCAGATCCCCCAACGCCACCACCCTTGCCCGCGCCCGCTGGCTGGTCGCCGCCGCGATTCTTACCGCTCATGATCGCCGCCCCGCTATCCGTTCGGGTTGTCGCCCGCGCGCACAGCCGCGATGACGGCGTCGAGGTTCAGGCTGGAGGTGTCCGTTATCTGCGTCAGGTCGGAATCCGACTTGCCCACCCAGATCGATGGCGTGCCCCCCACGCCGAAGTCCTGGGCCTGCGTTGTCGCGTAATCGACCCAGCTCTCATACTTGCGCTCCGCGAACTGGCTGGTCACAGATTCGGGGACGCCGACCTCCTGGGCCAACTCGACCAGGCGCTCATCGGTCAGGCCCTCGGTGCTCTCCTCCGGCTGGACCCCCGATTCGTAGAGCTTCGAATGGAACGCCAGATATTGCTCGGGGGCCAACGCGGCCACGGTGGCGGTGGCATTGGCCGCCCGTGTCGAATACTCCGTGCCCTGCGAGAAACGGTTCAGGTAGGCCACCGACTGCAACTCCAGTTTGATGTCCCCGGAAGCGGTCAGCTCCTCCAGCTTGGCGCCGAGCCGCCGTTCCACCGACCCGCAGCCTGGGCACATGTAGTCGGAGTAGATCCGGACCACCACCACGTCGTCGCCCTCGGCTGGGGCGCCACCTGCGGCGAGGTCCTGCCCAACGACAATAGCCCCCGCCTCGCTGCCGCCCAGCGGCCTGGTGACGTCCTCGTAGCTCGACTTGTTGCTGCCGCGCAGCACCAGCACCACCGCCACGGCCACAGCTATCACGACCACCACGGCTGCGGCGACGGCGATCAGCTTGGTTCGCCGCTCCTTGGCCGCCTGGGCCGCCTTCAAGCGCTCGGCTTCGGCGCGCGCCGCAGCCTGCCTGCGCTGTTGGTCCTGGGCCTTGTCGGGTTTCTTCTTCGCGTTTGCCATTTCAGTCCTTCGTCTTCCGGCCACCATCATGGCCGATGCCGTCTGGTCGTCCCCCGCCTGGGTCATCCTTGCTGTCGGTCGGGTCGGCGCCTTCTGGATCGCCGCCTTCTACTTGGCCATGGCGGTCATGGTCATCTTCGTCATAATCGTCCCCGTCGTGGTCGCCCTCATGGAGGGCGCCCTCGCCATGGTCATCTTCGTCATAGTCGCCTTCTTCATGGCCGTCCTCATTGTGGTGGTCCTCATCGAAGTCCTCCTGGCCGAAGTCTTCCTCGTACGGATCGTCCAGGCCGTCCTCGTGCGCCTGATCCGGGTCGAACTCGCTCAGCGCTGCGGCGCGCTCCGCTCTGGTTCGCGGGTTCAGACCCAGGAGCGTGTCCGCCGAGGCCATCGAGCGCGGCCAGATCGCCAAGAACGCCGTCATCGCCATGAACCCGATGTCCCTGAGGATGTCCTGCCCGTACTTGGTCTGCTCACCGGGCTTCAACGCGCCATCGACCGAGAAACAGCCGCAGTCGATGGACAGTCCGCGCGCCCAGGCCGAGATGATCCCAGCAATGAACGCCACCAGCATCAGCCCGAACACGATTGACGCGTAACGGCTGAGGAGCCCGGTCAGGAACAGAATGCCGAGCGTCAGTTCGATGATCGGCAGGCCCACCCCGATCAGCTGGTTGATCGCGGGCGGGAAGATCTGGTACAGCGCCACCATTTGCGTGCTGCCGCGCAGGTCGGACAGCTTGGGGATGGCCGCCCAGAACATGACCACCGCGAGTCCGAGGCGGACCAGCAACGACAGCCACGGTTGTAGGCGCGGCCAAGCCTGCGGCGCGCGCGGAATGGCGCCGCTCAAATCTGGGGGCGTTGTCACCCGCCCAACTGTACCGCTAGCACCTGTGAGCCCGCTGGGCAATCACCAATTGCTCACGCAATAGCCACCCCCGCCGCCCCGTCCGGATCACCCGACCTCGATGTCTGTGTCACAGGGGGCAAGTCAGGATTGAGCCACAAAGAGTCAGACCCGGCAACACCGACGGGCGCACGGCACCATCAGAACGCGGGCGGTTGACGGAACAACCGTCGGCCCAACAGGTCGTGGCCCCAACCCCGGCCCGCACCGCTTCCGACGCCAGGCCGAGCACTGGCGGCCAGGCCGAGCACAGGCGGCCACGCCGATCACGGCGAGACTCGGCCAGACGGCATCGGCGGCCTTGGAAGACGACCCCGAAATACCTTGACCTGAAGCGAGATTTCCGGCCCTTGGGCACGAAACGGGGACGGACCCGTTATCCACAGGGTCTGACCTGCGCGGACACCTGTGGAAAACCGCCGGGCGGGCATGGAAAGGTACCGTCCCCGAAAGGGGGCGCTAGCTGAACGCCTCGCGCCAGCTTTGCACCAGCGGGCCCAAGTGAGCGGGCGGAACGGGAGGCGACACCGCTTCTCGCATGGTGCGGATGAAGCCAGCGTCCGCGAGCAGCCGAACGAGGTACGCGATTCCTGCTTGGACGGACACCCCGATGGCCGGGTCGTCGCTGTACTCGGAGAAAGTCTCCGCGACCGCTGCCGGGGCGGCGGAGCCCATGAGGGCGAACAGGTCGGCGGCGTCCTTGTCGCGGAAGTACCGCCCGGAGTCGAACAGCCGCTCTCCGATCTTGAACGCCTTGGCCATTATCAACGCTGGCACGCCCGCCACGTACACCTCGACACTGAGCGCCGGGTCTTCCAGATCGGAAACCGTCATCAAACTGCGGTCGTAGACAGCTAGCTCCAAGCCCCGAGCGACGGTGGCGGCGCCCCTGCCGTGCCGCAAGGTCGCCGCGACCGAACGGCGGCGCGGACTCTCGTTGCCGGACAGCGCCGCAGGAACATCCAGGTCGATGCGCTCCGCAAAGGCCGTCCTCCCGGTCGGCGACGTGTACGGGCTGCGTCCCCACAGACCCGGACGGGAGTCGGAGCGGGGCACGAATCCCGCTTGCGTCAAGGCGTCCTCGATCCGCGGGTCGCTGGCGACTAGGGAGGGCGTCAGCGCGAAGTCCGCATCCTCGGTGCTCAGGTTGACACCGTGCCGGTCGATGGTTCTAAGGATGACCGCCTGCCCGCCCACCAGCGTCAACGCCCGCCGATGCTCGGAGAGAACATCGCCTACCAAAGCTATGATGGAACGCCGCGCCCACACGTACTGGGCGGCCAAGGATGGCCCCAAGGACCCGAGCGCGGCTTTCGGGGTCGCACGCCGTCCAACACGGGTCGGCGCGGCTTCGCCATTCCCCGACCAACCCGAGCCTTCCGCTCCTGTCATACCCACAACCCCAGCAGTGCCTCGCCTTGCTCCTGACCGCGATTGGGAACGCCGTTGCAGTCGATGACGAGTTGGACCTCATCGGCCATCGGCACGTCGAAGGCGTTCCAAGTCTCGGCGAGCACGCGCCTTCCGACTTCGCTGATGCCGTTGAACGGGAGCAACGTCACAGTCCTCCCGTGCGGATCAACGGTTAGCGCCCGTGCCGCGACGTCGGGATTCGGCACGTAGAAGACAGGGCTGGTGTCCCCCCCGACGGGGATCAACTCGTTCGCTGCTGCGCCACCGGTGAGAATCCAGTCGATATCACCCAGGCGCGTGGCTATCTCCAACCAGGAGCCTGAACAGGTGACCGTCCGCGCTCCTGCCCGGTCGGAAGGCCTGTTCGTGCGCCCGACGAATCGCAGCATCTCGGCTAGTTCCCAGCCCCGCCAGGCCTTGACCAGCGCCTCCGCCGCCCCATCAATCCGGCCATCGAAATCCGGGTTCGCGATCTTGCGGGCCGCCGCTATCGCGGACGGATTCTCCGTTCGCTCCACTCCGAGCTCCAGGCCCAGCGCCCCCAGAATCCGTCCCGCCAGTTGCGCCGTCGGGTCGGACTCCCGGTTCTCGACCCGGCTCACAGTGCGGGCGGACACGCCCGCCATCTCGGCCAGACGCGCGATCGAGAGAGAACTCATGATCCGTCCCGACTTGATTCGCGCCGCAATGTCCACGACCGAGACTCTACCAGACGCATATGACGCTAGTGCCATTTCCTGCGCACCAATATGACATATCTGTCACTATCCTTGCCACAGCGGGAGCCCAGGAACGATGCGTTGGTGCACCATCATGTTCTGAACCCGCCGTCGCGCCCGCCGGGACAGCCTCGGTCGTCGAGCTCTTGGTTCGCGCGTCGATGGCCCGCGCAGCCCGGACCGCGCCGCCTCGGGTTGGGTCAACGGGTGCCCGATGCCGCCCGCTCGGCAACCAGCGTCGGCCCGGGCAGCCGAGTCGGCGGCATCGGCGGCCTTGGAACACGACCCCAGAAAATGTCTTCACCCGAAGCGAAATTTCCGGGCCTTGGGCACGAAACGGGGACGGACCCGTTATCCACAGGGCCTGACCTGCGCGGACACCTGTGGAAAACCGCCGGGCGGGCACGAAAAGGTACCGTCCCCGAGACGGGGGCGGCGCGGGGGATTGCCGCACGGTCGGCAACCCGCGGTTGGCAGGTTGCCGACCAAGCGGCATCGGGACCCTGAAAAAGCGGGCGGGATCAGACCTCGGAGAGAAGCTGCCTCAGCAACGCGATGTGCCGGAGGATGGCCTGCTCACCGCCGACCTGGTCCTCGAGCTCGGCCAGCAACTCCAGCTCGTTCAACTCGCTGGCCCGGCGCCCGGCCGCCCGGCCCACCGGCCCAGGCCGCTTGGCGACTTGCAGCAGCGAGACCAACTTCGCGGCCAACGCGACCTGACCAGCGGCCAGATTCGCGTATTCGACGGAGCGGCGGATCTGGACCGCCACGGCCACCGGATCGCGCGAATCGCCGGCCGGGGCCTCTTGGTCCTCGCGGAAAGCGGTGACGTCGATCTCCTCGGGCGCCGAGTCGGCCGGGTCCGGAGCGCCCGCGGGCGTGGCCGGCAAATAGGCGTCCGCGCGGGCCTGCTCGTCGGTGTACCGGTAGACCGGCCGGCCGAAGTACTCGTAGACCGGTTCGGCCTGGGCGGGCGGCACGCCCACAATCCCAACCTGGTAGGCGTCCGGGAAGCGGTCCAGCACGTCGCGCCAGGTCGCTTGGTCCGCGGTCTGGCCGCCATGCGCCAGGTTGACCACCACCAGGTTCACGGAAGCCGGATCGAGCCCGTCGAAGGAATCTCCCAACGACCCGATCGTCACGTCCGCGGCCGTCGATTCGGCGAGGCGGCGGACCGGGGCCAGAGTGCTCCGGGTGGACTGGCCGACCGGGCGGTCGTCCAGGTAGAGCATTCCGACATGGTCGCGCGGGTGGGTCGCCAACTCATAAGCGGCGAACTTGGCCATCAGGGCCGCGGCGACGAACGTGGTCCCCGTGCCCGCGGGCAGGCTGATGAGCACCCTGCGCTCGGGTTGGCTGATCGCGCCCAGAGCCCTGGCGATCGCCGCGCCCTGGTAGTACCGGAGCTGGACCGGCGCGGAGCCGTCGGACAGGATGTCGTGGTCGAACGGTTGCGACACCAGTTGGGCGCCAGCGCGGCGCAGATGGTGCAGGCGCAGGTAGGAGCGCCAGGCACGGATCGGAGTGGCGAAGTCGTCGACCGACCGGGTCTGCCCGGAAGCGACGAAGTGCTCCACGATCTGATGCCCGTTGGTGGCGTAGGCCAAAGGCACGTCCAGCTTGGTCGCCTGCCGGATGGCTCGGGCCAGGCCGGTGCGCGGGTCGTGTTGCGACCCCACTGTCGCCACCACGGCCACGGGAGTCCCGGGACGCGCGGACAGCACGTAGGAGACGCGGTCGTCGCGCGACCCGTGGTGGTGCTGGCGCGCGACCGAGGGGGGAGCCGCCGGGGGACGCAGCTGGTAGTCCCGGTGGACTTGCTCCGGCTCCCATTGCGCGCGGTCGAACAGGTCGACCACGAAAGCATGACGCGACCCGGCGCGGATGTGCGGCCGGTCCCCGGCCGTCCAGGCCGGAGAGCGGCGATGGTTGAATATCTCTTTCGGGGAGGGCGACGACCTGGGTCGGCGGGGCCGGCCCACAGCCGGGCTGTCGCCCACCGCGTCAAGAGCTATTGAGTTGCCATGTGTCGAGGCCTTAGGTGTGGACGCCGGGACAGCTGAAGGACGTTCAGCCGCCCGGCCCTTGTTGGTGTTACTCGCAGCAGTCATGAGCCCAATCTACGGCCATGGCCGCGCTGTGACCTAGGACACAAGAGTTGGGTCACTATGTGGACGCACAACCAGCGCCGCGAAATCTACTTTTATCGGACGAGTTCGCCCGCGATGAACGCCTCGACCATCCGACGGCCCTCTCGATCCTCATGCTGGACCGGCGGCGACTTGAAGAAATAGGTCGATGGACTGGTGATGGGCCCCCCGATCCCGCGGTCCTTGGCGATTTTGACCGCCCGCAGGGCGTCGATGATGATCCCGGCCGAGTTCGGCGAGTCCCAGACTTCGAGCTTGTACTCCAAGTTCAGCGGCACCTCGCCGAAAGCCCGTCCTTCTAGCCTGACGAACGCCCATTTGCGGTCATCCAGCCAGGCCACATAGTCGGACGGGCCAATGTGAATGTCGCGGGCCGGGAGCTCATGGTCCATGTTCGAGGTGACCGACTGGGTCTTGGAGATCTTCTTCGACTCCAACCGCTCCCGCTCCAACATGTTCTTGAAGTCCATGTTGCCGCCGACGTTCAACTGGTAGGTCCGGTCCATCACCACGCCGCGGTCCTCGAACAGCCGAGCCAGCACGCGGTGCGTGATGGTCGCGCCGACCTGGGATTTGATGTCGTCACCCACGATCGGCACCCCGGCGGCTTCGAACTTGGCCGCCCAGGCCGGGTCGGAGGCGATGAACACCGGCAAGGCGTTGACAAAGGCGACGCCCGCGTCTATTGCGCACTGGGCGTAGAACTTGTCGGCCTGCTCGCTGCCCACCGGCAGGTAGCTGATCAACACGTCGACCTGTTTGTCCCTCAGTTCTTGGACCACATCCACCGGTGCCGCGTCCGATTCGGCGATGGTCTCACGGTAATACTTGCCCAAGCCGTCGAACGTGGCGCCGCGTTTGACCTCGACGCCCTTGAACGGCACGTCCGCGATCTTGATCGTGTTGTTCTGGCTAGCCCCGATCGCCTCCGACAGATCCAGCCCGACCTTGGCGGAATCGACGTCGAAAGCCGTGACGAACTCGATGTCGCGGACGTGATACGGACCGAACTGGACGTGCATAAGGCCGGGCACCGTCGAATCTGGATCGGCGTCCTTGTAGAACTCGACGCCCTGGACCAGCGACGCTGCGCAGTTCCCAACGCCGGCTATGGCGACCCGAATGGGGCTCATGGATGCTCCTTCTTACCTGGTAGTTGTGTTAGCACTTGCGGTGGACTCGCTGGCCGACCCGGCGGCATCGGGCAAGATGGCCGGGCCGACCGGAGCCCGACGCGAGCCGCGCTCCGAGTCGATCAATTCCTCCAACCAATGCACTTCCCGCTCGACCTGCTCCAAGGTGTGGCGCTGGAGCTCGCGCGTGTAGGCGTCGGCGGGGCGGCCCCTCTTGATGGCGCCGTGGATGCCGTCGAGGCGTTCGGCCATGCGGGCGCGGCGCCCCTCCAAGATGCGCAGCCGGGTCTCGACGTCGGTCTGCGCGAACAAGGCGAACCGGACGTCGAAGTTCTCGTCCTCCCAACTGGCCGGCCCGGCCTCCCCGAGCAACGACTCCAGGTGCGCTGAGCCCGCCTCCGTGAGCTGGTAGACGATCCGTCCACGCCGCGGTGGCCCCATCGTCACGGCCTCCGCCTCTTCCGCCGAGGAGGTGATCAGCCCTCGCGCGGCCAGCCCCTTGAGACAGGGATAGAGGCTGCCGTAGGAGAACGGCCGCAGCAGCCCGAGCATCTCGTTGAGGCGCTTGCGCAGTTGGTAGCCATGCATGGGGGCGGAGTGGAGCAGCCCGAGAATGGCTAGCTCCAAGACCCGCGAACGGTTGCGCACGCCGCAGTCCTCGATTCTGGTGAAAGGGGCGAATCTGTTTGTCGATGCATCGGATCGATACATCTATACATTAGGTCGAATCAATGCTTTCGTCAAACCTATCGTTTCGATTGTTTCCGCGCCCGGTCTGACGGCTCCCGTATCACGATCCGGCTCGGACGGTGGGCTCTTGCGGCCCGTGGCAGTCACGCACTCGTGCCAACCCCGGAAAGGGGACTGTCCCCGTTCCGTGATCGGGGCTGATGGCAGGCGTTTCTTTGTACGTCTGTCCTTGCCATTGGCGCTGTGACAACTTCGGCGGACGATGCCGCCGGGCCGGGCTCGCGCCGTTCGTCAAGTCCGCCCAACAAGTCTCCGGGAGACTTTTTGGGCGGCCCCGGTCGGTCGCCGTGAGTCGGGTCAAGGGTTGCAGCGGGCCGCGACCGTTTCGGTGTAGCCGACGTCCGGTCTGTCCAGTTCCAGGTCCCAGGTCGGCTTGTCGGGCTCGTCGATGGTGGCGAACTGCTGGTGGCAGATGTACTGGTAACGCATTCGGCTGGCGGCCTCGTCGAGCCTGGGGTCTGGATAGCGGGACACCAGTTGGTCCCACCCGTCCACACCGGCCTGGAACGAACCGACCGCTGCCCTGGCGGCCTCGGACGGAGTGACCACCAATGTGGGGCCCTCCGCAGCGTCCTCCCAATGGGCTTCGATGATGTAGTCGGGCGGCGCGCTGGGAGTCGGTTGAGCGGCAGAAGCGGGCGGTATGTCTGCGGGACTCGGCTCGGCGACCGTGTTGGCGCCAGCCGTGTTGGTCCGAACCGGGGCGGCGGCGGGCGTGTTGGCTGGGCTCATGGCGGATGCCGCGGGACTGGGTGTCGACTGCGCCCCTCTGGCGGGCCGATTGTCCCCGCATGCCGCTGGCGCAGCCAGCAGGGCCACGCCCATGATCGCCGCCACGCCGCGAACGACGCGTCTGTTCATCTCGATCCATGTGGCCATCCAGCGAGCTTACGGCCACCCTGGCCGACGCGGGGCCAGCCCCGGGCGCGAAATGCGGGTTGAACGCGTTCGTGGTCGCACGCGTCGTGCCACGAACGTCAAATAGGCGCATTTCAGGCCCGGCGCGGGCCCCAACCCGCCGTCCACGGGCGCGAAATGCGGCCTGAACGCGTTCGTGGTCGCGGCCGACCGACCCGGCGGCATCGTGCGCGTGAAGTTGGCCTTGGCGACGCAACCAGGGAGTCTCCTGGATGCTTTTCGAACGGGCCGGTCCAGCGCCAGGATTTCGGGCATCGGCGCGCCCTTAGTACGCTCGTAGCCATGCCTAAGTCCGATATGCCGTTTGTGGCCCGCCCGTTGGCCGGCCTGCCGCTGGAGCCCGAACTGGTCGCCATGCGCGAAATCCTGCCCGCCGCCGTCGCCACTGCGACCCTGGCGGACTCTGGTGGCGGCGCCGCAAGCCAGCCGGACGGCACAGCGACCGTTCAGTTCGTCACTTTCCTACCGCAGATGGTGCGCGGCTTCAAACGGGCCGATGGAGTGCCGGTGGTGGCGCTGCAGCCGCCGAACCCGTCCGACGACGTCTCCCAGGACCTCGGCAACGCCCTCGTCGCGGCGCTGGCGGCCGAGCCCAAATCGGTGGCCGAGCCCGCGCCGCTCGGCATGCCCGGCCCGCGGCTGCAGGACCTGATCGACGCGAACGGCCCCGTCAGCTTCGAGTTGAAGGAATCGTTCGAGTACTGGACGGAGCTCGACCCGGACAACAAAGAATTGGCCGATGCCGCCGTCAAGTCAGCCGACGAACTCATGCCCACCGAACTGGTCGGCTCGATCCCCGGGGCCTACTGGGCGCGCATCAACGGACGCGAGTATCTGCGTTGGTCGCTCGGAATCGAGGAGGGCGCGCTGCTCGACGCCCTGGCGCGACTGCAAGCCAAACGCCAGGCGGGCGTCATGGAGGGCTCCAAGTACGCGGGCGCGTTCCGGGCGCTCGGCCTGGTGATCCCGGTCTGGGATCTGCCCGCCGGCACCACGGCCGCAGACTTGACCGAACCGCTGGCCGAGTTCAAGGGACGCCTGGACGAGGCGCTGGCCGCCGCTGCTCCGCTCGACGCCAACGAGCGCCGTTCCCGCGCCGGGTTGGTGGCGCGCTTCCTCACCTTGCGCTGACGGCGCGCGACTGGACGGGCGCGGTTTTGGTCTTTCGTGCGGCCGCTACCAGACCTTTACACTAAGCGGGCTAGTGTTTGGTAATGCGTTGCCCCCAGGAGTTCTAAAGTGGTTCGGGTGAGCGGACAATCGTCCTCCATCCAACCCGATGCCGCAGCGCAGCGGGTGGCCGTTGTCATCCCTGCCAAGAACGAGTCAGGCCGCATCGGCGTGACCGTGACCAGCGCCAAGACGATCCCCCGCGTGGACCTGGTGCTGGTCGTGGACGACGGCTCGCAGGACCAGACCCGCCGCAAGGCGCGCGAGGCGGGCGCGGTGGTGGTCCGGCACTCGCACAATCGCGGCAAGGCGGCGGCGATGGAGACCGGCGCGGCCATAGTCGCCATGCGAGACGTCGAGGGCGACCCGGCCCGCCTGTTGCTGTTCCTCGACGCTGACCTGGGCGACACCGCCGCAGGCGCTGCTCCGCTGATCCGCCCGGTGGCGGATGGCGAAGCCGATTTCACCGTGGCGGTCCTGCCGCCGCAACTGGGCGCGGCGGGCTTCGGCGCGGTGGTGCGATTGGCCCGAAAGGGCATCGCCAGAGCGACCGGGTTCGTCCCGCGCGCGCCCTTGAGCGGGCAGCGCTGCATGACCCGCGAAGCCTACGAGGAAGCCACGCCGCTCGCCCGCGGCTGGGGGGTCGAGACCGCCATGACCATCGACTTGCTCCGCCAGGGTTTTTCGATCCAGGAGGTCGAATGCGAGTTGCGGCACCGTCCCTCGGGACGCACGGTGCGAGGCTTCAGCCACCGGCTGGCCCAGTATCGGGACGTGACGTTAGCCCTCGCCGCTCGCGGCGTCAAGATCACTTTCGTGTCGATTGGCCACCGCTTCAAGCGCGCCGCCAACCGGGGCCGGCCACCGGTCAGGCCGCCGGGGCACGAGACCGTCTGAGGCTGGCCCAGGTCAGCCCGGCGGCCGCCGCGGGCCCCGCCGTCGCCAGGCCGGCCACCGCCACGACCAGCCCGGAATCGTTCACTAGGGAACCCACCACCCAGAGCGTCACCAGGCCCGCGAGCACCGGCCTCGCGAGCGGCACGCGCGACCACGATCTGGCTTTGAGCCCGTCGAAGGCACCGGCGCGCGCCAAGCGCCGGCAGACCAGTGCGGCCAACGCCAACCCTAGAATCGGCCCCACCGACAGGCGTAGCCACATCAGCCCCTTACCGAGCAGCACGTCGCCGAGCCCGCCATCCGCCACCGTCTGGACGAACCTTCCCAGGTGCGTCCACCGCTCCGGCCCGCGTCGGTAGTCCAGGAAGGCCATGGCGGCGGCCGCTGCCGCTCCTGCCGCTAGTGCCGCCAGCACCCATTTCCAGTTCACGCGCACGTCCGCGGCGCTGAGGGCCAAGACCACAAAAGCGCCGCCGATGCCGACCGCCCCGCCCAGATCGGCGCCCCAACTTGGGTAGGCGTCAAGTATGAGCGCCACCAGACCGATCCCGATGATCGGCATAACGGTGGCCGTTCGCTTGGCCTTGGCCCAGGCGCCTCCGGCGAACAGCACTGTGGCCAGGATCGCGCCGGTCGCGAAAACCGCGAAAGCCGAGTTGGGGTAGCCGTACACGCGAACGGCCAACAACGTCTGGTAGCCGAGTGGCGCGTCACGAATGAAGATTCTGTCCACGAACGGGTCGAGTCCCACAACCACGGCGCTGAGCAATCCGATCACGCCGGGGGCCAGCAACGGCGAGGCGGCCTGGCCACCCCGCCAAAGCCGCCTGGTCGCGACCGCGCAAGCGGCCGCGAAGAGCGCGAATCCGGCCCCGCACGCCGCCCAGGCGATGAGCGGCGCTCCCGCCCGCCACCAGGGAAGGGCGTTCGCGGCCAGTCCAGCGGCGGGAAAAGCGGCGGCGGCCAAAGCCAGGTACTCGACCAGGCCCCGCGACCCGCGTCGACCCCTCCCTTGCCGTTCCGGGCCGCGTGGAACGCCGCTTCCGTCATCCCGCCCACTGTCCTTGAGCCATTCGCCAGTGGGCTGACGAGCCCCTTTGCTTGTGCGTCTGCCACCGCGCTGTGCGGATTCCACGTCGAAAGCGGCCTCCGGAACACGGGTTTGCGTCAGACGCCAACCCGTGTTCGCGCCGCCTCGGAGCGCAATGAGCGGGCCGAAGATGCCCAGGGCGGCCACGACCAGGATCATGATCCATCCCAGCTGGCTCCACTGGCGGGCGGCGACGGCGTGGCGGTCCAGATCGGCCAGATGCACCTGCACAGCTGGCGCGCCGGACGGGCCTTCCGCGCTGGACCACGGATCGACGGGCCCGAACGGCACCGCCAGCAGACGGGATCCGATCACCTGGGCGAGGTCGGTGGCCAGAACCAGTCCCGCCGTCTTGGTCGCCGAAGATTCGAGCAGGTGGGACTGGGCGGCGCTGCGGTCTGGGGCCCAATCCAGAAGCAGTCCCATTGTCGGCTTGGTCCAGTCCGCCAGTGACGCGAGCACGATCTCGACGCCTGGGCCGGGATTTCCCGGCTCCGCTTCCTCAGCGGCGGCTCCAGTGGTGGCTCCGGTGGCCGATCCGGCCATGGCTCCGACCACTGCGCCGATTCTCTGATCGATCATGGTTGGCGTGAGCTCGGATGAGCGGACGCCCACGTCGACCACGATCAACTGTGAGCCTCGCGCCAGAGCCTCGCGCGCGGCATCGGCCAATTCGTTAGTGGACCAGCCGGCCGGAGTGTAAGACGCCTGGACAACGCCGTCCCCGCTGGCCAGCGCGAGCGCTGCGCCCGGCCCGATGGCGGCGGCGGGGATTTTCTGATCAGCGAGCCAACGCGCCAGCGACCCAATCGACTCGGCGGTGCCGGACTCGACGGCTGCCGCTGTCAGCTCGGCCCAGTCCGGTATGCGGCCGCCCACCGGTTCGGCCAGATTCCGACAAGGCGTGCCGGTGGCGCCCTGGGTGTCGCTCAGCATGGTCCGTGCCACTTCGCCGATCCTGGCTCCCGCGCCGACGGCCAGCCAGCCCTCGGCCGGGCAGGAGCCGACCCTGACGGACCGGTTCGCCATCGCGGCGGCGTCCGCGCCTTGGTCGAGCAGGCGCCAGATCGCGGGAGTGGCAGCCGGGGAGAGGTCCTCGGGGCTGAGCCCGGTGGTGCCGATCAGCACGACCGTGCCGCTGGCGCTGGCGGCTCCCGCTCGCGGCCCGGCGCCTTGGTTGCTG
>JAISCU010000301.1 GCA_031265345.1 Bifidobacteriaceae bacterium
CGCCTGGGAGAGCGTTTCGCCATCGTCGATGCGATCGGCCAGTTCCTTCGCCTCGGTACCGGTCAAGAAAGAGCCGAGGTCGCGTGGGCCAGCCTGGTCAGCCATCGTGCTTCCCGAAATACGACAGTTCGGCGTATGGGCCGGGCAAGGTGACGACGAAGCGCCGGTCGAGGAAGCGGTTGGCGCCCTCGCAGGACGTTTCAGAGGCCATCACACAGCAGTGGCAGGCCGCGCCATGCAGGAAGTCCTCCCGGTCCTTTGGTACCCGCCGGGCGCACACGGGATCAGACGAGCAGCGGGTCAAGACACGCAACGAATAGTTGACAATCCCAGCCAGGCGTTCTGGCTCGGACAGCGAGACCAACCCACCGAGTGTCCCGTCCGAGTCCGAGGCGGTTGTGCAGATCAAGACCCCAGCAGCGTCCGGGCGGTCTTCGCTTCGCGGCCAGGCGTAGATGCGTTCGGAGAGGCTGGCTGCACCATAGCCTGAGGACATGGCCATCTGGCGGATCAAGGCATGGGCGAACGTGTGAACTAACCAGTAGCGAGGCGGGCGGAGCCGCTTGTCGGGCTTGACGTCTTGGGCGGTCTCAGAGAAGCGGCGCTCGAAGTTCCGCCAGTGGGCCTGACGGTGGGCCTTCCACAGATCGGAGGCGAGGACCCTCGCTTCCCACGAGGCCACGGCGCCGAGGTCCAATGCAGGAAGATGCCTTCGCCTCGATCCTCAGTGGCTGGCACCCAGCCGGGCTTGCCGGAGCGTGTGAGCCGCACGAGGCGCGAGCCCATGTCGTTGACCCGGTCCAGGTCGTCGATTCGGGTGAAGCCGAGGACGGCATTGACCTTGCGCAGGCGGTCCACCGCAAGTATGCGGGAGATGCCCGAAGGCATCCCCCTGCCCAGGTCGCGCGGCGACAGCGTGAGTCCGCTGCGCTCGTCGGCGTGACGTTCCGACGCGGGTTCTCGCTGGAGATAGCGCCACTCAGGCACCAGCAGGTCCACCGGTTCCCAGGTGACCTTGCGAGCTTCCCTCTCGGCCTCGGACTCGGGTCCGGCTCTTGCCTGCTCGACGACAACGCTGAGTTGTGCGTCGGGCAGGTCGGCCAACTCCTTGTCGCCAGCTGTTTCCAGCAGGGCGCGGATGACCATGATGCTCTCGCCAAACTGGCCCAGCTTGTCCCCGAGGATGGAATGGAGACGGGTGGCGTCGTCTTTGACTTTGTCGGCCGAGTCGAGGCGGGGCATGTCGATGATGGACTGGAGGGCGGGGAACCACAGGTTCGATGCTCCGACCAGCATTAGGCGGGGTTCCAGGTCACAACCCTTTGAGTCGAAGCCATCCACATGCGGGAGCCGACCTCGGCACCTGAGGAGCTTCTTGCGGCCATCGGCCCCTTGGGCCTCCGACATGGGGCGCGTATTCCCGCAGGAGTCACAGACGATGAGAGCGCTCGCGCCTTTTCCGGCGGTGCGTTCGACCATCTTCAGCACCGGGACCGTGGCCGCTGGGCAGGGACCTGCCTTGTGGCCCCACCACGAGTAGGGGAACTCGTCGAGATGACCGTTGGGGCAGGCAATGAGGTAGCGGGCGGGGACGGTCGGCTGGCGGCGCTTCTTCTTGGTGCCAGACTTGCCGCGCCGCCCATAGCAGTTGGTGTGCTCAAAGATTGCCTCGTCGGGTCGGTAGGGGTGGGTGTTCTTGTATCCCTGGATGAACACGCTGATCGGTGCCAGCCGGTCGCAACCGGTGCAGCGCATCCACTGGGGAAACACGCGCGCCGGGACGCCGAGGTCGGACCCCTCTCGAGAGAACGTGTTTGGCTTGGGTTGCCACGGGAACGGGCGCAGTTCAGTCACCTGGCTACCGACCATCAGCCGGACGGCCTCCAACAGGCGCGGCGCATGGACAGTAGGCGCATGGCCGTCACGCCGGTCCCAAATGCGCTCCCACTCGTCGAGCCCGGTGGGCATGACGGTGAAGTGGGGCAGGTCGATGATCGCGCCCGGCCCATAGGTGTAGAGCAACGACGAAGGGCGGGCGGAGCCGACCTTGGCGAGGTTTCTCTTGGCGTTCTCGGCCTCGAGCTTTTCGCCGTCGCCCAGTGGATCGACACTGGAACTGGGATCATGCAGGATCGCCATCACTCACCACCGCCCACGCTTGGCTGGAGTTCCCAGACGGGCGCGTCCAACGGTTCGGCGTAGAAGAGCCGCTCCGGGTCGGGTGAAACCAACAGGTTGATCTCCGGCTGAACCTCGTGCATGGAGTTGGCTACCACGAAGGGGGCACCACCCGCCGCGCCCTCGCGCGACCGGATCGATTCGGCCGCACGGATCAGAGCGCCATATCTGGTCGCGTCAGCGAACCGTTCGTAAGCGAGAGTCAGTTGCCTGCCCACGAGTTCCCGATCACGGGCCTCCCAGACGCCCAGCCGGTTGATGAGCCGTAGTCGGGCGTACTCGGCAGACGCCTCGTCCGATGCCTTCCTGGTCCGGGCAACGACGGCGTCGATCAGGTTCTCCAGGAATGGACGTTCGGTCTCGACTCGGAAGGCGTCCTTTTCGGGCGACAAGCCAACTGCCTGCACCGCCTGGATGACCCGCGCAGCACTGACCAGCACGCTTTCCAAGCCGCGCTCCAAGGCTGTGACCGAAAACGGCGTGACCGAAAGAGGCTCGACGCGGGAGTAGAACGTCTCGTGGAAATGCCGGAACTGCTCGTAGTGCGCCAAGTCGCGGGGCCGTGCCCAGTTCCCTTGGGTCTGGAACATCCAGGCGTTGGTCGGAATCCGTCGCGGTGTTTCGCGATCATTGCACAACGCCGCCTCCACGAGTAGACGATCCAACTCGGCGTCGTCGTACGAGTCCACGCGCAGGCGCACGTTACCGTGAAGTATGAACTCGGCCGTGACACCGGGTTTCAGATCGGCGACCGCCACGCGTGTGTCTGCGTGTCGAGGCGTCCGGCGGTATCTGCTGATCTCTCGGCCTGACGCGGCGAATTCTCCGGTCTTCTCCGGGTTGTACACGCCCCAGGAAGCCCGTACCGTGAACGCCTCTAATCCGCGCGGTATCTGGAACCGCAAGCCCATGGACGCCGGGATCATCAGTCCCCGGCGCACAGGTTCGTCATCCCGGTCGCCACCTCCGCCCTCATCGCCATCAAGAGCCGTGTCGTCCACATCGCTCAAAGGGACGCCGCTAGACTCCAGCGCTGCTACGTCATCACCGAGCTCGACCGTGGAGTCATCGTCAGCCTCCTCCGTCGCGGGCACCGCCTCGGAAGGCCGTAGTTTGGACGGCGCGATACGACCGAGCAAGTACCGGGCATCTGGCAGCACGTCGAGGAGTTCCTGGTCGCCATCGTCCGGCCCGAGAAGCTCGCGGGTCAGAATGTCAAGGAGGTTCTCCCGTACAGACCACGACGTCCCGTCGGGCTCTTGGAGCAACTCGTAGTTGTCTGGCTCGGGAACGACATGAGGCTCAGTCATCAGGTGCCTCCTCTTCGCGCTCGTGCCGTGCTTGCAGGGCCTCTTGCTCTTCGGCGATGACCGCCTGGAGTTCGGCTGCGCTCGGCAAGGCAGCGCGGGCATCGGCTGGTAGCCCCTCGTAGTCAGCGACCCCGATGGGTGCGTTGGTGGTGGCCAAAGCGAACCGGACGGTGGCCTCGTTCTTGGACGTGCACAGCAGGATGCCAACGGTCGGCGCATGACGCTCAGGGTCGCGGAGTTGGCTGTCAACGATGGCGACATAGGTGCCAAGCTGGCCCGTGAAGGCCGGATGGAACTTGCCGGTCTTGAGTTCGACCACGACGTATCGTCCTTGGGGAATGTGGAAGAGGAGCAGATCCAGATTATTCCGAGGTCGGAATAATGGTGATTGTTCCGATTCGTGGGTTATTCCGATTCGCGCGTGGGGTGTTCCTGTGACGTGGCGTCCTGGTTTCGTTTGTCGGGATAATCCGGGGGTGGCCGGCCTGGCTTGGCGTCCGGTGTGATGGTCCCGGAACGCCCGTTTTGGGTGTTCTTGGACCACCAGTTGGAAGGACGAAGACATGGAGGCAAGGTTATCGGCGTTGGCCGACGGGGTGCTCGCGGCGGCCAGGGATGTCGGGTTGGCCGCGGGGACGGTCACCTACTACGGGCGTTGCTGCGCCGCGGTGTCCCGGTTCTGCGTTGAACAGGGGATAGAGCAGTATTCGCGGTCCGCGAAGGACGCGTTCGCGCGTGAACAAGACGGGCGCCTCGCGGCGGGACGGTTCGGCCCGGTGTGGCGCTCCGCGTTGGAGAAGGCCGCGAGCATGATGCTCGAGTTCCAGGAAGACGGGAAGATCGAGTGGCGGCGCCGGCGCCCGCGTCCGGCGCCGTTGCCGCCATGTTTCGAAGACGCGTTGCGGCGGTTCGAGGCGGCGGAGCGGCAGGCGCTGTCCCCGGGGTCGGTCGAACTGCTCGCGCAGGGCGCCAGGCGGTTGATGGCCCGTCTGGCCGACAGGGGCCACGCCGACTTCGGCCGGGTCGGCCTGGACGACGTGCGGGCGTTCTTGGCGTCCGCGGCCCCAAGGCATCAGTCGGGCATGGGAAACGTCGTCTGGACGGTCAAGCGGCTGTTCGCCTTCCTCAACGGCGAGGGCCTTTCGGGGCTGCGCGTGGACGCGATGCTGGCCCGTCCCGCGCCGCGCCGGGTCCGCGTCCTTCCGCCGTTCACGTTGGACGAGGTGGACCGGCTGCTGGCCGCGATCGACACGGGCACGGGCGTCGGCAAGAGGGACTACGCGATGGTTCGGCTCGCCGTCTCGACAGGGCTGCGCCTGGGAGACATCACGGGCCTGCGGCTGGCAGACGTCGACTGGCGGCGCGACGAGATCCGGGTGGTGCAACACAAGACGGCGACACCGGTGGCGTTGCCGTTGACCGCGGACGCCGGCAACGCGATCGCCGACTATGTCTTGAGCGGCCGCCCCGCCTCCCGCGCGCCGGAAGTGTTCCTGCGCGCTTACGCGCCGTTCACCAGGCTGACCGGCACGACCGGCGCGCTGATCATGAGCCGCTACCTCGGCAAGGCCGGGATCGACCACCAGGCCGGCGACGGGAAGACGTTCCACGCGCTGCGGCGCACCATGGGCACCCGGCTGGTCGAGACCGGCGCGGGCCTGCCTATGGCCGCCCAGATCCTCGGCCACGCCCGGATCGACTCGTCCAAACGCTACATCGGGTTGGACGTCGAGGCTCTGCGGGAATGCTGCCTTCCGCTGGCCGGCCTGGAATGCCGGACGGAGGCGCTGCGATGACCAGCTACAACAGCGCGTTCGCCGCGCAAATCACAGCCATGCTGGAGCTGCGCGACTCGCTCGGCCTGTATCGCCGCCAACTCGCGTTCGTCATGCAAAGCTTCGACCGGTTCTGCGTCGCCGAACACCCCGAGGAGGGCACCCTGACCAGGGAACTCGCAACCGAATGGTGCGAGCAGGGGAAATCAGCCGACGGATCGCGTTACAAGATGCACGCCATCCGGCTGTTCGGCAACTACCTCCAGTCCGTCGGCGTGGACGCGTTCGTCATGCCGTTCGGGTGGATCGGCAAACCCGTCAGGCGCCCTCCCCACATGTTCACCGACGACGAGTTGGCGCGGTTCTTCGGCGCCTGCGACCGGATCAGCCCGTCCCCGCTGAGCCCGTTCCGCGAGCACACCATCCCGGTGGTGTTCCGCCTCATGCTCGGGTGCGGCCTGCGGCCCCAAGAAGCCCGGCGGCTGCGCCGCGCCGACGTCGACCTCGACCGGATGGTCCTGACCGTCGTCCAAGGCAAGCGCCGCAAAGACCGCCTCGTCCCGGTCGGCGAGGACCTGGCCGGCCTGCTCGGCAGGTTCGACCGCCTGGCCGAACTGCGCCGCCCCGGACGGGAATGGTTCTTCGAGGCCGCGACCGGCGAGCCGCACCGGTACGCTTGGCTGACCGCGCAATACCACCGGGCACAGGCCCTCGCCGGCGGAGTCGCCCCGGGATCGACGCCTTACACGCTGAGGCACAACTACGCCACCCGGACCCTGACGCGCTGGGTCGAGGAGGGCCGCGACCTGGGGGCGTGGCTGCCGTACCTGTCGGCCTTCATGGGCCACGCCACCTACACCGCCACCGCCTACTACGTGCACCTGCTGCCCCAGCGGATCGCCGCGACGGGCCTGACCGGCGCGGCGGGGATCATCCCGGAGCCGCCGCTATGACCGCGAAACCGAAAGACTCCTTCCTCAAACTCCTGCGCGAATGGTTCACCGTGTTCCTCCCCCGGCAGCGCGCCGCCAGCCCCAACACCATCGAATCGGCCCGCCGGACCTGGAACATGCTGCTGCGGCACATCGCCGAAACCCGCCAGGTGAACGCCGAGGCGATCACCTTCGCGATGCTCGACCGCGCCGCGGTCGCCGGGTTCCTCGACCACATGAAGACCAAGAAGCGTTGGACGGCCGCTACCTACAACCAGCGCCTGGCCTGCGTCCGGTCGTTCTTCAAGTACGTCGCGGCGGCCGAGCCGATCCTCGCCTGCCATCTGGCGGACCTCGCGGGCATCCCCCCGATGAGGGGGCCCGCGGCGAAACCCGTGGCGCACATGACCCAGACGGCGGTCACCGCGCTGCTGGCCCAACCCGACCCCGCCACCCGTGCCGGCCTGCGCGACCAGTTCTTCATGATCCTGATGTACGACACCGCCGCCCGCGACGCCGAAATGCTCGCCATGGACGTCGGCGACCTCGATCCCAAACGCCTCACCGTCGACTTGTTCGGCAAAGGCCGCAAACCCCGGCGAATCCCCATCACCAGGGAAACCGCCGGCCACTACCGGCGATACGCAGCCGTTTTCCACCCCGACCCGCCACCTGCGGACCCGATGTTCAACACCATCCACAGGCACGCCCGCACCCGGATGTCCGACGACAACGCCGCCCGGATCATCCGCGCCCACGCCCGCGCCGCCCACCAGGACTGCCCCGACGTGCCGGTGAACGCCCATCCCCACATGGTCCGGCATTCGCGCGCCATGCATCTCTACCAAGCGGGCATGCCCCTCGCCCTCCTCACAGAATGGCTCGGCCACGCGGACCCGGAGACAACCCTCGTGTACGCGCGCGCCGACACCGAGATGAAACGCCAAGCCATCGAAAAGGCGACCTCCAACGGGGCTCCCGCTCCTGAACCGGCCCGGGGCGTCTGGCACGACGACCAAGACATCCTCAACCGGTTGCTCGGACTGAAATGACCGACATGTTATCCCGATGCCCG
>JAISCU010000374.1 GCA_031265345.1 Bifidobacteriaceae bacterium
TTGTTATGCCCAAGCCATCACCGCCTGGTCGAGCCGCCGAAAGCCAGGCCCCCGGACTGGGTGTTGGACCTGCGGGAGGACGGGTTGTGGGAGTTCCGGCCGCCCGCCTGGTACGACCCCGAACGAACACCCCTGCTCCACCACCGCCACCGCAAACCCGGAACCCAGCCCGCGCCCGGCCCCGGCGACCAACCCGGCGACTCGCCGAACGATAGTTGAAGGCCGCCTCGGCGACGGCCCCAGGCTGCCAAAACACAGAGCACAAAGCACAAGGCGACGGGCGATGCCGACTGCGCGGAATCGTGCACGTCAAAGGCCGTCCCCGCCGGAGCCCGGCGGTCGGCGGCGAGCCTGCGCCTGCTGGACTCGCGCCTGTTCGCTCAAGGTCAGCGCCATGCCGATTCGCCGAGATCCGCCTGCGCGGGACCATGCATCGGGCGTTGACCGCTGCGATCGGGGTACGGCGCGGCTACACCTGCGGCGGCCCGCCTCTTCCTCGACCTGTTATGGTAGATGTTATAACCCAAGGCGTCGGCGGGATGGCTGGCATGCGAACACGGGAAAGGGATGGCGATCATATGCCCCAGGTTTCGTTGTATCTGGAGGACGGTGTCCTGGACGAGTCCCAGGCGCGGGCTGCGGATGAGGGAATACCACTGTCGCGCTACGTGAACCGTGCGCTCAAGGCCGTGATGAGCGAGACATGGCCCGAGAGCTTCCGGCGCAGCCTCGGATCGATCCACGACGAGTCGTTCGTGCGACCCAGCCAGCCGCCGATGACCGAGGTCGCCCCGTTGTGAGCTTCTTCCTGGACTCGGACACCTGCATCGACCTGCTTCGGGGCGGGTCCGAGCGTTCGCGCGCGAGCCTGTTGGCGAAGCCGCCGTCCGAAATAGCGGTGCCCTCGATTGTCGAGGCCGAATTGCTGTTCGGAGCGCTGCGGTCGGTCGCGCCCAAAGTAGAACTGGCCAAGGTGCGCTCCTTCCTCGGCCCCCTCAGGGTTGAGCCCTTCGGTTCGGCCGCCGCCGCGCACTACGCGATTGTCCGAGCGGACCTCGAGGCCCTCGGCGCCATGATAGGCGCGAACGATCTGGTGGTGGCCGCGACCGTGCTGGCCTGCGGAGGGACGCTCGTCACGGGGAACACCCGCGAGTTCTCACGCGTGGCGGGCCTCCAGCTTGAAGACTGGCGGTAACCCACGCCGGGTCCCGAGACGGAGTTGCCATGGCGACGCATTTTTGTAATACACTAGCGCCATGGAGGATCAAGAGACTATCCGCGGCGTCCCAATCACCGAAGAGCAAATCGCGGCGTGGGCGGCTGAAGCCGAACGGGGCTACGACACGGAGACCCTCAAGAGGCGCGGGCGCGGCAGGCCCGGACGTGGGGCCGGTCCCACGCAGGTGGTGCCTGTGCGCTTGACGAGGGAAGAACTGGACTTGGTCGACTCGCTCGCCGACCATGAGCGCAAGACTCGTTCCGACGTGTTGCGCGAGGCTTTGATGGCATACGCTGCGTGAAGGTCCACGACTCCGCGCTCAAACACGGCGTTGCGCCCGTGGACGCGGTCCATGCGGCGACCTGGGCAGTGTGGATCGAAGACCTCGACGACGACAGCCCGTCAAGGCAACTCCGATTGGGGTTCGACACGCGCGGCATTCCGGGACGCGAGCAGGACGCCGGGAACCCGGCACGCTTAGGGCTTGATGTGATGGGCGATGCCGACCGCGCGGCATCGTGCAAGGTCGAAAGCCTTCCCGTGGTCGTCACGGGCGTCCGGCCAGACGTGCGCGGGCGGCCCCGCGAATCAGTGCTGGTAGTAGTTGGGGGCCTCGACCACCATCTGGATGTCGTGGGGGTGGGACTCCTTGAGGCCCGCCGGGGTGATGCGGACGAAGCGGCCCCTGGCCTGCAACTCGGGGATGGAGCGGGCGCCGACATAGAACATGGACTGCTGGAGGCCGCCGACCAACTGGTGGGCCACCGCCGCCAGCGGCCCCCGGTACGGGACCTGGCCCTCGATACCTTCGGGGATGAGGGCGTCATCCGAGTCGATGTCGGCCTGGAAGTAACGGTCCTTGGAGAAAGACTTCTTCTCCCGCGAGCTCATCGCGCCGAGCGAGCCCATGCCCCGGTAGCGCTTGAACTGCTTGCCTTGGACAAAGACCAGTTCTCCGGGCGACTCGTCGCAGCCGCCCAACAGCGAGCCGAGCATCACCGTGTCGGCGCCGGCCACCAGGGCCTTGGCGATGTCGCCGGAATACTGCAGGCCGCCGTCCGCGATCACCGGGACACCGGCCGGGCGGCACGCCAACGACGCCTCGTAGATGGCTGTGATCTGGGGGACGCCCACCCCCGCGACCACCCTGGTGGTGCAGATCGAACCCGGCCCTATCCCCACCTTGACGCCATCCACGCCCGCGTCGATCAGCGCCTGCGCGCCGTCGCGGGTGGCCACGTTGCCGCCCACTATGTCCACGTTCTTGGCGGCGGGGTCGTGTTTGAGCTTGGCGACTATGTCCATCAGCGCCTGGGTGTGGCCATGGGCGGTGTCCACCACCAGGAGGTCCACGCCCGCCTCGATGAGGGCTTGGGCACGGTCCATCGCGTCGCCGAAGAAGCCCATGGCCGCGCCGACCCTCAGCCTTCCCTCGGGGTCCTTGGTCGCCTTGGGGTACTGCTCCGTCTTGACGAAGTCCTTGACCGTGATGAGGCCCTGGAGCCGTCCTTCCTGGTCCACGATGGGCAGTTTCTCCACCCGGTGCTTGGCCAGGAGCCTGGCGGCCTCCTCGCTGGCGACCCCGACCGGGGCCGTCACGAGCGGCATAGGCGTCAGGGCGTCGCGGACGTTGAGGCGGGGGTAGTCCGCGCGCGGCACGAAGCGCAGGGCGCGGTTGGTGATGATGCCGAGCAGGACGCGG
>JAISCU010000425.1 GCA_031265345.1 Bifidobacteriaceae bacterium
GCTGCCAGGTCATCCGGTACCTCCTCTTGAGCCTTCGAAACCGACTACTCAAACTCCAGTTCAATCCGGAGGCCTGCAGCAAACTGTCCGATCTGAAGCTACAGTGGGGCTGCATTCCGTTCGACGAAATGCCGTTCTGCACATCGCTCGTGGGGCACAATCCTCGATACTGGGATCTTATCGAGAGCCTGGATATTGCGGGACGCGAACATGAACTCCTGGCGCGACGAGTGAAGACCAACGTACAAAGGCATGGCATGCTTTACACGCCGGTCGCGGACCTCGCCTCCTTCGGGGACACACAGCAGCTCCTGGCTGCGTACAACAAGAAGCTCTACTTCAAGCACCAAGGTCGCCGACTGATGCTCGACAAGGGACATGTCTTCATCCGCGAGTATGAAGACAGCACAGTCGCGATCATCGAGCGGCTCCAGGCCGAGGCTTCGATTGGCGTTGACGGGTATGCGCAAGCTGTTGACCGATGGCTCCGAGAGTCGGGCCGCCCGATCGACGACCCCGTGAAGAAGGAGGCGCTCGGGCGGCTCTTTTCCGAGTCGCGCGTCGCGCTGATCTACGGCGCGGCCGGAACGGGTAAGACAACGATGATGGATCACATCGCGAACTACTTCCATGACGAGTCGAAATTGTTCCTCGCGAACACTAACCCCGCTGTCGACAATATGAAGCGTAGAGTCACAGCCCAGTGTTCGACCTTCCGTACGATCAGCAGTCAGACGCGCCACCGTGCCGAGACCTACGACCTCCTGGTCATCGACGAATGCAGCACCGTGAGCAACGGCGACCTGGTAGATGTGCTAGCGAAAGTCTCCTTCAAGCTGTTGGTCCTCGTTGGAGACGTGTACCAGATCGAGGCAATCGAGTTCGGCAACTGGTTTGGACTTGCTAGGTCCTTCGTGCCGACGTCAGCCGTGTTCGAGCTGACTCAGCCGTTCCGGACGGACGACCAGGCGCTTCTCGCTCTTTGGGATAAGGTCCGCCGAATTGATGATGACATCGCTGAGGCTGTTGCAAGAGGGGGCTACTCGTCGGCGCTCGATGCATCGCTGTTTGGGGCGCAGCACAAGGATGAAATCATCCTTTGCCTCAACTATGACGGGCTGTACGGCATCAACAACGTTAACCGGTTCCTTCAAAGCCGTAACCCCGAGCAATCTGTGTCAAGGGGTGCAGCTACCTACAAGGTGGGCGATCCCGTCCTGTTCAACGAGACTGACCGGTTCTATCCCTTGATCTATAACAACCTCAAAGGTTGGATCGTCGGCATCCAGGAGTCGTTCGGCGAGATCCAGTTCGACATCAAACTCGACCGGCGAATCAGCGAGGTCGATGTCGTTGGCGGGGATCTGCAATGGGTGCGCGACTCCACCGTGCGGTTCTCGGTCTACGACTATGGCACGGGAGACGAGGACGATGACTCGGTGGATACTATCGTGCCATTTCAAGTGGCCTATGCGGTGTCCATCCACAAGGCACAAGGGCTGGAGTACGACTCGGTCAAGATCGTAATCACCGACGCCAATGAAGATGACATCACTCACAACATCTTGTACACGGCAATCACGCGGGCACGGGAACACCTGCAAGTCTACTGGACGCCGGAGACTCAGCAGGCCATCCTCACAAAGCTTCGGCGACACACCAACCCACGTGATGGTGCCATCCTGTCGAGCCGTCGTAGTTTGAAGCCGGTTACCTGACGAAAGTGACACCAGTGAAGACGTGGTGAAGGTCGACCATTTGGTCATCGACGACATGCGACCTGAGGCCCCCCGGCCGAGTACTCTGTCCGCCGAAGGCACCGTCCGACGCCTGAGAGTGACAGGGGCAAACCCAGCCAAGGCGGCCCGCGCGACGTCGTTCGGTGATGGCCGGGTCTGGGGCCTGCGGCGCATGCCGTTTCTGCGGTCGGGTTGATCAGCCCGGCAACGAGGCTCCCGAGGGAGGTCTCGAGGTGGCCGGGCTGACGGCGAACGACCTCTTGGCCTGCGCCGGAGGGAAATGGCCCCGGACCTACATGGCCAATACTTGCGGAATTCGGGACCAGTGCATAGAAAGTCAAGCTCTGGTAAAAGGACGAGCTCCGATCCGCCTATCGCATGATCGAAGGAAGCGTCGGCCATGAGACCAAGTCACTGGACTAGCGAAGCTATGATCAGCCCAAACACCGCAACCAATCCCGAGCAAAGCCCATGTGACGAACATCACCGCCCAAAGGGCTACCGCCCACACCCGCGCCGCGATAGGATGCACGGAAAATACTCAGCCGCACGAACTTAGGGGGAGTTGAAATGGCTGATCGTTCATTACGTGGAAGCGGTATCGGGTACCAATCACTCGAATCCGAGGATGGCGTGGAGTTCGCCGAGAGGGTCGAAGTCGCATACGACTGCCCGGACGGCCACACCACCATCCTCCCGTTCGCGCTCGAGGCCGAGGTCCCGGACTATTGGCACTGCCGCTGCGGCGGCCAAGCGCTCCTGCGCGACGTGCTCGATCCAGTGCTGCCGAAGCAGAAACATCAGCGCACGCATTGGGACATGCTCATGGAGCGGCGGACGCTCACCGAGCTCGAGGACATCCTCACCGAGCGCCTCGAAGTCCTCCGCGCGCGTCGCTCAGGCAGGCAGCCCGCCCTCGTCTGACCAGGCCAGCAGGGGCGTCAGACCCCCCACGACCACCACGCGCCCGATGCCGTCCACCCGCACCGGCACATCCCAGCGTCTCCAAACAGGGCGGCATCCCGCCAGCGCAGGCCGTGGCTCATACAGTGCGATCGGACCGGTTCTCGACCCGGAATATCAGTCACGCTCCGCTCAACGCCTCCGCTGGCCGGCCCACGCCATGCTCAGCGCCGCCCGCCGACCAACCGCGCCCCGACCCCTGCCACCGCCAAGGCCAACGGCCCCAGGATCAAAGCCCAGCACAAGACCCCGCCAATCCGCGTGGCCGGAGTCAACGAGGTCCGCAGAGGCAGGTCGGCCGTGAAGTAGGCGGGCTCGAACAGCGAGGTCATCGGCGTCAGCAACGACCCGTCGGGGGCCACCGCCGCCGAGACGCCCACGGTCGAAATCTGCACAGTGGCGCGCCCATGCTCGATCGCCCGCAAGCGGGTCATCGCGAACTGCTGGGTCGATTCCTCCGAGAACCCGAAAGAGGCGTTATTCGTCTGCACCACGACCGCCTCCGCGCCCGCGGCCACCACATCGGCCACGATCTGGTCGTAGGCGACCTCGAAACAGATCACGTCACCCAGAGCGACCTCGCGTCCCAAGACCTCCGCCGAGAACGGCATCAGCCCCACTGTTTCGCCCGGCAGCATGTCCGTGTTGATCAGATCGACCTTCTTGGTGAACAGCCGGAAGAACGATCGCGCGGGCATGTACTCGGCGAACGGCGCCGGATGCTGCTTCGAATAGATGTCCACCACGCCCAGTCCGGCCCGCCACAGCAGCCCCTGGTTGTAGCGATTGGAACGGTTGACGTACTGCATCGCCCCCACCAGCACCGGCGCGCCCAGGGCTTCCGCCGCGCCGTCAATCGCCTCATAGGCCCGCTCATCCGTTCGCGGGTCGATGTCGGTCGAGTTCTCCGGCCACAGCACCACGTCCAGGCTCCCCCGCCCCACATCCTGGGCCAACTCGTGGCTCACCTCGACATGGTTCTCCAGTACCTCCCGTTGCTGCGCGAAGAGCCCCTCCGAGGTGACCTCGACGTCGCCCTGCACCGCGCCCACCGCCAGCGTCCCGTCCTGCGCATCAGCAGACACCGGCAACGCGAGCGGCACGGCCACAACCGCCACCAACAGCCCCGCCGCCCACGCCGCCGTCCGCCAGTTCCGGCCCCGTCCCCCAACCCCTTTGCCCGATGCCGCCACCAGAGCCCGCAACATCACCACCGCCAGCGCCCCGGCCAGCGCCGCGGCCAGGCCCACAAGCGGCACACCTCCCAGCCAGGCCCAGCGCGCCATCGGCCCGTCCACCTGCGTGAAGCCCAGCCGTCCCCAAGGGAACCCGCCGAAGGGGAAGAACTGACGCAGAGTGTCGGCGCCCGTGAACGCCAGCGCGAACAGCAAAGCGTCCATCAACGACGCCGATGCCGTGCGAACAACTCCGCGCGAAGCCCCGGCCCGCTTCCGATCGGCTTTGGAGAACCCAGCGCTCGCCCGGTCGGCACGCCTCTCGGCGCCGTCCCCGCCGACGCGCTGACCGGCAACATGCCCGCCAACCTCCATTGCCGCCCCGCCAGCACGCCTCCGGGCACCTGCCCCGTCGGCGCGTCGCCCGTCGTCACGCCGCGACCGCAGGACCGCTCCATCAACACGCCCGCCACCGGCAGCCGCCCCGTCAACCCGTCGCCCGGCGCCACGTCCGCGTTGCTGGCCGCCGACCAGGTAGCGCGCGTAGCCATAGGCCAGGCCGCTCAGGGCCAACAGAACCGCGCTGGCGATGCTCAGCGCCAAGTACGGCAGCAACCCGGCCGCGTTGTACGCCCAAGTCAGCATAGGTAGGAACTCCGCGAGCCCGAACAGCAGCGCGGCCGCCAAACCACGCCACGGCCCCAAGCGCCCAAGCACAAGGTAGAGCAGTCCCAATGCCACCGGGGCCGCGAACCACCAACCGGCCGGTCGGAACGCCAGATAACAAATGAACCCTGCCAATGCCGTCAGGACCCAAATGATCCAATTCTTGCGGCGACCCGGCATGATGGCCGATTCTACTCGCACCGCTAACGCCGCCGACCAACCGAGTCCGATTCACACAGTGCCTCGGCCGATGCATGCTCGATCGGCGAGGACCCTTCAAGCGGCGGCCTGAAACGCGACCGTCGAGGATTCGTGGCCGCCCCGACCGTGCCACGAAGGCCCCAAGGTCGCAATTCACGTCACATGCCCGGACGCCCCGCTTGGGCCGTCACCGCCCTCGGACGACAACACCACCGCATCGACCACGAGCCTCGGGACTTGACCGAGGTCTTGCCGATTCACAAGCCAACACGCATGCGCCGACTGCCAAACGCCTGCAATCCGTGGCGGACGCACGCGAGCGCCGCGATTTGCAGGTTTTTGGGAGACGGCCCGGAGCCGAGTGCCACGGTGTGCAGGTTTTCACGCCTGTGAGCTCAGCGCTGCTGCCATGAAGCCGGAGGTCAGCGAGCCGGATGGAAATCGGCTCACCACAGGAAACCTGCAAATCGTGACACTCGCCGATGAAAGCGATCCGGAAAACCTGCAGTCCGTGACTGTCGCACGCGAGCGCCATGGTGTGCAGGTTTTCGGGAGACGACCCGGAGCCGAGTGCCACGCTGTGCAGGTTTTCCCGCCTGTGACTTCATCGTGGCCGCCACGACGCCCCAGGTCAGTGAGCCGGGTGGAAAGCGACGGTGTGCAGGCGCTGGAGAGGCGGGCCAGAGTCAAGTGCAGATGCACGGCTCTCTTGGGCCGGCGGTGCGCGCTCTTGGATCTCCGTGAAGTGGCGGCGCCCGCGCACTCTTCGGACCAGGTCAAGCCTGTTTTCTACTGAGCGGCGGGCGCCGATGCAGCTCGTAGCGAAGTCATGGGAGGCGACTGGCTCAGCGCGGCCGCGAGACGTTTACTGGAGCTGCATAAGGAAAGCTACTCGCCACGCCGGACAATGCCAAACTGGCTGTGTCGCGCCTCGGCGTGTCTCAACCTCAACTTCAAACTGGTGAGCGTTCTCACAGGTCAGCGGCCACGACCCCGCGCCGCAACGCTGTGATCGCGGCGTCCGATACCGCATGCAGCGCCTCGCTCGGCGCCACCGCCCGAATATGGTCAAGAACGTCCACCAGGCGGCTCACCAACCGGACGAAGTCGCCCGGCGAGAGCAGGTCGGACGTTAATGTGTTAGCCAGCGTCTGCCCGCAGGCCCAGCGCCAGATTATGCCCGATGCCGCCGCCTCGACCCCCGCACTCACGTTCAGCGAGCGCGCCTCCTCTTGGGCGCGGATTTCAGCCCAGGCAGCGGCCTCGGCGGCGATGGCCGAACGGACGGATTTCGGCAGTGGCTCGACCGGCGGCGCCACATCCGTCCGGGGCTCGAACACCAGTGCCGCAACGGACGCCGCCAGGGCGGGAGCCGTCAGACCGTCCCAGACCCCGCCTCGGACGCATTCGGCCATCGTCAGGTCGCGTTCAGCGTAGATCCGGGCCAGGATTCGCCCGGCCCCGGTGACCTCGCCGCGGTCCAAGTAGCCCAGCGCCTCCAAGACCGCGCTCACACGGTCGAACTGCCGAGCCAATGACCCGGTGCGCGACTCCATCGAACGGACCAGCCCGGCCCGCTGCTGCTTCGCCTTGATCCAGCGTTTGGCCCAGCGGGCGTGCGTCTCTCGATCAGGGCAGCCATGCACCGGATGCGCCCGCAGCGCCGCCCTCAGCTCACCCTCCGACGCGTCAGGCCAACCATCTGCGGAACCCTCCGGGAACGCGGGTTGGCGTCTGACGCTAAACCGTGTTCCCCCGCTCGGCGCCAGGGCGCGATCCGCTTGACCGGCGGGCACCAGGCCATCCAACCGGCCCGGCACCTCGCCCCTGCCCGGTGCCTCGCCCCTGCCCGGCGCATCGCCCCTGCCCGGCGCATCGCCCCTGCCCGGCGCCTCACCACTGCCCGGCGCCTCACCACTGCCCGGCGCATCGCCACTGCCCGGCGCATCGCCACTGCCCGGCGCATCGCCACTGCCCTGCGCCTCACGACGGCCCGGCGCCTCGGCGGCAGCTGACCCAGCGGCATCGGCGGCCGAATCGTTGCCCAAACCGACCAGGCGCGCCACCATCCGGGCGCGCTGCTCGGGCGTCTTGACGGCATCGGCGCCCTTGAGCTTGATGTGGCCGACCTTCGTGACGCCGGGACCCGCCTCGGCCAACACCACGCGGCGGGACTTGCCCTTGTCGGTCAGCACCAACGGCCGCCCTGACCCGGCCTTGCCCGCATGGACCACCAGCATCAGACCCCGGTACTTGCCGCTGGCCAGACGCAGCACGTCCCCGCGCCTGAGGTCTGCCAGGACCTCGCGGGTCTGGGCGCGGCGCGCCGCCGCCTTCGACTTGGACGCGGTCTTCTCCAACACGCTGAGCTGGTCGCGCAAGCCCTGGTACTCCGCGAAGTCGCCGCGCTCGCACGCCATCGCCTCGGCGTAGCCGCTGATCCCCTGGTCGAGGCGACGAATCTGCTCGGCCAGCCCCACCACCGACCGGTCGGCCTGGAACTGGGCGAAGGACAGGCCCAGGACCTGGCGGGCCTGGTCCGGCCCCAGCCGCGCCGTCAGGTTGACCACCATGTTGTAGGTCGGGTGGAAGGCGCTGCGCAGCGGATAGGTCCGCTTCGACGCCAGTGGCAGCACTTTGGCGGCGGCGACCCTGGGGCCGGTCACGACCACGGCGTGGCCCTCCACGTCGATCCCGCGCCGCCCGGCCCGCCCCGTCAACTGCGTGTACTCCCCCGGCGTCAGATCGGCGTGGGCGGTCCCGTCCCATTTGTCCAGCCGGTCGATCACCACCGTGCGGGCGGGCATATTGATCCCCAGCGCCAGCGTCTCGGTGGCGAAGACCACTTTCAGCAATCCGGCCTGGAACAGCTCCTCGACGGCCTCTTTGAAGAGCGGCAGCATACCGGCGTGGTGGGGGGCGAA
>JAISCU010000451.1 GCA_031265345.1 Bifidobacteriaceae bacterium
TGCCTGGACGCCGGATGGCCCAGGCTGGGTCGCCCAGGACCTGGCACCCCAGCAATGGGCGGCCGACCAAGAAGCGAGCCACGGCTGCTCGCTCTTCAACGAAGGCCGCGCCTGGCGGAGCGTCGCCGTTAGTCAAAGCGTTGTCCTCTTGACCATTCGCTGTCCATCACCTGAGGCGGCTGGTTCGACGGCGGCCGCATTGGTGCTTCAGGAATCGCTGGGCACGGATGGCCTGCGAGAATCGGAGAGCCAGGTGCTCGGCGCCGGTGTTGATTATGCCTACACCACCACCAATCCATCTTTGGCGATTCGCGTATGGGCCCAGGGAAGCGCCGTCTATCAGCTATCGATTCGGCTTGACGGGGACCCGAGCCAGGCGCAGACAGCTGCGCCGGAGCTGGGCGGAGCGGGTGGTCCGGATCTGATGCCGGACAACGAGGCCTGCTCGACGGAATTCGCTGCGGCGCAGGGGACACCGTTGGTCAACCTGGACGAGGCGCTGCACCCCTCCTTGGTGGGCTGGTCGCCAGCCGGGGACGGCTGGGACGGACCGCCCGGCGTTGAACGGGTCAGGTGGGCCAACACCGCTCCCAGCTGCAGCGTGTTCATGAATCGACGCTGGTGGCGGCGCTCCTCGGACGGGGCCGAGGTAGTCGTAAACATGATCCCATGTGCCACCCTGGCGGCAGCGGTCACGGCGCAGGTTGCTTGGCTCGATGGGATTCCCGGTGACCCGGTACCAGACGCGGGCGTCTTCGATTCAGGTGCCGACCGGGTGATGATGCTGCGCCAAGAGGAGGTGACCGGGGTGATCCGCGGCTGGATCCAAGGAACGGACCTGTACACGCTGGCGGTCTCCGCTGACAACGCGGCCGGAATTGACCTGATCGCCGAGAACGCGCGGCTGGCGCAGGGCTTCGAGACATCGCTGCCGGGTCTCCCCTCCAGCACCGCCACGTTCATGCAGGGCGCATACCGCGCGATCGTCACCGATCCGATGGCCTATTACATAGTGATCTGGCTGTGCCTCAGAATGGTTTTCCACGTCGGACGGCAGCGCGGCTCGATGACCCCGGCGCGTGACAGGCCCACCGTGCCCTTCGAGGACCTGCAGCGGCGCGTGACAATAGCGCGGCGCAACCGCTTCTGGCGTTGGCTGGGACACTGGATCGGCGTGCCTTGGCTCGTCGCGTTGGTTCTGGGGCTGGCGGTCGGATTGGTGACCAAGAGCGCTTTGGACATTCCAGCGCAGGCGTGGATCCTTTGTGTAGGTGGCCTGGTCTTCCTCTTGCTGCGCCGAAGGCTTCGGCCGTCGGGCGTTGAGTCGCGACGCCACGAGCCTGGCTCGTGGAGCGGCAGAGGCGTGGCGGGCAGGTTTGTTTGGGTTGCCGCGCAGATTCTCTTCGCTCTCAGTGTGGTGTCATATCTGGCCGGGTCCTTTTTCGCGGTGGTCTTGTATGGAACACGCCCCCTCACCGCAGCCGAAGCCGGGCCCGGCTTCGTGCGGCGGCTCGTCGCCAACGCCATCGCCTTCGCCGCCAGCGCCGGACCGACTGGCCTGTTCTTTTGCCTGGCCGCCGGCACGGCTGCGTTATTCCTGCTCGAGCGACTCGGGCTGCGGCTTCGTGCCCGTTCGCTGCGCGAGGCCCAAGCCGCCAAAGAAGCTCGCGGGGTCGCGCCGTTCCTGTTCTTGCGCAGCTTCAAGGACGACGGCCTCAAGATCCGGGCCAAGCTGCGATTCGGCAGCCTTATTGGTTCGGCCAGCCTGGTTCACCGGATCAGGTTCGAAGAAGTGGTCGCGGCCCAGCTCAGCCGGACCGCGCCGGTCGTCGCGGCTTCCGAGCCGGGACGCCCTCTAGCTCCGTTGGGCGCGGCGCGGGGCGCTTTGAAGAACCTCGACTTGAAAAAGGAGTATCTCGGGGAGCCCGAGCCGCCGGGAGACGTTGCCTTGGAACGCCTGCGGCGCCAATTCGCCGAGCGGCATGTCGACCCCCGATATGCGGTTGATCTGGGGACCGCGAAATGGAATCTTTGGAAGCTGAAGGTCGCCGACATGGCCGCTGCAGCGCGGGCTGTCGTGATCTCGGCCACGCCCGCCTCGATAGATGACGGCCTTCGATCCGAGGTTGGCATCACCGCCGCCTTGCCGCACCAACACGTCATTCTGGTGCGGGCTCCGTGGAAGAAGGGCTTCGACCAGCGCTGGGCCGGGTTTGTCTCCCGGCTCATGGAGCCTGATCTGGCCGGGTCGATCTTCACGCCGCTGACTTGGCTCCACATCCCGCCGGGGATACAAGTGCTCGCCCACAAGCCCGATGCAGGCTGGCGCGGCTTCGGCTCAGAACAGCGCATCGATTGGTCCTACGCGATGTGTCTGGAACGCGCCGTGCAGTGGCTAGAAGAACCGCCACCCGTTGAAGCCAAGGAGGGTGTTGGACAACCCTTTCCGTCTCTGTCGACGTCGAGGGAGAATTGGGCATCAAAGGTGAGGGGAGTCTGAAGGGTTGTCGTGGTCGCCCGTCTTTGGGTGCTTAGACGGAGCGAGCCTTCGCCCGGTCGATGATTCCTTGAGCGATTCTCAACCAATTCTCGCGGACCTGCTCGTAGGAAATGATCCACTGAGTCTCGACGCGGGGTAACGGGTAGCCAAGCTCTTCCAACCACACCTCGGTGGGAATCCAAGAGGTGGCGAACCACTTCTTGCCCGGGTCGACTGACTCGAAGGCCGCGCGAGCGTGGGCGCGGTCGCCGGTCATCAACGCGCGCAAAGCCAGCAGGTGGCTGATCTCATGGGGCGGCCCATGTCCGGCCCGCACGGTTCGACGCAACGCGGCTAGGACCGTCGCGAACTTGTCCTCCCGAACGAGGTCGAGGTAACCGAGGATCATGAGGTAGTCCTGTTCGCGTGCATGGTTGTCTAGCGCCACTGCGCGTTCGAAAGACCGGAGCGCCTCCGCCCTATCGATTCCTGCGGCTCGCGCCCGCGCGACCTGGTCACCGGCTTCAAGTTCGAAGCGGAAGCGCTTCGAGCGGGCCTTCATGCGATACGCGAGTGCAACCGCGGGGTCGCCGAACATGACCCCGTGATATCGGTCTATCATCTGGGTGAACTGCGGCAGGTTGTCGGGTCTGTGCTCGGCCTCGTAGGCGATGGCGTCTTGAAAGTGCCGCCAAAGCCTGAGAGTGATGGCGTACTGGTGATGATGGAAGTCCGCCATCGCGGGAAAGGAGGCGATGAGTTCTGTCACGATCTCCGCCGCCTCGTCGTACCGGCCCAGGGTTCTGAGATGGTAGACCTGCCAGCGGCCGGCGTAGGGAGCGATCTCGCTTGACCTGCGCCGCAATCCGTCGAGGGCCTCGAGGCGCTCCGCGCCATAAAGGGCGTGGGCGTGAACCAACGCGACCAGTTCGTCCGTGGCGCACCAAGGCCTTCCCTCGGCGTCGTGCGGCATCGAGGACACCAAGCCCCTGATGGTGGGTCCTTCCTGGACTCGTTGGACAAGTCCCGAGTAGTAGATACCCCATTCGTGGCCGATTCGGATTGCGAGGACGATAGCCTCAATCTCGGCCGCGTCCGAGTCGCCCTCATGGGCTTCGTCGACGCGACGGATCGCTTCCTCGAGGCCCCGTTGGGCGGCGGCCCGCCAGTCCGCCTCGCCCCAGAACCCGGTGCTGGCCCGGTCGAGCCGCACCAGTCGGCGGATCTCGTCATGGACCCGCCAGGGGTACAGGCTCGACGGGTTGTGCTCCACCAGGGCGAACCTGATGGCCCTTTCGACTGCCCCGTTATGCACCCCGGCCACTGCCTGCGCCAATCCCTCGTCGAAGAACGGCAGCACACAGGCTGCGCGGAAGGCATCCGCCTCGTCCGGGCGCAGCAAGTCGAGGATCCGTCCGACCACCGCTGGCAATTCACCGTCGAGGTCGGTTAGCTCGAACGCCCGGCCGGGGGCGGCTTGCTCCAGGTTCCTGGTCAGGCCCAGGACCGCCTCGATGTGCAGGGGCAGGCCCTGCGACCGGCGCACTAGGCCCGCGATTACGGCATCGGACATGTCCCATCCCGCCGCCATGCAAGCGTCGCGGTAGATGCGCTCGGTGTCCTGGTCGCTGAGGCGCTGGAGCAGATGCTGGCGCGGGTCTTCGGTGGCGCCTGCGGCGAGGCCCGGCCAGGCGTTGGGACCCGCCCACCCTAGGTCGGTCCGCTCAGCCCGTGCCCAGTCCAGCTTGTCGCGGCCGGTAACCACGAATAGGCAATACGGCAAGTTGGCGACGAATTCGACGATGACGGGTTCGGGGGACGCGGCCCCACGCCGCTGGAGGCGCTCGAAGGCGTCCAAGAAGAACACCAACGCGGGGCGCTCGGCGACGGGCGTGAAGTAGATCTCTTGCGTGAGGATGTATGCCACGTCAGCTGCGACCTCAGGTGCTTGCGACTCCTCGGACATCTGCTCACAGGCCTTGAGAACCTGCCGCAACGCTGGGAGCTGCGCGTCGGCTAACCCGCCGGGCCGGGCCAACAAGCCGGACGCGGAAAGGTCGAGGACGGCATCGGACAACAGGCGGATGGCTCGAGGCGTCAATGCTGACGGGATCGCGATGCCGACGAAAGCGGCCACCTGCTGAAGGGAACCCAGGATCGAATCTGCAGTGCGATGCGTTAGGCCCACCTCGCCGGACCTGTCGGGCCGGGCCGCCTCCAGGTACGCCGCGAGTGCCAGGTCGAACGCAAGCCAGCGGGGCCGTAAGGGCGCGAGCGCGGCGCGGAGCCCGCCCAGGAGCCCCGCCACGTCGAGGTTGCCCTTCGAGTCGTGGAAGTCCCAGCGGATCGCGATGGTGCCAGGACGCGTCCAGGTGCCCCAGCCCTTGGGATGCGCGTCGCCCGTGAGCCACCGTTGGAGCTGGCACGAGAGGCCCGTCTTGCCCACACCGCCGCCGCCGTGGAAGACGAGGACGTTGGGGAAGACTCCCTCGGTTAGGGGCTCCGCTCCCCGCAACCGCGCCTCCTGACGCGCAGCCGATGCTGCCAGCGCCGCGCTCTCTGGAACCCGGTCCGCGAAGGTCTCGCCGACGGTCAGACGCCTCTGGGCGCGAGCGCGCCTGGGCATCCCAGCGGCCGATGCCGTCCGTTTGGGTTCGTTCTCCTCCTCTTCTTGACCGCGGGGCTGGGCCGGTTGGCGGCCTGCGCCCGTGTCCGGGTCTTCCGCGCCTGCGTCACGGGCCACGCCGTGGCGGTCAAAGGCCTCGCGAACTCTCGCCAGCAACTGGTCCTCACCGTGCGTGTGGAGGGCCAGGCCCTGGAGGTCCCCCGTCGCGAGTCTGATCCCGGATGGAACCACCGTGGGCTCTAGCTCCACCGCAAGGATCGGCTTGGAACAATTGTGGGCGTGGGTCACCTCCTTGCGGACGTCGTTCCGGCTCATCGACACCGGCGAGACGAACACCATGAACAGCGCGCAGTCCTCGACGCGTCCCGCCTCGTAGTCGAGCCACGGTCCGGCTGCCGCCATGCCGTCGCCCCGAGCGTCGTACCAGATTCGGTAGCCGTCCCGGCTGAGGCGCTCAAGCAGGCGGTAGACCTGGGCCGCGTCACTGGTGGCGCGGGCGTATGAGACGCAGGCGTAGGACTCAGCACCTGTGTAGGCGGGAAACGGTGGGAGAGGGGTATCCACGGGCTCCATCCTATTGGCCTGGCGTGCTTGGGCCACACCTGTTCCGGCGTGCTCGTATACTGGCTATTGGTGAATTCGGATGGCTTCCAGGACTGTCGATGAGAACCTCATGATCGTCGCGGCGATCGAGGGCTACGCCGCGAGGCACGGTGTGAGCGGCTCAGAGGCGTTCCGCCTGTTCCAGCGCCATGACCTCTTCCGCATGATCCGAGAGGCATGGGACGTGCTTCACACGCAGGAAATTGACGAAAGCCTCTGGTTCGCCGAGGACATACTCGCCCGAGAGGTCGGTTGACGGGCGTGCGCCTTTTCCACGGCAGCCGTGATCGGTTCGATCAGGTTGACCTCGACAAATCCCGTGACCGGCGGGACTTTGGTCGAGGTTTCTACACCACGACGATTCGGAACCAGGCCGAGGCCTGGGCCAAGAGTATGCGATTGAGGGCGGGCGGAAGCCAAGGGTTCGTGTACGAGTTCTCATTCGAACCCGAGCTGGGCTTGAACCGGCTGGCCTTCCCGGAAATGAATTCCGACTGGCTCGAGATGGTGAAGGATCATCGTTCGCTCGGCGGGTTGCGGCACTCCTATGACGTTGTGTCTGGGCCGGTTGCAGACGACAGGACTTTCCGTACCATAGCCTTGTACCTGGAGGGCGATTTGACCGTTGAGCAGGCAATCCAGCGGTTGCGCCACTTCGAACCCAACGACCAGGTATCGTTCCACACGTCGCAGGCTTTGCGCTGTTTGACGCTAGTAGAGAGGCATGAGCTTGGAAACTGAGATCCGCTACCAGGATCAGGACGTTTCGCTGGTAGTCCTCCTCAAGGTGGAACATGCCGTCCGGGTCATCGCCGCCAGGCGTGGCCTCGCGTTCGAGGACGCCTACGACCGGTTTCTCGCGTCCGCGACGCACCGGGCGTTGCTCGACGGGGATTCGCTCATGTGGACGGAGAGTTCGGAGTTCATCGCCGACGAGTATGACCGAGAGATCTCAGACCGAAGCGCCTGATCTGCCGACCAGCGCATGAAAGTGCTGGGCTCTCGACGCTCCGAGGCCCAGGCCCGACGCCCCGCACCCACGGGAAGAACGTCTCGCATGAGCCGGTTCCCTGCCAGGGCTCGAGCGCTGCGATCGCGGCGGGAAGACCGGATGCGCGATCGGGCGTCAGACGTCCTGTCGCGGCCCTTCAGGTGCTCGCTTCGGATCCGCGAGCAGAGCTCGCAGCGAAGCGCGGAGCGTGAGTGGATCGAAAGCTGCGCCGAGCGGGCCAACGCAATCTTCGTACCAGTCCACCATGCCGAGCAGGAGATGTGGCGTCTCGATCAGGTCGCGGCAAAACGCCAGGGACTCTCGTTCCGCATAGTCGAACACGCGCTTGAGTTCTTCCGAGAAGGACTGTTCCTGAACGCTTGACTGATCTAGATCCACAGCTGGCCCATGCAGGACTGTCGGGTCGATGCCGGAAACGAGCAGCGCCTGGGACGCCGGGCAATCCTCGTGGGCGAGGAACCCCGCGACGATATCCTGGGGCACCATGCCACCGGCATTCCGCGCGTGCGGGATGTCCCAGGCCGAGCTCAGCACCTCCCATGCCGGCTGCGAGTACCGGGCAAATGAGAACCGGTGTGATTCTCGTTGCGGTTGTTCCCATCGGGACGGATGCGCTCCTGACGCCGCTTCATCCAATGCGGCCCGAGCGTACCCCGAGCTGTTCAGGACCTCGCGCAACAAGTCGGCGACGTCGACACGAGTCGATCCCCGCGATTTGGCACCCTTGACGCTAGCTGCGACGGAGGATCGAGCCGATCCTGAGTAGGCGCCGGTTGCGACGCCAGTGGGCGGCAGACCTGTCGGCGGCAGCACGGCCAAGAGGCACCGACGTACGTCAGAAGGTGCTCCGTGGCGTTGCGTGATCGGCTCCAACACGGCCTCGTCACCGCCGTCAATGATCGACAGGAGGAGGTGACCCGTTCCGACTGCGTGCTCTCCGAACGAAGCAGCGAGCCACCTTGCGGCGCGCAATACCTCCCGCGCGGCATCGGAGAAACACCCTTCGACGGCTGTCAGGTCTCCAATCAACTCAGTCAGTCCCCGAAGGTGGTCAATCAACCCGGCTTCATCCACCGGGGAGACCTCTAGCGCGTGACGCACCAGGTCGGCCGCCCCGTCCAAGTCGCCGCGTCCAACCTGCTGGTCAGCGGCCCAAGCCAGAGCAGTGGCGGCTTGGGCCATTTCGCCCGACGCTTCGAAGTGGCGGACCGCGGTCCGGGCGAGGTCCGCAGCCGCCAAGGGTTCCGCGCCCGCTCGGGCGCGGGCCATGAGGAACTCCGCCCGTCCCTGCTCCGCCACGTCGCTCAAGGCCTCAGCGTCCGCCAATGCCTGCGCCGCGAGGCTCTCCGCTCCCTCATCTTCGTTGTCCAAGAGCAAGGACGCCAAGTCACAAGCCGCGTCGCATTGACGACGACGGTCATGCAGTTCGCGAGCCACGTCGAGGCGGAGTTCAAGCGCTTGTCTCGCACCGATGTGATCTCCAGACTGCTGCCGTAATCGGGAGATGTTCCACAATGTCCGGAAGCGCACGTCAGTACCTTTATTCGCCTCGGTTGGGTCGATCCAGACCCACTCCAGGCCTCGGGCCAACTGCTCCAAGGTCTCTAACGCACCGGATTCGACTGTGCCGTTCTGGGCACCTTGGGCTGATTCGATCAAGCCGCTGTGGAGAAAGGCCAGCGCCTCCGGGTCGCTTGCTCCGTCCAGTTCTCGTGAGATCAGGCGCGTGAACGAGTCCACTGCCGCTGCATGATCATCGTTGCCGAGTTGTTGCCAAGCTCGCATCGACGCCACTAGCATCCGTCGTACACCGGGCGGTTGCCGTCTGGGCCGTCCGCCTTTCAACATGTCGGCGAGGGTGACCTTTGGTTGCTCGATTGGCGCGCTCGGATCATCGGCGCCAGGCGAGGCTTCCCGGACGCGGCTGATCTTCGAATTGTGCAACAGCGCCAACAAGAAGTAGGCCCGCCACTCGCGTCCCGGGGCGACGATCCAGTGGGCCACATCGGTATCGTCTATGCGCAGGCCTACCACGCAGCGCCACGGAATCTGGTTAAGCTTGTCGAATTCGGCTTGTGGCAAATCGAGAGCGTTCGTCAGGCGCTCGAGTCGCCTGGCGACTCGTGCCTCAGGCAGCGGAGGGATGATGAAAATGCACTTGGATAGAACCCCCCATTCCTTGAGATGGCTGATCTCCCAGGACAGTGCGTCTGTTGCGCCGGCGGTCAGCAGAACGACCCCCGCCCTCATGGCTGTGAGCCGGATGCCTTCGCGCCAAGTGGCATCGTCGAAATAGCTCCGGTATGCGCCGGGGCGCGGCAACCCCTCACGCGGCCGCCCAACAGTCACCATCTTGCCTCCGTGTTGAACACAGTACGAGATGAACTCCTCGAACCCGAACTGGGGCCAGAGCCACGAGCGCAGACCGCAGTCAGCCACGGGCGTTTGGATCGTCAAGTCATCGTCCGCGAACGATCTCAGATAGAGGATGGTTTGAGATCCAGCGTTTAGGTTGAAGTCTGCGTCATCCCCGTGTTTTCGGGCTAGTCTCTCGCCAAGCCTTCGCACCTGGTAGGACGCGCCAAGCAGCGACAGCCCCGCCGCGGCGCAGATGGCGCTCATGATCCGTCCAGCTATCCATGGTGTCGCGCTGCCCAGAGCGTTCCACAGCAAGCCGCCGTTGGTGTAGATCAGGGACATCGCGAGCCAGGCCAGGCTCAGCGAGGCGCCACGAGTGGTCCAGGTCACGATGGCTTCCGCGCGGGTCGCTTCACCTCGGCCGGCGACACGCCCGCTGATCTCCAGGTAGAACCGCTCGAATCCGGGCGACAGCGCGAAGTATCCGGCGGGAAGGAGGGCCACCACGAGCGCCCAACCGGGGTGCCACCAGACCAGACCGCCTCCGACCAGGACGACAACGAATGGTCCGGAAAGATAAGAGAAGCTGATCAGTGACTTCGCAGAGGGCATCGATTCGTAATAGGCGTCAAGGCACTCGGCCTCCACACCGGCCTCCGCCATTTCCTCGAGTGCTTCGGCGTAATACCACTGACCACTCCGGCTCCGCATGATGAGCGATTCTCTGTTGCCAGGCGAGGCGACTACAAGGATGAGATGCGTGGTCAGCAGGATTGCCAACACGTACGCGAGTGTCATCAGATTCGCCGCCGCCCGGGGATGGTCAGGGGCGGCGCGCCTCCAGTCGTCGCCCGTGATGACGGTGTCTTCACAGGGATGAGCCTACTGGGACGTGGTCCCCGACACTATGCTCGCGCGGACGGCCCAGCCCCGCAATAGCAGCCATTCCGCCGGATCGGGCCCGCAGTCGGCGCCTGCCTCCCGGCGGCGTCGGCCACGTCGCAGCTCGGTCGGGAGATGAGGTCAACAGCCTCGACGCGCAATGGCGATCCAGGGGCGTGGCGATGTCGAGTCGGTTTCCTCCGTTTTGGAGCGATGCCCCATTCAGTTCCGGCGCCAGTCCTGAGTCTCATTTCGAGGGGCGACGGGCACAGTCCGACACTTCGGCGCGCGGGGGTAATCCGCCAGACGGTGCCGTTGGGCTGCCTACCGGGCGGGTAGTCCTTGGACGTGAGTCCGTGCTTGGAGATCGGGGACTGCCGGGACCGGTCGGTGCCGCCTGCGGATCCCCGGCTGACGTCCCCAGCCGGAGCGGGCCCGTCACCACCGCAGCGCACTCCGCATTGTCCGCGACAGCTCCTTGATGAGAGGCCCGCCCACGGATGGCCGAGTGATCCGTCGAAAACAGCGACGCCGAGTACCCGCGTGACGCGAGTCGATCAGCCCGGTGGGGTGGGCGCCGGATGCGTTCTGCGAAGCGTCTTGTCGCGCGTCCGGGCCGTATCTATACGACCGGAGCGCACGCATCGCTCGAAATCAGACTCGGAACAACCGGGCCAAAGGAAGGAACGACTAATGCATATGCACCGCCACGGACCGGAATGGCTCTTCTCCGCACGCGACCCGGAGACCGCCCGGGAGGCATTCGCCGACCACGTCTCAGCGCTGGCCGAGGCGCTCTCGGCTGGGGGATCGGTCCAACTGGCCGAAGACGTGATTGTCGAAGTCCCGGAGACCGTCGGATTCGAGCTCCGTTACGAGCGCCCGCCCCACGGCGGCTACGCGCTCCTGGTCCGCGTCGAATGGCCGGATTGTCTCCCCCAGCCCCGTGCCCTGCCTGTGAGCGGACTGTCCATCCGTCCGGCCGCACCGGCGCGCGCCGCCTGACCCACTCGACGCGGGGCCAGCGCCCAAGTTGACCCCGGCAGAAAGGACCATCATGCGCACATCAGTGCCTAAGGCCGTCGCGCAGGCCGCGGAACAGATTCGCGGCGTCTGCACCGCGCACGGATTCTCCCACGAGACCCTGTCCGATTGGGTGTCGTCCGATGCCCCGAACCTCGTCCCCGCCATCGAGTGGACAATGACGCGCGGCGGGGAGTCGCCCTCCCCCAAAACCATGAGGCTCCTGGTGCGGGAGGTGAAGACACGCCTGGATCTGACCGACGACGACTTCACGGCCGACTTGTCGGGGCCCGGCGCGAAGGTCGCCAAAGCCGCTCGCTCCGTGTTCTCCGGATCGGTGTTCGTGCTCTGCCTCTGGATCGTGGTCGGAGCGATCCTGACAGCGAACAACGAACTGGCGGCCAACACGTCGGTCGGGGTCACCATGACGATCCTGGCCGTGTCGATCATCTGGCTCGCATTGTTGGAGGCAGCGCACATCGGCGCCGTCGCGTTGTCGACCGCGGACGTCAGCGAGTTGGGCGCCACGCATCCCCGCGTGGTTGCTCTCCACCGCTTCATCGACACCAAGGCCAAGCTGGAGCATTACCTGGCCGCCCGCCAAGTCGGGGTTGTCCTCACGGTGTTCCTGATCTCCGAAGTCACGCGTACGCCGAACCTGGAGCACCTGCCCGGAACGGCGATCGCCATACCCGCGGCGTTCTCGATCATCTTCGGAATTGGCGCGCCCGGGGCGTTGCTCGTCCTCGTAATCGGGCAGGTTCTGCCGCAGATCATCACAGCTCGCCGTCCGGCCCAAATGATGAATCTCCTTCCCATGGCGATGGCGTTTCACGCCACGCGCTTCATCGGCGCCCTCGCGTTGGCGGAGCCGGCAAGATGGCTGGTGGCATGGTCAAAGGGGACGGAGCACATCCGCACGGCCAAGCGTCAGCGTTACGCGTCCACCACTGAGGACGCGGCGGGCTGGGGCATCACGCGTAGCGGGTACTCCATCGACATCGGGGCCGACCGAACCGACATGGTGTGCTCGACTGCCATCCGGTTCTATGACGCGGACCAGACGGACCGGCCCGTGGTCTTGGCTCAGTGCCCGGCAACCCCGAGCCGGATGCGCACGGAGGCCGTTCTGCTCCGGGGCGCCGAGGAGCTTCAGCCGACTTACACGGAAGTCGAACAGGCGCTGTCGGGTGACGGGGTCCAGCTGGCAGCCACTTTCTCTCCTCCTGTCGGGAGCTTCCGCAAGGGCGACGTTCTGCTTGTGGATGCGCACCTGCATTTCGATGGGCTCCTTTTCGGGGACGCTGTGTTGCCGGTCGTGGCGCCCACGAAATTGTCCACGCTGAGGATTGTGCTGCGCGACCCACCCAGGCCGCTTCCTCCTGCTCGCTACGAGTTGATCCACGACGGCACCGCGCCGGGGGCCAGAAACGCTCTCGAGCCTGTGGTGCTCGCTGACGGTTCGGCCGCTTTCTGCGTGTCGGAGCTCTACCCCGACCCAGGCGCGAGGATGGCGCTGTCCTGGCATGGCGGCGGCCTGACACGAGTCGAACCCCACGCCCGCAACGTGTTCCACCTTCAGAAGGAGGCCTGATCATGAACAAGAAGGCTCGCATCGTTGTTTCGCTATGGAAGCGTCTGTCGCGGGGTCAGAAGGTCATTCTTATCCTGGTGAGCCTCGGCAACACGCTGGCGGCCGCCACAATAGTCCTGCCGTCTGTGGTGATCGGCCGGATCGTCACGTCGCTGAGTGACGACTCGTCGGCCGCAGTCGCGAACTATGTGCTGATGCTGGGCGGCCTTCTATTGGGGTTCGTCGTCCTGAGGACTGTCATCCATGTGAGCCTACATTCGGTGCTTCCGCGCGTGGAGGCGGCCCTGCGCGAGGCCCAACTCGAACATGTTCTAAAGACCCCTGTCCTGGCAAACGCTCAGACCCAATACACCGCCGAGTTGAACTCGCTGATGGGAAGGGGAGCCAAAGCCGGCGCCGACACCGTTCGCATAGTGTTCGCCGACCTGATGCCCGCCGCCATGCAGGCCGTCGCCGCCGCCGTGGCGGCGTTCGCCGCGGAGTGGATGATCAGTGTCATCTTGCTTGCCTCGGGCTTGGTGAGCACGGTTATCACGCATTTCCAATTGAGGAGCCAGGGCGGCGTTCGGGTGGCGATCAACCAGGCCAAAGCGCGTCTCGACGGGATAATGACCGAACTCCTGCGCGGCAAAGCGGTCATCCGGACGCTCGATGCCGCCGATGCCGAGTCGGCCCGTGTGGGCCAGCGGGCGTTGGAACTGTCGGCCGTCGAAGTTCGTCATCACAAAGTCATGGGTTTCTTCGACGCCGCCAAGACGTCGGCGGAAGGCCTGTTCTCGGTCGTGGTGCTGGTAGTCGCGGCAGGTCTGGTCGCCGGGGGCGCGAGCCCTGGCACCGTGCTCACCCTGTACTTGCTGTTCATGCAGTTCGCCGCGCCGCTCCGGGAGATCCACCGGATCAGGGACGAGTTGAACGAGTCTGGCCTTCAATTGCGTGAAGCGTTGTCGATTCTGGGCCAAACCTTGGATCCCCTGTTCACTCGCCCCGCCGTCGCCCCGCACATTGAGGGAGCCGATGTGGTGATCGACACAGTGCGGTTCACCTATCCAGATGGGAACCGCGCGCTCAGGGGAGTGAGCCTCAATCTGCCAGCCTCAGGCTACCTGGGCATCTGCGGCCCGGCGGGTTGCGGGAAGACAACCCTTATCCAGACGCTGGTCGGAATCCTGCCCGCGGCCGGAGGACACATCTCGGTCGGAGGAGTCGACGTGGCCGACATGAACTCGGCACAACTGGCTGCCACAGTCGCATACGTCTCGCAGACCCCCTACCTGGTCTCCGGGACCATCCGGGCGAATCTGTTGCTCGGGCAGTCGGAGCCTGTGTCCGATGCAAGGCTCGAGGCCGCGTTGAAACAGGTCGGCCTGCTCGCCGAGATCTCTGGCCTGGATGCGGCCATCGGCGAAGACGGGCGAGGCCTGTCCGGCGGCCAACGGCAACGCCTGGTGCTCGCCAGGGTGCTTCTCCGTCCAGCAAAGGTAATCGTGCTGGACGAGGCCACATCGGCTCTGGACACCCTCAACGAGGAACAGTTCATGAGGGCGCTATTGGCTTCGGGCCGCACGGTCGTAGCCATAGCGCACCGGCTCTCAACCCTGCGACGAGCCGACGAGATCATCGTCATGGATCACGGCAGGATCGTTGAATCCGGCACACATGAGGCCTTGGAGGCCTGCGACGGCCTGTTCCACAGGTTGCTCCATGCCGACGAACACGAATTCCGCACCGTGGCGTAATCCCGCCGGGAGGTCATACGTTCGGGGGCGCACGGCCTGGTGGCGGTGTCCCCGTTACGAACGCGACGCGGAGTGAAGAATGGCTTGCCCGCAGCACCAGGATGCAGTCTGCGAGGCGCAGACATGCTGCCGATCGAGCAAGTGCTTGAACACCCGGACAGCGATTGTCTCATCGAATACCGAACCCAGGAGGAAACCATGGGTGGAGAACTGCCAACTGCCAGCCCCGACGACGCGATCAGGGCGATGCCTTTCTACATAGTCGTCGACCGCTCCGGATCGATGGCCGGCGCCCCGATCATCGGGGCGAACACCATCATTCCTGCCATCTGCCAGTGCCTCGCCGCAGACCCAACCGCTGCGGACTGCGCTCACCTGGGGATGATCTCTTTCAACACCACGGCTCGCGTGGACCTGCCCTTGACCAGCCTCTCGGACCTGATCGACAACGAGGCCGGGTCCGACCTGAGGCCCGCCCTCGTGGCCGGCGGCGGCACCACCTTCCGGGCACCCATCGAGGCGCTGATCGACCAGATCCCGCAGGACGTGGACCGCCTCAAAGCGCGCGGATTCGAGGTCTACCGACCGGCGGTGTTCTTCATCACGGATGGCGGCGACAACGGAGGCGACTTCGAGGTCCCGTTTGGCCGGCTGACCCGCCTGAAGTATTACCCGCAGATCGTCCCGTTCGGGTTCGGCGCGGTCTCCCAGCCCGAACTCGACCTTCTGGTATGGCCGAAGGTCGCGACCGAGGCGTACACGCCGCGCTGGTACCAAGGCTCGGGCAATGACACAGGCGCGATCATCGCTGCGATCATCCGGGGCCTGAGCATGTCGATCATGCGGACCTCCAGGTCCGTCTCGGGGGCCGGCCTGTGGGTCAACCCCGCGCCCAGGACCGACGAGTTGGGTCACGGCTCAGCGGTCATGGCGCACGACGCGAGCCCGTTCCCCGAGGGAGCGAGGCTATGACCGCCGTGGCCGCGGCCCGGTTGGATCCCGCACCCCAACCTGGGATCCAGCCAGAACCAGAACCAGCGCCCGGCGTCGGGGCACTCCCGCCCGAGGACGCCGTCCAGTCCTCGGTCCCGCGGCTGTCCCGGCCAGCGATCGGTGAGGCCGGGGCCGCCGCCCGGAGCGAAAGCCTCAGTCTCTCGCCCGGCCTCTTCCATGTGCCCGACACGGCGGTCGACGGGCTGTCGGCGCCCGACTTTGAATTACGCGCGGCCGCTGTCCGCGGCGTCAGCCACCGGCATCACGGCGAGCCCCGTCAGGACGCTTACGCGTTCGACGCTGGCGAGCGCTGGTGGGCCGTTGCCGTGGCCGATGGCGTAGGGTCTCGTCCGCTGTCGCACATCGCCTCGCACGCGGCCGTCTCCGCAGCCATCGGATCTGCGAGGCGGGTCTCGTCCGGGGGCGCGTCATTGGTGGCCTGGCAGGAAGTGTTCGATGCCGCGTCCGCGGCGATCGAGCACGCCGTCAACGCGTCGACCTGCGCCGTCGGTGCCCCGGCCAACAGCGCGGCCGGCCCCTGGGCTAAGGCCGCCGACGCCCCAATTCGTCGCCTGGCGGCGGCCACTCTCGTTGTGGCGGTTGGTTTGCGGCAGGCCGACGGAGCTTGGCGTGTCGGCTCGGCCAGCCTGGGTGACAGCCGGTGCCAGTTGCTCCGCCAAGGTCGCTGGCTGCCCCTGGCAGACCCGCCGGCGCCTGACCCGAACGCGCTCCCGAGCAGCGCCACCGACGCGTTGCCTGGCGAATGGCCGGGAGCCTGGCGCTCCGCGACGGTCACTGCGGGCCCCGGTGATCTGGTGGTGGCGTTCACGGACGGCATCGGCGCCCCCTTCGGCACGGGGAGCGGACTGGTGGCCTCGACGCTGGCCGAGTGGTGGTACGAGCCTCCCGCGTCGCTCGAGTTCGCGGCCCAGGTCGGGTTTCTGAGAAGAGGCTTCCATGACGACCGGGCCGCGGTCGGCGTGTGGCTGACCTCCGCCGGACCCGGCGAATCCTCCGAACCCGCCGAACGGAGCTCTGACAGCCGTGATTGACGAACGGAAGCTGACGATTGGCTCGAAGATCGGTTCCGGCGGCGCGGGCGACAGTTTCTTGCTTGACCGACCCTTGCGTCCCGACCTGCCAGCCGAAATGGTCTACAAGCGCTGGCGGGAAGGAACCGGACCTACGGGGGCCGCGCAGGTGGCTGCCCTGGTCGGCTTCCGGGATCGCCTGGACTCGGAGGACCGGGCCTACTTGGACGAGGTCGCTGCGTGGCCCCGCGAGATGGTGGCGGCCGCCGGGCGCGTCGCCGGCTACCTGATGCCGTGCGCGCCTGCGGAGTTCATGCACCGGAACCCGGCGTTCGGCCCGCAGTGCTCATCCGTCAAGCTGTTGTTCGCCAAGGCGAGGCGCGGGCGGTCGGCGGGCGCCGAGGTTCCGGACGATTCGGATGTGGTGTCCCGTCTCGTGATCGTGGCGAAACTGGCCCACGCACTGAGGTGGCTTCATTCCAAGGGATGCGTGTTCGGCGATCTTTCGCATGAGAACGAGTTGTACGCCGTCCAGGGCCAGCCCCGAATCTACCTGATCGACACGGATGAAATCGCCCTGCCCGGCAACCGGGTCCCACAGCATGAGACCCCTGGCTACCGCGCCCCGGAGGCGGCCCAGTTAGGACACTTCTCCAGCCAGCAGGCGGATGTCTACAAATTCACGTTGGTACTGGTCAGAGTGCTGTCGCCGCCGCGTGAACAGCTCTCTCAGACGGCCAGCCCCGACTTCGTGAGCGGAGTGCTGGACGCGGACGGGGTGGGTTTGGTCGCGCGAGGGCTCGCGACGGATCCCGCCACGCGGCCGTCGATGACCGAGTTCTACGACTACCTCTACCGCTTTGTCGGCGCGCAGTTGGGCACCCCGCCGGTGGTCACCTCCGTCACGCTGGATCGTGGCTTCGCCGTCGCGGGCGAACAGGTTACGGTCACCGTCCGTAGCGACGGTGCCTCCACCGTCGCCGTGACGCCGCCCGGCTGCGCGGCCAGCGAAGGTCTGGTCGGGAACCCGGTGAGCGTCTCGTTCGACGCACGGTCGAGCGGCCCGGTTCTTGTCCGGGCCGTCAACCAGAACGGCGTGGCAGCAGCGGTGTCTGAGCCGCTGCACGTGTTGCCGCCAGTCAGGGCGCCATCCGTGGCGCGCATGGACGCGCGACGCCCGGATGCAGTTTGCGTCAATTGGAGCGAGGCCGCGTTCGCCGCGGGTTCGGGGTGGCAGGAGTTGCCCGATGCCGTCCGTCTCGGTCCGGTGGGCGCGTCGGCTGCCTTTGTGGCGGACTTGCCCGCCCGGAACTACTCCGGGCCCCTCTTCTCATCTGGACTGATGCCAGTCCTCAACTGCTACTGGAAAGGAAATTGACCATGAATCCGACTGTTCCCCCGACTCCTGTGGGACCCGTCGCCCGATGGCTCTGCCGCCTCGCCGGGATGGATCCCGACTTGGTCGACGAGTTGCCGAAGTCCCGTTACCAGCACGTGGCGGTAGCGAGCGTCATGCTGGGCATTGGCCTGCTCGCCTTCGCCTCCATGTCATTTGCAGTCAAGAGCACCGGAGTGGTGGACAGCTGGCAGCTCGCTGCGCTGGTCGGGGCATTTTGGGGCTGCTTGATCGTGACCGTTGATCGCGTCTTGCTCGTGAACATGTCGCGCCACCCCCAGGGCGGGTTCCGCAACGCGGCCCTCGCCTTCTGCAACCTGGCTGTGCGCGGAGCGATGGCGGCCGGAATCGGCTTCGTGATCTCGATGCCTCTGGTGCTCCAACTGTTCGCGCCGGGGATCGCCGCCCGGATTGAGGCCAACCAGGCGCAAGCCCGGATCGATGCGCAGGAAAGCCTCGACGTCGAGTTCGCTGACATTGCTGACAAGGAGAAAGAACTGGAAGCGGCGCAGGGGGTGGCGACCGATGCGGGCTTCTACGATCCGGCGGCTGTCAATCCCGCGTACAGAGCGGCCGAGGACGCGAAGAACGCGGCTGGGGCCGAATGCACAGCGGCGAACGCCGCAGCGGAGGCCGAGGCGGCGGGCTCCGGCGGCACCGGCCGCGCCGGGTACGGCGAGGAATGGCAGCGGCTCAAAGGTATCGCCGAAGACAAGTGCGCGGTCTACCGCGACGCGGAGGCGGAGTTCAACCGGATCGCCGCCGAGACGAGGGCTAAGCGTGACGAAGAGATAGCGGCGGCCCAGGCGGCCGCCACGGCAACCGTGGAGCGTCTGACTGCTGAGCTCAAGGTGCTCCGTGGCAAGCGCGACGGCCTCCAGCAAGACATTGAGACTTCGATCGCTGAATCCGACGGCCTGCAGGCGCGCATCGACGCCCTCTACGAGCTTTCCGACGAGAGCCGGGGAGTGCGTCACGCGAGGTATGGCCTGATGTTCGTGCTGATCGCGATCGAGGTTGTCCCGATCCTGTCGAAGTTCTTCCGCCAGGTAATGCCTCCTGACATCCACGACGGCTTGGTGGCGAAGCGAGAGGCGGCCAAGTTGGGGCACGAGGACCTGGGGCTCGCCGAGCAGCACAAGGCGGCGAGGATCCGGTCCCGCGCGGTGGTCGATGCGGCCCAGGATTGGCGCGTTCAGACGGCTCAGGCATCGCATGAGGTCAATGCGGTGGGCGTCGCCTACCAGAAGGAAGTAGAGCTCAAGAGGCTCGAAGCGTGGCGTCGGGCGGAGGAAGCGAACAGCGCCGAGGCGGTGGCGCGCGCGGCTGCGCGGCTGAACCGCACAGCCGCCCACGTCAGAGACGCCGCGCAGGAGGCCGTCCAAGGCGCGACCGCCCCACAGGCTGGCCTTGGTCTGCAGACCCCGTGAGCCCAGGCGCGTCGGTCAAGCGGCCTCGGTCGGCCGGCCCGGCTGGTGGCGGAAGACCGCTTCGCGGGTCAGGACGTACTGGCTGCCGTCCGGCGCCCTGAGGATGGGAGCCTTGGAGAACGCCGCCGCGCGGGCGATGTCGCGCGCGGCGGCAACATCGATCATGGTGCCGTGGCGGTCGGACGGTGGCGCCGCCACGTCGATGATGTAGGCCTCCGAGTCCCGCACGACTTTCGGCTCCGCACCCAGGTCGGTGGCCTCGCGGACGTCCTTGCTGCGGACGCAGGGCGATCGGCGGTTGCGCGCCGCCGCGATGCTCGCGTGGACGATTCGTTCCAGTTCCCTGAAGTTCTCGTCGCGGTACTGGTGGCGTTTGAGGGACTCCAGCGCGTTGCGACTGATGGCCTTGACTTTGAATCCCCGGTTGTGGGCTGGGTTGAGCGCCACGAAGTCGATCAGCCTCTCCAACTCTTCCGGCTCGCGGTCGCGGAGCGGCGGGATCTCGATCTTGAACTGGAATCTGGCGCTCAGATCGTTGCGAAACTGCTGCCGCTCGATCAGCAACGGCACGTCGCGATTGGTCGCGGCGACTATCCGGACGAAGCCCGGGAACGGCTCGATCCCGAATGGTCGAATCATCCCGTCCTGCAGGAAGACCAGCATTCCGCGCTGGACCGAGAGGTCGAGGTCGCCGACCTCGTCCAGGAATGCGATGCCGTACGCGGCCTGGGCCAGCGATCCGACCACTGGCTCCCTGATCCCGCTCCAGACCCCTGGCGCCGCCCCGAACAATTCGTGTGTCAGGTTGTTTGCCCCCAGCGCCGCGCAGTTCACGGTCGCGCTGGGGAGATCGGTTCCGCCTTGTGCGCGTTGGAGCAGGTCGCGCACCATCTCGAAGACCAACGTCTTGCCGGAGCCCGATTCGCCCTGGACCAGCAGTTTCTCCGCCGACCAGTCGGCGGATCCACGGTCGGGGTGCAAAAGTGCCTGCGCCTGCGGTGTCATGTGCGCAAAGAACAAGTCCCGCAACGACGGATGCGCTCCCAAGCCCCCTTTGGGCAGGTTGGGGCTCAACGGACCCGAGGGGTTCCACCGGGGCACTGGCCCTCTTGCCGTCACAGAGTCGGGGAGTGGGGAGGCCATGGCCAGCACGGCGTCGCGGAGCCCGGACATGAACTTCTCCATCGTCTTGCTCTTCAGCGTGAGCTGGCGCTTCCTCCGGTACTGGACCTGATCGGTGTTCCAGTCGAAATATCTGCCCAGCCGGATGTCGTCGTCCTTGGGGGCCTCCCGGTACACGTCCTGACGGAGAAACTCCACCACGGCACGCTCGTTGGCCCCGTTCTCGCCCTCATTCAGGAGCTGCAGAGCATAAGGGCTATGGTGGAGCAACAACAGCGCCAACACGTCCGGGGTTACGCCCGAATCGCTGGTCAAGCCGACCCTCACATTCGAGTCATCCGCCCGCGCCAGCCAGTCCTCGAGGGCCTCGGTCTCCTCAGCGGTCGGGGCCTTGGGGACGTGGATGATCATGTACACGCCCCGCGCTTCGGGATTGGAGCCCAGGGCGACGCGGGCGATGGTCTTGCCGTTCCGTTCCGCCAGCCGCACGACGGGCGCGGGCACGTCGCCCACGATCAGACAGCGATTCATGAGGCGGCCCTCCTACGGGGGGGACGTGCCGTCGATCGCGCGACGATCAACCCGGGCGGGTCGAACGCGCCGGCCAGGGCCAGGGTCGCGACCGGTTGCGACCTCCCTGTCCTGCCGGTCACGCCGAGGTCGTCGAGCAGAGCATCCGGCGAAGTGAGCGGCCACAGGGCGCGGTGGCGGGCGATCACGCCGGGCCGGTGCGCCACGGCCAGCAGGGCCTGGCCGTGGGCCCGCCGGATCGATTCGGGCTTGACCGCGGGGTTGCGCGCCATCTTCTCGATCATCGGAGCGGTCAGGCTTTCCGGCTTGTCTTCGACCACCTGTCTGCCGATTCGTTCCAGATCCCGGAACAGGCTGTCTTGGCGTCCCTGGCCGAACAGCCACAAGGGTGCTAGGCCGAATGGCGTGCCCACCACCACCCGTCTGTCACGGCTGAACTGGCCACTCGAGCGTTCGATGGCTCGGGCTCCGGTGACCTGGCGCAATTCCGTCACAGTCTTGCCTTCGGCGTTCTTGGCCACTTTGCCGTCAAGGCCCTTGACTGCCACCCATTTCATAGCTGTCGCGGGCGGCAGGGCGCGGACCGCCTCCAATAGGCTGGATGAGCGCAGCGCTGGGGCCTGAGACCGTATCAGAGTTTCCGCGATCTGGGACCAGCCGTAGGCGAGGCGTTCCAAGCGCTCGTCGGTCTCGGAGTCGCCGGTGAAGGGCAGCCCGATCATGTAGCCCAGCCGATCACCGTCGAGGGTGATCGAAAGCCTCACCCACGGCAACCACGATGGCGACGGTGACGGGGCCGGCAGACCGCGATCGTCGTCGCCCAGCAGCACGTCATCCTCGTCCGGCGACCCTTCGGGCAGATCGTCGAGGCTGGGCGCGTCGTCGAGGCATGCTTGGTCCTCGGGCCAGTCGGCCTCCTCTGTGGGGTTGAGCCGGTCCTGGGCCCAGGACGCAGCGAACCTGTCGGCCGCGGTGTAGCGGACCGTGCGCGTGGCCGCCCCTGTGCCGGCAGTGGCGCCGACATCTGCCCCAGGGCCGAGGTCCCAGGCCGCCCAGAAGCCGGTCCCGCTCATGACACAGCTCCCGCCGCGAGTCTGGTGCGGGGTCCGCCGAGGCGTCTTGGCTCCTCGCCCAACGCATTCAACAACCAGGTCAGGTTCCCGCGGGATGTGGCGGCCTCGAAGGCTGATCTTCCTCGCGCCTGGGCGCAGGCGATCAGGCTCCGCTGCCCCGCAGGCGCTGTCTCCCGCAACCTGTCAAGCTCGAGGAACGTGTCCACCAGTTGCCGAAGCATCAAATGAACGTGGACCGGGTGGATCTCGCCTTTCAACAACGCGCTGGCGTGTTCCGCGATGGGTTGGAGGTAGTCGGCTCGTAGCTGAGGATCGGCCAGGTCAGCGCCTTGTTGGAGATATTCCCGCAGGTTGCGGGCCTTGCCCGTCGAGCGGAGGCCGAAGACAGTCGATCTGCCTTGGCCGAAGACCGCTCTCAGTTCGCCGAGCGTGTCGCCGAGGGAGCCGCTCTGGCCGCCGCCGTGGAAGACTTTCATGGACAGCTGGGTCGAACGTTCGCCGATGAGCATGGCGGCGAGCACGCCGACGCGAGCGCCGATTGGCGGAGGCTCGCCCTTTCCCGGGTCCACGCCGTAGCAGGACTGGCAGACGCCCACTGGTGAGGCGCAGGTGAGCGGGGACCGTGACACGGCATCGGGCAACTTGCACTGCGCTTCCAAAACCACGACGGCGTCGGCGACCTCGACCAGCGTCTTGGTCAGAGCCCCGGCGTGCGGCGAGGTCAGTTTCTTCTCCGCCAAACTCGCCAGTGAGCCGGTAGCGGTGGAGAAATAGTCGGAGTTCGTGAGGCCTCCCAGGAAACAACCTGACACGTCGCGAACCGGCGTCAACGGGTGGCCGGCCGCGACCTCGCCGCGCCGGTCCAGGAGTTGGCGAACGGCGTCGGGCTTGCCTGCGGCCCCCGCTGCGACGGCTTCCGCGAGGCGGCCACCGGTGGAATCGGCCAGCAGATCGAGGGCTCCGATCGACCAACCGGTCGCCGTGTCGAAACCGCATTGCTCCAGTTCGACCAGCGCGGCCAGCGCCGTCTGGCCGTCCGCCTGCGTCGCCACAATCCCGTCGACCGCCGTGGGAAGGCTTTCCGCGTCGAGGACCGGCGCATCCGTTCCCAGACTGGCCGGAAGACAGGGAGGCTCCGCCACGCTCGCGAGGTAGAGTCCCAAGGCTATGTCCAGGCCCATCTTCGCCAGTACCTGGCCGTTGGCGGCCGACCGGATGACTGCGGTGGGGGAGAGTTTCATCCAGGCCTCTCCGCGGGCGTGGCCGGTGACGGGGCGGTGCACGGCCACGGTGTCGCCGTCGAAGTCGCCTGCCAGCCCGGCGAGCACCAGAGGATGGAGGTGGATCGCGTCGCCTTCGACGGGGATCGCTCGCAACGCGACCATGTTGTAAGGGTGCAAGGACGGCTGCCGGTTGACTATGACCACATCGCCGTGCGGCTCCAGTCCATTGACGCCGAGCCCTGCGGCGAGAGTGCGGGGGAGACCCACTTCGGCAGGACCCAGGGCGAGGTCTGGGACTATCACGGACCGGCCGGAGAAAGTGGTCGCTTGGCCCAGCAGATAGCGGCGGAGGAGCCCGCGCTTGCCGGATAGGCGGCCCCAGATGGTGTCCTGGGTCCGCTGTGTCCGGAGCTGCTTGTTACCGGATTGCGGCACACCGAGGATCGCCTTGAGGGCACGCTGGACTCGCGCCCACACCAGGTCGGCTTGGCGTTCCAGGCCGGTCCCGGCGAGCCGTTCATGTTCGATCAACAGCGCGGCGAGGTCTTGGTAGGCCTTGTCCATCCCCTGACGTTCGACACCTGGAGCCGAGGCGCGGAAGGCGGGCGGCAGCACGGGCACGGATGTGACTTGCGGCAACGCGGGGCAGCCCGCCTTGCGCCATGGATGTGGCACGGGGTGGGGTAAAGGTATGGCCCAGCGAACCTGCTCGCGTTCGGGACTGCCGGGCTCCCCATGCACCGCGGCGCCCGAGAGCGGGTCGGTGGAGGCCCTCGAGGAGAGGCCTGCGTTCAGGGTCCCCTCGGAACCGCCCGCAACCGGGCCGTTGGATTCGTCTGCCGGATTCATCAGGAGCGACGGAACGGTCGCCTTGTCTCGGTGGCCAAGGTCGCGCCATCCCGGCAGCTCCGGGTAGTGTGTGCCCTGCCAGACCGGGGTCAACGAGCCGACGTCCTCCCTTGCGAGCTCCTGGAACGGGCGCGGAGGGCCGTCACCCGCGCCGAGTCCCAGTCCCGCGACGGCGAGGTGGGCTTGGACCGCACGTAGGGAGGCGCGGGGCTTGCCGGTGGCCCAGTCGGAGGTCGCGGAACGAGCCCGCAACGCGTCCGCCAAGACCTCGGTCGCGCCGGCGGCCTCCAAGGCCCACACCTCCATCTCGCCGAGGGACTGGGCCGCTCCGACCCAGTGGTCGTGGTCGAACCAGCGATGTTTGGCGGGCTGGGCGGTTAGTGGCGATCTCCGTGGCTCCGGGCCATGCACACTCAGCTTCGACGAGGCCAGGTGGTCAAGCTTGACGATGTACTGCGGGCCGACCACTACGCCGTTATCGCCTCCCAGGAGCGCGCCCCCAAGCATCGTGAGCTTCATGCGCCCGCGGGGGGCACCCAGGGCGTCCAATTCTTCGGCGAGAGCGGCAGGATCCGCGATGACCCGCCCGGCGCGGCGGCTCCCGGAGCCGGCGAGCATGGCGGCTAGGCCGGTGTGCATCTCCCACAATTGGCCGATGTTCAGGCGTCGCAGCACTCCCACAGGGTTGAGGATCACCTCGACGGGCGTGCCTGCGGGCAGGTGCGGCGTGCCTTTGGCGAGCCTCGGCATGTCGCTGACTGGCAGGATCGCGGAAACCACGCCCTTTCCCTGATGTCGATTCGACAGCTTGTCCCCCACCGCCAACGGCCGTTCGACGCGGACGAGGAAGGACACAGCGCAACGCTCCGGGTCGTCGAACACATCCAGGAGCTCGCCCGCAACCGGCGAGCAGACCCGTGCCGTGCGTCCATCCCGGCCCGTCACCAGAAGCACGGTCTCGTCTTTGCTCACCAAGGTCGGCTCGGTAGCGCCCGGCCAAACCAGTTGCGTGGCGGGGTGCCCTGGGGGCTTTGGCTGGTCCACCCGCACAATGTGCGTGGAGGTCATCCGTTCCGCGAACGCCTCGCTGACCACTATTCCGTCCTCGTAATTCAGACCATGCCAGGGCGTGAGCGCCACCAGGGCGTTGACCCCCAGGCACAGCTGCGCGCGGTCTCGCTGCTCGCCCCGGATCCGGACGTCTGGGGCGTGCGCCACGACCCGCCCGGCGCTGACCTCCTCGCCCTTCGCGACGTCCACGAACCATGTGTTGTCCGGACCGGAGCGCGCCGTCCACGGCGCTCCGTAGCTGATGCGGACGGGGCCGCGAGAGGTGGCGACAGTGATCTGCTGGTCGCCTACTTCGGTGACGATGCCGCCGCGTCGGCTGATCGCCACTCCCTGAGCCATTCCTAGGACGTGTTCCCAGCCCGTTGCGATGAGCGGTGGCTCGCAGCCCGCGACGGGAACGGCTTGCTTGAGGTTCTTGGACCCGATGGACGCGCGCGCCGGGTCGTCGTGGTTCACGAACGGGATCAGCGCGGCGCTCGCCGAGAGGTCGTACCAGTCGGCCAGGCCCTCGGGCGCGTCGGCACGGGACCCGACGGCCGCGAACCGGACGAGCCCAGTGTCGGTCGATTCGGGCGTCTGCACGGGGCACAGCGTGCCGCTCCAACCGGGTTCCAGGTCCCTCAGGTCGGCCCGCCCTCGGATCTTGCCGAGACCCCGGAAGCCGATGAAACAGGTCCTGGCGGCCTGTTCGATTCTCGCCAGGGTGGCCCCCGAGTCGGTTCGAGTCACGACCGAGCTGACCCCGGACTGGCCGCCGGCCAGTGCGGTGAGGGCAATCCCGGCGGCCTTGGCGGCCCGCCAGACCGTGTCGTCGAGGCAGCCAGCGACCTGGTCGTCACCGCGTTGGCCGCTCCTGCGCTCTGGCGCATTGACCATGCCGAAACGTGAGTAGACCAGTTCGGCCATCACCTCGTCCGTCCCGAAGAGCCTGTTGCGCGATGCCGCCGTGCGGCTTGGCCGCGCCCCGGCGGGCTCGTCGAGCGCGCGATCCCGAGCGCTCTTGAGGGCCGCGACCACCACTGTCTGGTTGCGCTCGGTCGCTTCCAGGCCGAGGGCGAAGAGAGTCGTCTTGACCAATTGCTGGTCGGCATACCTGCCTGGGAGTTTGCCCAGCGCCGCCCATGCCAAGTTTTCCCAGGTCGACGGCTTGTCCGGGTTCCCGAAGACGTCCGGGCCGAGCAACGAGGCGATGACAACATCTATCTTCCAACCGGCACCGCTGGGGCGCGGGATGACATGGAGGCCGGATCGCAGGCGAACGCCCATTCCCGCGCTCAGGGGGCCGCCGAGCCACAAGCCCGAATGCCGCCCGGGCGAGGCAGCCACGATGCCACCGATGGCAGGCGGAGGTCTCCCCTCGTGAGTCGGACCCGGCACCGGCCACTTGAGCTGCGCGGTGGTCCGATAGCCCTCGGCTTCGAACTCGAGGTCGAGCGGGGCGAGCCAAGCGGGGGTCAAGTTCCATCCCAGGCGGCACTCGTCCCAATCCGGTCGGCCGAGGGCCGAGGCGGTGCCGGTCACCGGCACACCAGTCTTTGCGGACGCCAGGGCCGCTAACGCGTCGGCGAGCAGTTGGTGGCATTCCTCGCCGGTGGACCGGGGGATTTCGGGTGGCTCGGATTCGGGTGGAGGGGGAAGGGTCGTCATCGGGGGCTCCTTGCTGTCTCAGAAATCCTACCGCCCACGGATGCGGTTTGCGAAGCAATTCATGCTTCATTCCATCGATCAAAGGAGGCCAAGAACATGAAGCACATGACCACCACGAGCAGCACCTCCACGAGCCCGGTGCGGGAGCGTCGGGCCGGAGAAGAGCTTCCCCCAGGGATGTTCCACGGGGGCGAGGAGGTCCCGGAGGGCACGTTCCATGGGGGCGAGGAAGTCCCAGAGGGGACGTTCCACGCCGCCCTGGTCCAGTGTCCCAAGTGCAAGCACTGGTTCGCTTCGGACACTTACGCCTGGCGCGTCCATCACCGGTCCTGCCGCGGGTGACCAGAACCGTTGAACAAGCGCGGCGCGGAGCCTTGGCCGCAAGGCGCCGCGCCGCGCCGAGGAGAGGAGCACCATGAACGCGCCCATCACCGAGGCCCATGCCCGCCGAGTGGGGGTCTGGCCCAACGTCTGGTATCGGGCTTTCCCAACGCGCCGCGACTACTCGTTCACTTTCGAGCACGCGAACGGCGGGGGCTGGATCGTCTACATCAACAACTCGCCCGACTACCGGGGGAGGGCGTCCGGCTCCGTGGCGAGCCATCGCCTCGGCATCGGCACCCGCCCCTACATCTGCTGGGACTCCGCCATCGAGACGCTGTCCCAAGCTCAGGGGGTAGCCGCGCTGTGGGCCGATTCGACGGAGAATTACATCGCGACCGGCGCCTTTCGCCCCGCTGAAGGCCGGCCGCAGGTAAAGGATCGATCGGTGCTGAACGGCTACGCCAGCCGGGGGATGGCGGCCAGGCCGTCAGCGGCGCTCCGGCCCGGCTCCGACCAATCCGCCGGGCCAGGCGCGCCCAGGTCCCTCTGGTCGCGAGTCAGAGGCCAACTGTTCAACTGAAAGGAACGAATCGTCATGAACTCTTTGAATCCCTTCCGAATCGTCGCTGTCGTGGCCTGGCCCCTGACCCGCTGGCTCGGCCTCCGGTCGCTGAGGCCTGAGACGGATCCGCCCACGAACCCCGAGGTGGGTCAGTGGGAACCGTCTGCCGGGCTCCTCGGCCCCTCCCCTCACGTCGCGCCACTGGGCCCGGATTCCCAGGATCGGGTGACCTCACTCGACCCAGCGGCCCTGTCACAGAAGATGTCATTCGCCATCGCGTGCGACGCCTACCAGGAGATCGCCCGGAGTATCGGCCAGCGCCACGCGGAGACGGGTGCCGTGCTCGGCGGGTCTCGTGCGCTGGGCCTAATCACCCACGTCCACCTCGACCAGCGGGCCGAGGTCAGCGGCGTCACCTACTCGCCGCACATCGCCACGGTCAACCGGCTGCTGCGCGAGGAGTGGGACCCGAACGGGATCGATTTCATGGGCTTCGTCCATAGTCATCCTGGCGGTTACGGCCGTCCGTCAACCGGCGACCAGATCTACGCTGAACGCATCCTGCGGGCGCTGCCGAGGTTGGATCGCATGGCTATGCCGATCGTCCAGACGGTCCCCGACACGGGCCAGTTCCGGATGAACGGTTACATGGCGGTGCGTGTAGGTAGCCCGGCGCGCGAACGTATGTGCAATCACCGCCCATCCGAGGACAGCCGGTCCGTCCGGGTCTTGGAGGCCCCGCTGGCGATCATCGACCCCGCTCGCCCGTACGGCGGAGCGAAGGCCAATCCGTACCTGGCCAGAGTGGCCACCGCCTACGACCGGGAGGTGATGGCCACGGCAAGGATCGTCGCCATCGGCGTGGGTGGCTCCGTGGGCTACCTGGAGACCATGGCGCGTGCTGGGGCCGGGCAGTTCGTATTGATCGATCCGGACGTGATCGAGCCGGCCAACGTGGGCACGCAGGCGGTCGACCCGGAAGACATCGGCCGGCCCAAAGTCGAGGCCTTGGCGGCCAAACTGACCCGTCTGAATCCGAACTGCCATGTGTGGACGGTGCAGGCGCGCGACGAAGCAGTCGATGACATCGGCTTCCACCGCCTGCTCCGCGAGCCGCTGACAGGCGGCCCCAATGTGCTCCCAGCTATGACGCTCCTGTGCGCCTTCACTGACAGCTTCCGCGCGCAGGATCGCATCCAGCGGCTGGGGTTGCATTTCGGAGCGCCGGTGCTCGCAGCGGCCGTTTATGCGGAGGGGCGCGGAACGGAGATCGCTTTCGCCGCGACCGGGTTGACCCGGGCATGCATCCGCTGCGCCCTGTCTTCGCGCTACGCGGCGGTGCTGGGGGGCGGCGCCTCGGGGGAGGCCGCGTCCGACGGGACTCCCATGCTGGCCACTGACCGTCTGAACGCGGCGAAGCAGATCGTCACGCTCGGCCTGCTGCACGCGCTCAGCCCGGTCGCGAATCCTGACCACCCGGCCACCGCCAGGTACCGGGGATGGATGGCGCGGATCAAGGACCGAAACCTGGATCTCACGCGGCTCGACCCGGACCTCGACCTCCCATCGTTCCGGTTGCTCCGGGGAGTGGGGGAGGGCCGCTGCGTGATGGACGAGACCGTCTGGACCGAGCCCACTCCCGACGGACCTGACGCTCCAGCCGGGCCGTGCCCGGACTGCGGTGGAAGCGGGGACCTCGCGGACGGCATCGGAACCTTCGCCGACACGCGGACCATGCCAGCCCATTTCGGCGCGGGACGCCGCGCTCCGGTCGTCGCACCGGTGGCCACAACCGTTTGACCCAACCGAGGGAACCGGGCGGGCGGTGACGTCGCACCCTCCCGCTCGGTTCCCCGCCAATCGAAATGGAGAACCCAATGACTGACTTGACCACTGCCGATGCCGCGAGCCTCGCCGCGCTCGAAACCCGGTCTCGCCGTGCGTGCGTGGTGTACCCCGACCACCCGCTACCGCCTGGGACCTTGCCGCCGTCGGGCCGGGTGGGGGTCGAGCGGACGGCTGGTCGGACCCTCCTGCATGTCCGGCGCGGCCTACGTTACGAAGGTGAGGACGGCGAAGTCCGTGACTGGATCGCCGGTGGGACTAGGGCTTTCGGGTCACTCGAAGACTGCCTCGCCTGGGTCCGCGACCGGATCCCGTCTGGCGAACAACCGAACGTGGTGGCGGCGATTCCGGACCGGCCGGCGCGGCTGCCTATCGAATCCGTGACGGAGTTGGCCCAAGTGGACGTTGCGCCGGCCGAGCCGCCCACGCCCGCCATGCTGGAGCGAATGCTGGCAGAGGACGTCCTGGGCCAGGACGCGGCGATCCGAGCGCTGGCCGAATTGGCCGGTCACCAGATCGCCAAGCCCCATCCGCGCCGACCGGCGTCCGCGTTGATGATCGGCGCGACCGGGACCGGTAAGACCTTGGCGGCCGAACGATTGGCCGCCCACCTTGGGGCTGTCACCGGAGCCGAGTGGTCCTATCAGCGGCTCGATCTGAGCGAGTTCTCCGAACGGCACAGCGCAGCCAGGCTGTTCGGGGCTCCGCCTGGGTACATCGGCTATGGTGACGGCCGGGACCTCGCCGCCGCGCTTCGGGCGAATCCGCGCACTGTGGTCCTACTGGACGAGGTAGACAAGGCGCACCCGCAGCTATGGCGCTCGCTGATGAATCTGATGGACGCTGGTCGGCTCGGCGGCCAGGCGGCCGACATCGACGCGCGTCAGGCGATTCTGTTATTCACGTCGAACAAGGACGCCGATGCCGTGGGGCGGCTCGCCGAGGCCCCCGATGCCGCGCTCCGGGCCTTCCTCCGCGACCACGGCTATCCGCCCGAGATAGTCGGCCGCATTGGTCGAGTGTTGGTCTTCCGCCCCCTGTCCGCTAAGGTCACCGCCCGGCTGGTGGTGCTCACGGTCCAACGGGTGGTCGAATCCTGGGGCCTGCGGTTGCGGCGAATCGATCCTGCCGCGGTCTCGTCGCTGGTCGAACGCGCTCCGGTTCGGTCAGGCGGACGCGACGTGGAGTACTTCGTGGAGCGGGAACTCGCCGCAGGCCTGGCGGAGGCCGCCGGACTGGTCAGAAGGGCCACTGCGACCGGGGTGCTCAGAAGCTCGGGCACTGTCGATGCCGTCGGCCCAGCCTGTCTGGCTGCGCGAACCGGCGTGACCGTGGGAGCCCACGATGTGGTGGTGGATTCCGAACTGTCGGTGCGCCTCACGCCTGTCGGTGAGGCCGCTTCCACTCCTGAGGATCGAGGCGCGGCGGATTGTGACGGGGAAGAATAGAGGACAGGTGGTCAACCGGGCAATTGCTCGCGCGCAGCCTTGCCTGCCTCGGTCAGACAGACCTGCCCCCACCACAGACAGGCCCAGAATAGGTCCTTCTCGCCCTCGGGAAGGCACACTCTGACCAGGCCCGCGTCTCGCAGGCGCTTGAGGGACTCCATCAGCCGCTGGTCGCGGGCCGCACGGGTGTTGGCCTTGGCGGGCACCTTGTAATTGGGTGGGCGGGATCGAAACGAGAAGGCAGTGTTCGGTCTACGCTTCGCGAGGTCCCCCAGGCCTTTCTTGAGATCCCGGCCGACTCTCCACCTCATCGCCTCGATGCTCGCACCAGGACCGGGATACTCCATGTCCGGGGTGAGATCCCTAACGAACTCGCCACCGTCCGAGGTCGGCTCGAACTGGCGGAGGACTTCCATGTCCTCATCGCTGAGTAGTCTCACGGACTTCAACAACGTCGCGTCCAACCAGCCTTTCATCACTGGCGGCACTCGTTTAGGGTCTGTCCCACTCACTCGGAGTGCGGCCGCGACTGAGCCAAAAAGGGACTGGGCGGTAATGCGGCCGGTCGGGTCCCAGGCCTTCACCTTGGAATCCTCGATCATGCCCTCCTCGCCGCCGCTGGCTCCGTGCAACAACGCCCCGGTAAAACGGTTGTCGCGCTGGTCGTCCTCCAACGTTGGGTCGTTGGCTATGACAACGGTGCCGCTTGGGACAGGGATCGACTCGACCGACTGCGCTTCGCCGCAGTCCAAGATCAGTGTTGCCCGCCTGATGTCGCGGTGTCTGATCTGGTTGAGGAGCCAAGTGAGGCGAATCGCGTGTGGATCGTTCTTGTCTCCATATGGTTTGAAATTGGCCGCCGCCAAGAGCAGGTCGCCGGCGTTGCTAGCACCACGGCCGGCGTAGTAGAACAGGAATTGGCTTTCGTCGCCGCCCCTGGCGGCTTCCAAGACAGACACGAGGCGGTCTTGGAAGATTTCACGCCGGACGGGCCCGGTCAGAGCCGTCTGGGCCGGGTCGCCCCAGTCCCATGAGGGGTTGTCCCCGTGGAACTGCTGAGCGAGTCGGAGCGCACCGGCGCCGCACCCCTCTAGATCAGGGAAGAAGTCGTAGCTATCGATGCCCACGAAAAGCGCGGAGTGGGTCATGATCTGGGTCCCTTCGTCGAGACGATCCAGGTATCCTCGGGATCTTCGGCGCTATCCGTCTTGATGGCCAAAGCCAGCGCGGAATGGCCGTAGCGGCGAGCCCACAAAACATCAACCGGCTTCACATCGGAGCGGGGCGGGGTCCAATTTCCGATGACAGAGTTGTGCGTGCTGCACCAGACCTTGATCTGGTTACGGCCGAGTTCGACGTATGCGACCCAGATCGCTCCGTCACGTCGGATCGCGTCGATGGATTGTACCTCGCGCACGTGCGGCCCAACCTGCGGAGTGTCCGCGAGGTTGTCCTGGTACACGTTGCCTTCGCGGGTGACCAGTATGAGTGGCCGTCCGGCTGCGTCATCAGGCCACACAAACGCCCTCGCCACTTGGCCGGTGCCATGGCTCAGGATTATTCGATCCTCTTTCCAACCGTCGTCCCACCTGTAGCCAACCAGCTTTGGTCCGGCGGCCACTACCATGCGCAATTCTTGATCAGACTGGTCGAGGCATAAGACCCGCGCATCGGTCGGCAACTTTGGCAGAAGGCTTTCGGACTGCGTCCGCCCCCCATGTGTGGTGCGGACCAGGTGGTCACCGTCGATCGTCGCGAGACGGATGCCGTCGATGTCCGAGGCAATTGCCTGGGCATCTGAAGGGTCCGGCACGGCTGAATCCGACGCGAGATGATCAGCGTCGAACCATTTGCCAAGCCCGTCCGGGTAGGCCGCGACGGGCGAAACGGTGTCCACCGACGCTGGTCCCTCGGCACCGGCACCCGGCCCAGCGGATCGCGTTGGCTCCGCGGGCGCTTCCGACAGATCTAAGAAGGTGACTGGCAGGTCTTTGAGCAACTCGATTCCGTCAATCCCCGTTGGGTCGAGGAGTCCGGGGTCAATCGAAAACCCGATGGCCCCCAAATAGTCACGGATGGGGCGCTTGTGGTTCTCCGCAGGCTCTGGATCACGGCCTGCGCGCTTCACTTCCTGGCCCCATTCCCTCATGGCGAACGACTGAACCGTCTGCCGCAACCTTGCTTGCTTTTCCCTGTCCTTCGGCACACTCGGGTTCGGCACCACACGGAGTCCGAGTCTGAACGAGCCCTGCGGGCTCCTAACTGGAACAGGCAACAACGCGCGCAAGCTTATCTGTTCGTCGTAGTAGAACTCCTGTTTGAGCACATGTTCGACGTATTTGACAGCTCGGCTCATTTCCTTTTGCAAGTCCCTGGCGAGTCTTTCGCGCGTGACAGACAGGTCGCTCCTGGCCGTGGGCCTTCCGTTTTCGAAGCCTGGCAAGCGCTCCTCCAGGGCGAGCGCGATGGTTTTGCCGGACGGGTCGAGGATTTGGTTTCGCGCGCCCGCAACGTCTATGAAGGCCTGTTTGAGCACGGCCACGGGATCGACGTCGAATAGCGGAAGTCTGGAACGCCCCTTGACGAGTTCGAAGCGTTCCTCGAGACGGTCCCAATAGGTCTCAAGGAGTGCGCGCTCGCCGACGCTGCGTGTTTCGTAATCCGGCGCGCGATGGATCCCAACGTCCAAGGCGTCGGCCAGCCTTAACAACGCCAGTTGACGATGGGCTCGTTCCAGCCGGTCCCGCTGGTCTTTGTCGTCAGGGGGTTCTCTTCGTCCTTTCTCCAACGCGAAAAAGTCAAGGTCAAAGGCCCGGATCAGGGGACCATCGAGGCCGCCGTCGGCGGGGTCATTCGAAGGCTTAACTCTAAGCCTTTCCGGTTGTTCGGGCTCCTTTTCCTTCGGGCTCTTGTCTGCGTTGCAGGATGTCCATCCTTGATGGTGCTCGCTGATCAGCGCGACCCTGCCCGCCAAACGGTCAATATCGATGCGATTTGCAAGCCGGTCTCCCACGCCGTGCACTCTAGAACCGGACTGGCGCAGCCGTGTGGCACTCAGCGCGCCGTGGAAGGACCGAACATCGACCGGGTCGGTCGCCAGGACCTGACGGTATCTGGCCGACGCGTGGCCCCAATCGTGCAACCAAGCGGCCAATGCCAGCGTGAAAACGTCTTCGAGGTCGACTCTTCCGGCATCGAGGAGTGGCTCGCACAGACTGGCGACGTTGCGGTCCACGGCGACCGAGTGGGCATCGTCATGCAGCACCATCTCTGGCACGTAGTTGGGGTACCAGATCTGATTCCGCTGGCGTACCCAATGCGAGACGAGCCGTCGCAGTTCCTCTGCTTCCTCGGGGTACCCGGCGCGCTCCAAGAGGTCCGCGCAAGCCGACTTGTGGTCGCGGGCCAGCATGACGGCATCGTCCGCCAAGAGCGCGAAAAGCAACCTCGTGGCGCGCCTGGTCCCGGTGGCCTCACTGACCAAGGTTGGGTAGGCCCTCTGCATAATCTTGGACTCGCCAGCGAAAGTTGATCGCAGAGCGGCGAAAACGCCTGAAGCGGACGGCCCTCGGCGGTCGTCCAGAGGCAACACCCCTTCGCCTTCGGCCGCGCGGTAGCAGGTGATTCCGGCGAGGTCCGATGCCGTCCGGAGCGCCTCACGCAACTCTGAGGTTCCCCCAGCGATAGTGATCACGGGTCCAGCGACCGCGCTTTCAAGCAACCCTGACTCGACCAGGGGCGTTCCCAAGACAGGTTTCTTGAGTTGCCTCATGCGGATCTCGCCGAACAGGTCGCCGACTACCCCAGCGATGTCGGAAGAAGCATCGATGACGCAGGCGTCTGCGCGATCTCCAAAGGTGGTCCTGGCCGCGACCAGGTCGGCTTCTGTCCCGCACACCACGATCTTGAAGGGCGCGGATTCTGCTTCGGTAATGCGTTCCGGCACGGTTTCGTCCCGTTTGTATCCGACCACGGCGAGCGTCGCTCCGTGCGACGGGCCGTCATCCAATCGAGCCTTCAGGTCCACGTCGTTCCGTGTCGGACGCGTTGCGGCAGTGGGGGTCATCGACGCACTCCCTCCGGCCAGACGACGACTACTTCCTTAGCGGTGCTGCGCGCGAAAGCCACGGCATCGGCGGTGCCGCCCAGGCCGGCAGCGGGCTGGCCGTCCCAGACGGCAACGACCACGTCGCTACGGCGGATGACCTCCTCGCCGGCGGCCATGAACGCCTCCTCGGTGGGCGCGTCGAAGCCGAGGAGCACTTTGCCAGAGCACTGGTTGATTAGGTGCTGGTAGCTCTTCAGCCCGTCTTCGGAGAAAGTGGTGTCGTAATCCCTCGATGGGATTATGGCGACCAGGGAGCCACCGGCGACAAGAATTTCACGGGCGAATAGTTGATCTGCTCCTGCGGCGAGGCTGCTGTAGCCGGTCACGGGACGCGATTGCGCGTCGATACAGGCTCTGATGCCTGTGGTCACATAGTCCAATGCTTCAGGCGGGATGCCTTGGTGTCCGGTGATGCCGAGTGCGGTCATTGGGGGCTCCTTGCTCGTTGATCGCTGTCGATTGTCCCACTGAAGACGGCAGTTGGCCAGTGTCCGTCAATCAGGACATGGAGGGAGCAGGCCGACGCACCACTGTGGTTCACGGCCATGCGGGCGGGCCTATTCGGAGAGTTTCCTGTCGGCGATCATTTGCATGGCGCGTTCCGCGCTGTGGGGCTCGCGAAAACGTGCTGGGTCGCCGAGGATCGAGTCGCGGTCTGCTCGAATCTCGGACTTGAGCTCCTCCAAGACGTCACTGACCACCTGCAGGTGATCGGGTTGGTTGAGCGCTAACCACATCCTGGCTCCGTATTCCGCCATGAGTTGCGCCTTGGTGGCGGCGGGGTCGGCGCGCCGCACGGCATGAAATTCCTCAGACTGCTCGTAGTCAGGCATGTGTTCAGCGAACCATGCGCTCATTCCGGGCTCGTCGGTGTCAACGAAGAGCCCGAATTCATCGAGCTGTTGACTGGACTGGTTCCGTGTGAGAAGTTCCCCGACCCGGAGCTGGAGTTCCCAATAGATGTGTTTCAGGAAACCCTGCTTTTCCTCGGGGGCAAGGCTGGTCAATCCCACCTCCGCAATGAAGGTGTCATCGAGCTTCATCCGATGCCCAGTCTCCCGGTGGCTCGTGACCGTGATCGTTTCTCGGCGTGCCCCGAACTCCTCGTGCCATTTCAGCACGTCGTGGACGACCTCGTGGACCAGGTCCCTCCAGAGGGCTGACTCGTATCCTGCCCTGTATGGTCGCTGGAGATCCCTCCAATTGAGGGACTCAATGAAGCGCATTTCCTCCTGCTCAGCGTCCGGGCGCAACAGCCTGTGACCCGCCAGCACCAAGGGGATTATGGCCGAGGGGACCTCGTCTGGGACCGTCTTGGCCCGGAAAGTGTTGAACTCCTCCATGCAGACCCCGCTGGCGAAGTACCTCGAGCTCACGACAGGGATGAACACCAACGCATCTGCCAGGGACCGCTGTAGCCTCTCGCGCCAATCTTCGCCGCCCACCATGGCGTCAATGTCCCGGAAGACCTGTGCCTCGACCGAGGCTTCTGCCTTCAGCTGGCCCACGAACTCTCGGAAGAGTCGGTCCATCACACCAGGGAAGGCCTCAAGATTGTCTTCGCGGTGATAGCTCAGGAAGACACGGATTTCGGGTCCTGCATTGGGCTGGCGAGACACGACGGAAGCATACACCGGGCCGGTAGGGGTCAGAGCATGGCGGGGTGAGGGTGTGGATAAGCGATTGTGCCGTCTGCGCCAGCGGCGAAGTTGAGGGTGTTGTGCGAGCAGGGAGGGCAGGACGGCCCAAGGAACGTCCCGTGCTGGTCGGCTATTTCCTGGCTGCGCGCAAGGATGTCGGCGAGTTGGTCGAAGTCCGGAGGGTCGATGCCGCCCAGCGGCGTCGCGGGGTCTGGCCGGAATGGGCTGAGGACTGGGACGCCGCCCCGTCGGGCGATCTCCTCCACGCCCTCGAGGGTGGACTCGGCAGGCTCCAGGCCGACCAGGAGCATCGAGCGCACGCGCCCAGGTCCAAGGATCTCAGCGGCGTGCTCGATGAAGTCCAGATAGTAGTCGCGGCCCCAGTTGTACTTCTGGCGCGCGACCTGCTGCTGTCGCTCGCGGTCATAGACCTCCAGGTTGATCGACAGGTCCTTGACGCCGGCGGCCTTGAGCGCGGGCAGGTCGAGTACGCCGGGAATCGGCACCATCATGACGTCCACCGGCACGTCGGGGAACGCTTCGATGACTTGCAGGTAGAGTTCCCGGTGGTTGCCCACGTCCTTGGGCTTCGGCGTGCCGCCCGACACCAGAATGTGGTGGGCAGGCTGTAGCGGGTCGTTGATCGCGACGCGGAGCGCTTGTATGCAACCGTCGATCCCCTTAAGTTGATAGGTCGCGATGGGATCGTCATAGGGGATGTTGCAGAACGTGCAGGTCATGGCACACGATCTGAGCGGCGAGAGCCGCGCACGGTCGCCATGTGTCACTACCAGGTCCATGAGTTCGCGTCCGCGGCCCGGCTCGTGGAACCGGGGCTGAAGGCAGTACCAGGCCTGGGATTCCAGGTCTCCGTCCCGGACGTAAAGCGCCTCCCCGTCCAGGTCCAGCACGGTGGTCGCGTTCTCTGCGAAGGAGTTGTGGTCCCGAACCGGGGCGTTGACCCACACGTCATGGTCCAGCTTGAGGATCGGTCCAGATGTCGAGGCGTAGTCTGCGGACGACAGCCCGGCGCCGCGGGCTGCATCGGTGATCCACTGCCGCGCTCGCGGAGCGATCGCCAGCCCTTGGGCGAGCATCCTGAGCTTGAGTTCCTGAGCCGGGGGGAGGTCATTCATGAAGGACGTCCCAGGTTTGGGCACGAAACGCGGTCGGCAAGACACCACAGGGGCGCTCAGGGCAGTGACCCTGGCTGGTCGGCTGAGGTATCACGGCAGGTATGTCTCAATCCAAGAGGCGATTGCGGCCTCGCCAGCGCGCCGCGAGACCCGTTCGATGAGTTGGTCAAGCGTAGCGTTGAGGGCTGGGTCGGACTCATTCAAAGAGCCATTGAACCCCGCGATGGCCTGCGACTCTTCGATGTGAGACCAGGTCTGCGGGCTAAGTTCTTGGCGCGCGTACCGGCTCCGCAGGGCAATAGTCAGGGTGCCGTCGAGCGGGACGGAGTGTCTATCCCCTGCGGGCACTGTACTTCGATGTGGACGGGGGCCGACCCGCTGCCCGCCGATCCACTCCGCCTGAGCAAGTATGTAGTGCTCGAACCACTTCTTCAAGGGTTCGGGCAGTGCCGTCGGGTCTTTCAAATCCGTGACTTTCGACACTCCGCCGAGCCGGGCGGGATTCAACGATCTGAGGACCTGCCAGTGCTCTTCGTGCCTGACGTTCTTGGCTGGCTGATCTACGGTCACAGGCAGAATGTCGAGCTCGCCCTCCCGCCAACGTTCGATTCCAAAGTCAAGTTCCTTGAACGTCTGCCTTCGGGGGTCCTTCGTCAGATATCGGGTCGAAACGAAAGCGACAAGCAGATCTGCGCGGGCCAGCGCGCTGTCCTGGTTCCATTTCCACTCCGTGCCCGATGGGTTGGCCTGTTCGCTCCGGTAATCGTAGATGCGAAACCCGATTTCCCCTGTCTGGCGGCTCCCAATCGGCTGCAGAGTGCGTCTCCATGCCGCCACGAAATTCGTTAGGTCTTTGCTGTCGCTCGTGGAGTAGCTGAAAAACAGGGTCACGGGGTCTTGTTTCATCGTCTGTCCCGCTCTCGCGCCAGCCGCCGGATGAGTTCGTGCTCAGCGGCGCGCGACCGATAGTCGGTCTTACCCGAGAGGTCTTTCAGCTTCTGGAAACGCTCGGCCCGTTCGCCGAACGGGAGCCTGGCCAATCTTTCCTCGGACATGACGGCGTCTCCCTCGAGGACGAACATGCCTTCGTCCTCGCTCAGGTTGGCTTCGCCCCAGACAGTCGAGTCGTCGAACGTTGCCGCTCCCCTCAGGCCGCGGCCGAACCATGGACCGGCCAATCCGGTCTGACGGACAAACAGTCGGAACGATGCCTCAGGGATTCTGGTGGGATGTTCGGCTTCAGCTACGGGGCGCGACACGCTGAGTCCGCGGAAGGCGCAACCAAGGAGGTAAAGTCGCAATTCGTCCATCTCGACGAAGTCAATCGAGGACCCTGCGGCGTAGGCAATCGCCAGTTCGCCGTGATCGCTGAGGTCAACGCTCCAGTCCAGGTCATCGGCGAACACGCGCTCGCGCTGCGGTGAGGGCAAGAAGCGGCAACGTCTCGACATTAGGCCGGATACGCGGCTGCCGAGGATCGTGAGACCACCCCCGAGGTTGACGATCTTCCCGGCCCGAGTGGTGTCCACTTGCGACCGGTTGGCGCATGTTGCCGCCATCCCCGAGGTCAGCGAATAGAGCACGGTTTGGACGGAGTCTTCTGCCCCGTCGTAACCGCGGAAGTAGCGCAGAGCGCGGAGCACGTCTTCGGCGCCATCGGCCCAAAACTCCGGAACCCCTCCCTCGTAGACATCGTCAGTGGCATCGCCCTTCAACACCCTGTCAAGAAGGTCATGGTTCGGGCGGCCTACAATCTTGCATTCGTCGAGGAGCACGCCGTCCAGGACGCAGTTCACGAACTGGACGTTTTCGAACACGCACTCGTTGAAGCGCGTCATACGAAAGTCACAGTTGACGAAGACGATGTCTCGAAAGTGCGCCTTGTCGATCCAAGAACGCTGAATCCTTGAGTTCGCCAGGTAGGGACTCGCCTTGGTTTCAACTAGTCCACGACTGCCCAATGGGCGCCCCTGCGAGGGGCGTACGTCCCAAACGAAGCGGTCGCCGATCACTGCGGTGATTGATTCCAATTGGGGATAGGGGCTCGATGTGGGAGTCTTCGTCCAACGCCGCAGGGCGCGCCCAAGTTGGTCGTGGATGAGATGGATACTCGATTCGGTGACGCGGCAGATGTTCGTGGCGTCAAGCCATTTGACCGCAAGAAGGTACGTCCGTATTAGTTCGACTGTGACTTCCGCATCTTGGCAGCCGAGCACGGCCCCCGCCGACATGTCCCGTGGGTCTTCGAGCCAAGGCAAGTGGTCGAGCGTGAACGCCTCCCGCAGCTCGGCTGCGGCCGCAGGGGGAGCGAATGCGATCTTAGCGCCCTGCTCGAGGGCGTCGTCACTGTATAGAGCCAGGATCCTGTCTCGCCTGCCGTTTTCCTCAGACCAGAACCAGTCAAGGACTCCGTGGGCCTGATCTCTTGTCAGACGTGCAGGTTCAAAGGACGATGGTCGCGGTGCGACACCAGACAGATCATCGTCGCCTGTCGCTTGCGATGCGCGATGGTCGGAGCAGAGCATTCCCATCTCGCGCGATCTCGCGAGTTCCAACAGCCCCCATATGGTTCGGCGCTCCTTGTGGGATTCGGTTGAAAGATGGGGCACCATCCGGCGTATGTGGTCCTCGGCGAGGTCGGTCAAGACGTCGGTTGGCAGATGGTCTTCCCCGACGCTCTGATCGGCGAATGTCAGGGCGTTCTTGCAATGGTTCAGTTTGGTGACGAAGGTCGCGTTGAAGGTGGCGGGGACCAGGGCATCGGAGATCTCGCTGACTGCGCTCGCGTGGGTCTCTCCTCTGAGCGACCCGAGCAAGCCCAAGAGGCTGGCTGCCGGTGAGTCATCGAGCATTTTCTCGACCAGACCGCTGACGATGCCCTGTCCGCCGCGGTCGTCTCCGTCGTGGGCTTCCCAGAAAAGTGAGTACAACGCTGCTTGGAGTTCAAACACAGCAGCCGGCGAGGTCCGTTTGTGTCGCCAGAGTTCCAGGAGCAGTTGAGCGACGGTGTCATCAACAGCTACGGGAACACCGGTCCATGTGCTGTGCGTGGACGGATAGGCGATGATGCTCTCGATAGCGTGCTCATCGAGCACGGGTCCGAGTTCCTTGACAGACATGAGGTGCGAGTTGACCATGCGTTCGAGGGGCCTGACGGCGGCGTAGGAGTCGGAACGGAACGACAAGACGATCTTGAGTTTGGATGGAAACGTCCGCGTCACATGTTGGATCCACTTGAAGAAGCCCTGGATCCTCTCGTAGGAGTCGCCCGCCTCGCGAATGAATTCTTCGAACTGGTCGAAGACCAGCACACAGGTCTTGACCCACTTCGAGAACGATTCGTACACCCGGCGGTTTGCCAGGTGGCGCTCCTCCGCTGAGCCGAGCGAAACGTTGGCAGCGATCAGGTTCTTGATGTAGTCGTCGACGCCGCGCAACGAGTCTTCGCCAAGGTCATCAGAATCGACGAACCGGTAGCCTTGGGGGACGGCCCAAGACGTGCAGACAACAGGCGTCATCTTGTGCTGTTCTAACGCCGGTCGGAGCTCCATCTCCAAGAAGGATGATTTCCCTACAGCCGAGGCGCCGTGCAGTATCACCAGGGAGTTGTCCTGGATTCTGTTGACCAAGTCCGTGGCATCGCTATTGCGGCCGAGGAACGGGCGCTTGCCCATGTCCAACGACCTGATGTATGGCCGCGGGCCGGTCCACGGGCAGCGATCCTCCATTTGCCTGAGTCGCTGTTGCCATCTGATCAGCGTCGATTCAAAATCAGCCATTGTCAGTCGTCTCCATCCAGTGTCAAGCCGCATCGGTGGTTCCTGCCATGCACCAGAGGAGCGAGCGAGTGACCAGCAGTGGGCTTGAGGTGCTGGAGGTAGTGCTCGAGGGGCTCGGTCATCGACTCCACCTGGCTATTGACTATGTCGAAATCGGACCAGCGCAGAAGGTCGCTGGCGCGCCGAGTCAGTGCATTGGGCCGGTTCAACGCCATACCCGACCGCTTGGGGCGATTCGGGTTGGCCGTCTGGTGTCCGCCGACGCCCGCGATTTGCGCGACCAGCCGGTACCGTATCGGATCGTCCGAGGCCTGGACCCCTAGGAGCATCCAATAGCGCCAGTAGCCCTCGGGGAAATAGTTCGCCAGCTTTGGCGGTAGGCCTTGGCGACCGGAGTCGAATTCAGGGAAGCTCAGGAACATCGAATGAGATTCCTCCAGCACCACCGCATGTTGGAGGCCGGCCAACGAATCTTTGGACGTGTGGCCCTCGCCCGTGAGCGCGTTGGCGATCTCCGCCATGAGCCTCCTGGCTTCCAGGCGCTCTTGCGCACGAGAGTCGAAGAGGGACGGAAGGTGAACCAACGGTGAGCCACTTAGGCGGATAATGAACGGCAATGGGCCTTTAGCCGTCAACCCCCGGAGCACGGGTGAGGACACGTCATAAGGATTGTCCTTGACTAGAGTCTCGGTCAGCGCGCCGGGCTCCTCTTTACCTCTGCTGACAACGAACCAGTTACGTTCCGGAGGGCGCGTGATCGACTGCAAGGCCGCACCTGGTGGACCTGGCTCGACCAGGTATCCCAGCCAGACTGTCGCCGCAAGGTGGTCGCGTTCGCCAAGCCCCACATTGACGGGCAAGACGACCACAAACGGCAGGTCACTGTGGAAATGGCGAAGAGCCAACTCGAGCTCGACATCAAACGTCGTGACGAACGCAGTGGCGGGAGGAGCGACTTGGGCAGGTGGTGCCGCCTCAGCATCCGGTGTTGGTGGTTGTGTGGGTTCGGCTTCGGCGTCCAATGCGCTCTCGGCGTCGCCATAGCCCTCGCGCTCGTCGAGTTCATCGATGAAGCCGCCGCCGCTCACCTCGTCGTCAATATGGGCAGCATCGGCCTCGGTCGATGGCGGCCCGTGGTCCCCGGCAGCTAGGACGCGATCCCTGCTGTCAGAGTCTTTCCCGATCATGCGCTTGAAGCAGTCGTGGCTGTGCCGCGCCTGGGCGGCGAGCACGTTGGCGTATACGCGATAGCCGCGGTCGATCGAGGAACCGGTTGCGTCCTTCCATCCGGAATTGTCCGGCAGACTTTCCCATGCGTCGGCTCGTGCTTTTGAAGGGGCCTCGAGCACATCGACGATTCCCCCCGTGACCGCTTCCGGATCTGAAAACACCGGCCGGGATCCAGTCCTCAACCCGGGGGCGTCTTGGGTTTCGCGAGGGTGGAGTCCGATAGCTAGCAGTACCTCGGGCCAACTCAAATAGGAGTCGTTGGGTTGGCTTCCCGCTGGCGAACCCGACGGTTTCGGCAGGAGGCCTTCGGTGAGGTAGTACCAGGCGACTTCAGTGAGCGTCAATAGACGGTCCGAACTTATCCGCGCCTCGCGCTTCTCAGGATCGATGTCGGCTGCGATTTCGTTGACGAGGTGGATGATTGCCCGCAGACGCGTCTTGAGTCTGCCGCTGGCCCTTGTCAACGGCGTCCTAACCGATTCGCTCGCGTGCAAGAGCTTGGCTCGGGCATGTCCCCAACGGTGTCTGACGAGTTCTGACAGGTCCCCAAGTTTGCCTGGGCTGGCGGCCTCGTCCTCCCATCGGTTGATAGGCAACTGGCAGGCTTGCTTGGCGAAAAAGTAGGCCGAGTTGACCGCCGCCGCCGCCGCGAGCAACCTCAGCACCCATGCCTCGTAAGCAGGGATCGACGGGTTGGTCTTACCGTCGTCACGACTCGACTCGGCCCAGAACCGGCCGATCGCGTTCTCGTCGTTCGGCGGCTCATCGGCTGTGAAGTCCTGGCTCCGGCGGCTGTTCAGCAGTGATAGGCAGAAGAGGCCTGTTGACTTGGCATCTTCCTCGGTCGTTCCGCTCGCTACGAGTTGCTTCATCACAGCCGTTGCTACATCGAAACCCGATTCGACTGCCAGCTTCGGAGCTAGCATCTCGGCTCCCAGCACCAGCGTTACCCAGGGTATGCCGCCGGTTCCATCGCGATCGAGGGCCTGACATATCAGGACCTGATCATCGTCGTTGGTCACGTAGTGAT
>JAISCU010000013.1 GCA_031265345.1 Bifidobacteriaceae bacterium
GTCCAATTCGGCGGTGTCCCAGGTCAGCACCAACCCGGCGTTCGACTGGGTGGCCGCCTGAATCTCCGGTTCGGTGGTGGGCTGCTCGGCCGCCGCCGCCACCTGGGCGGTCATGGTGCGGGAGGTCAGATCGGCCATGTTGCGCCGCGAGACGACCTCTATCGTGTCGGCCAGCGGGCCCAACGCGTCGGTTCCGTCCGCCGGGACGGCATGGCCCGCCGCGCCTCCGGTCCCGATGAACGCCGTTCCGGCCAGCAGCGCGGTGCAGGCCACCGCCGCGGCCCGTTCGGTGTAACGGCGCAAGCAGACGCGGACCCGCTCCACCAGCCCCGTCAGCCGGTCGAAGTTGGCCCTCGCCAGCCACCGTTCGACCGACGCCTGGCGGGCAGGGGCGGAAGACGACGTCGCGGGGACCACCGGCGCGGCGGCATCGTGCACGGCTGGAAGCATTGGCGGCGTGGCGACGGACTGGTGGCCGCGCCGAGGCGTGGACACCGGCGAGGCGTGGGCGCCGTGGCTGCCCAGCGGGGCGTAGTCTTTGACGCGCTGAATCACAGCGGGCATCGGCTGACGGGCCAGCCTGAGTTGTTTCCGCGTGAGCGGCTGCGACTCGTCTGGTTGGTCAAGCATGCAGAGGGGTCCTCGCCTTGTCTGTCCGCAGGAGGTTGGCTGGCGCGGGGCGCGCCCAGCCGCGATCGAGACACCATAGTAGACCCAGCCCAGGGTTTTGTTAATTCCTGGGGTTCGTCATCACGACATGTTCACGTTCCTGGGCCCCGGCCAACCGCGTTAACGTAGATGCCTATGACCGACCCGTCCACCTATCGGCCCGAACCGGGGGCCATCCCGACCGACCCCGGGGTCTACCGGTTCCGAGACCGGCACGGACGGGTGATCTATGTCGGCAAGGCCAAGAATCTGCGTGCCCGGCTCGGCAACTATTTCCAGCCCCTGGCCTCATTGCACCCTCGGACCAGGCGGATGGTGACCACGGCCGCCTCGGTCGATTGGACGGTGGTCGGCACCGAGGTCGAGGCCCTGGCGCTGGAGTACTCCTGGATCAAACAGTTCGAGCCGCGCTTCAACGTCAAGTACCGCGACGACAAGTCCTACCCGTATCTGGCCGTGACTGTCAGCGAGCCGTTCCCCAGAGCCCAGGTCATGCGCGGCGCCAAACGAAAAGGGGTGAAGTACTACGGGCCGTTCGGGCACGCCTGGGCGATCCGCGAGACCTTGGACCTGCTGCTGCGCGTGTTCCCGCTGCGGACCTGCTCAAACACCGTCTTCCGGCGCTACCAGGCCCAGGGCAGGGCCTGCCTGCTGGGGTACATCGACAAGTGCTCCGCCCCCTGCGTCGGCCGGGTCGATGAAACCGAGCACCGCCGCATCGTGGACGATTTCATGGCCTTCATGGACGGCGACACCAGCCGCTTCCTGGCCGGGATCGAAGACGCCATGCGCCGGGCCGCCGCGACCGAGGACTTCGAGCGCGCCGCCCGCCTGCGCGATGATGCCGCCGCGCTGTCCAAGGTGATCGAGCGCAACGCTGTGGTCCTGGGCGACCAGACGGACGCCGACCTGTTCGCCCTCGCCGCCGATGATTTGGAGGCCGCCGTCCAGGTGTTCTTCATCCGTCGCGGCCGGATCACCGGGCAGCGCGGCTGGATCGTGGAGAAAGTGGAAGACCTGTCCGATGCCGAGTTGGTGGCGTCCCTCCTGCAGACGGTGTACTCCGGCGAGGACGAGGCGCCGCGCGAGATCCTGGTGCCGACGGCGCCGCAGGACCAGGCGCAGCTGACCGACTATCTGAGGGTCCGGCGGGGCGGCGCGGTGACGATCAGGGTGCCCCGCCGGGGGGTCAAGCGGACCTTGGCGGAGACCTTGGCGAAGAACGCCGAACAAGCCCTCGCGCTGCACAAGCTGCGCCGTGGCGCGGACCTCACCAGCCGGTCGCAAGCCCTCAAGGAGCTGCAGGAAGGGCTCGACTTGGACGATGCCCCGCTGCGGATCGAGTGCTACGACATCTCCCACACCGGCGGCGCCAACCAGGTCGGCTCCATGGTCGTGTTCGAGGACGGGCTGGCCCGCAAGTCGGAGTACCGCCACTTCAACATCCGAGGCCCCGAGGGCCAGGGCGCCGCCGACGACACAGCCGCCATGGCCGAGGTCCTGACCAGGCGTTTCGCGCACCAGGAGGCGGATTCGGGGTCCGAGGCGGCCGGCGGCGCCGGGGGCGGCGGAGGGGACGCCACGGGGGAGGGCCGCACAGAGGGCGTGTCAGCGGGCGCGTCGTTGGGCGGGGTGGACGATGCCGCTGGGTCGGCCGGCCGCGCCCGCCCCCGCCGCTTCGCCTATCCTCCCAACCTGCTGGTGGTGGACGGCGGCGCCCCGCAGGTCGGCGCGGCCGCCAAGGTGATCGCGGACCTGGGCGTCGAGGGGGTGTCCTTGGTGGGCCTGGCCAAGCGCCTGGAGGAGGTGTGGCAGCCGGGGGAGCGGTTCCCGGTGATCCTGCCGCGCGGATCGGACGGGCTGTTCCTGCTGCAGCGAGTGCGGGACGAGGCCCACCGGTTCGCCATCACCGCCCATCGCAAGCGCCGCTCGAAGGCCATGACCAAGTCGGCGTTGGACGGCGTGCCCGGCCTGGGACCGGCCAAGCAGAAGGCGCTGCTGAAGGAGTTCGGGTCGGTCAAACGGATTCGCGGGGCCAGCCTGGACGAATTGGCGGGCGTCAAAGGGATCGGCCCCAAGCTGGCTCGGGTCATTCGCCAGGCGCTGACTGAAGGCGGCTCGGCTGCCAAGGACGGCGCGCTTGCCGAGGACGGCGCGCTTGCCAAGGATGAGAAACTAGACCGATGAACCAGCCCTCCGACCGGCCCACCTTCCCGGCGGGCATCCCGATCCGCGACGCGCTCAACGCCAAAGAGGATCGCGGCGAGATCCTGATCATCACCGGGATGTCCGGGGCCGGGCGGACCCAGGCCGCTGGCGTGCTGGAGGACCTGGGCTGGTACGTGGTGGACAACCTGCCGCCGCAGATGATCGAGCCGTTGGCGGGAATGATGACCCCGGCCGGAAGCGGCGTGAAACGGCTGGCCGTGGTGGTGGATGTGCGCTCGGGGGAGTTCTTCCGCACCTTCATGGACGCCCTGGAGTCGCTGCGGGCCAGCGGGATCGACTACCGGATCGTCTTCCTGGACGCCTCCGACCCGGAGTTGATCCGGCGCTACGAGGCGGTCCGGCGGCCGCACCCGTTGCAGGGCAGCGGGACCGTGCTCACCGGGATCGGGCGCGAGCGGTCGCTGCTGACCGAGCTGCGGGAGCAGGCCGACGATTATGTGGACACGTCCGCCTTCTCGGTCCACGAACTGGCCGCCCACATGTCGCACATCGCCGATCCGGACCAGAAGGACGAGGTCACCGTGTCGGTGTCCTCGTTCGGTTTCAAGTACGGCGTCCCGGCGGACGCCAGCGCGGTGATCGACGTCCGTTTCCTGGCCAACCCCTACTGGGTGGACGAGCTCCGCCACCTCACCGGCGTCGATCCGGCCGTCCGCGATTTCGTCATGGCCTCGGGGGATGCCCAAGAGTTCTTGAACCACTATGTTGATGCGTTGATGGTTTCGCTGCAGGGATTCGTTGGGCAACGCAAACGGCACTTGTCGGTCGCGGTGGGCTGCACCGGCGGCAAACACCGTTCGGTCGCCATGACGGAGGCGCTGGTGGCCATGTTGCGCGAGCGGGGCGTGAGGGCGCGGGCCAGCCACCGAGACGTGGGCCGCGAGTGAGCCGGGTGGTGCGACCGCCCAAAGTCGTGGCCCTCGGCGGCGGGCACGGGTTGGCGGCATCGTTACGGGCATTGCGCCATGTCACCGCCGACTTGACGGCCGTGGTGACGGTGGCGGACTCGGGCGGCTCATCGGGCCGGTTGCGCGACCAGTTCGGCTGCTTGCCGCCCGGCGACCTGCGAATGGCGCTGGCCGCCCTGTCGGGACACGACGAATGGGGCGTCACCTGGCGCGAGGTGCTGCAGCACCGGCTCGGCGGGGACGGCGAGTTGGCGGACCACGCGGTCGGCAACCTCCTGATCGTGGGGCTGTGGGAGATGTGGCCGGGCGACCCGGCGACCGGCCTGGACTTTGTCGGCAAACTGGTCGGCGCCGAGGGCCGGGTGCTGCCCATGGCCGCCGTGCCGCTGGACGTGGAGGCGGACATCACGCGCATGGTCGACGGCAAGGAGTGGCACACCTCCGTGCGCGGGCAGGCCAAAGTCGCCGTGGCCTGGGGCAGGGTCGATGCCGTGCGCTTGACCCCGGTGGACGCGGCGGCCTGCCCGGAAGCCGTCCAGGCCGTCCGGGCTGCCGACTGGGTGGTGCTGGGGCCCGGCTCCTGGTACACGTCGGTGATACCGCATCTGCTGATCCCGGAGTTGGCCGAGGCGGTTCTGGCCGAGCGCACCAAGCGCTGTGTGACGTTGAACCTGGAGAGCCAGGCCGGGGAGACCTCCGGGTACAGTCCGGTGGACCATCTGAAGGCGTTAGGCTCGTATGCGCCAGGGGCCAGGTTCGATGTGGTGATCGTCGATGAGTCGTCGGCCGGCGATCTAACTGAATTGGAGGACTGGGTGGACCAGCAGGGCGGGCGTCTGCTGAGCCGGCCGGTCCGCAAACCTGGCCGAGCCGCCGAGCACGATTCGCTCCGGTTGGCGGCGGCCTACCGCGAAGCGTTCCTGGGAGGGGAATAGAGCCTATGGCGTTGACGGCCACTGTGAAGGAAGAACTCGGCCGGTTGAAGGTCGACTCGGTTTGTTGCCGAAAGGCCGAGGTCGCCGTCATGCTGCGGTTCGCGGGCGGCCTGCACATCATCGCGGGCCGCATCGTGGTCGAGGCGGAGCTCGACACGGCCCTGGCCGCCCGCCGTCTGCGCCAGGCCGTCGCGGATCTGTACGGTAACCGGTCGGATATCGTCCTGGTCTCCGGGGGCGCGCTGAAACGGCACAACCGTTTCCACGTCCGGTTCGCGGACGACGGCGAAGGGCTGGCGCGGCAGACCGGCCTGTTGGACACTCGCGGGCGCCCGGTTCTGGGATTGCCGCCGTCGATAGTCGGCGCCGGGCTGTGCGATGTCGAGGCGGCCTGGCGGGGCGCCTTCCTGGCCCACGGCTCGCTGACCGAACCGGGCCGCTCGGGCGCGCTCGAGATCACTGCCCCTGGTCCTGAGGCGGCGCTGGCCCTGGTCGGCGCCGCGAGGCGTCTGGGCGTGGCGGCGAAATCCCGCGACGTGCGCGGCATCGACCGGGTGGTGGTGCGGGACGGCGACGCGATCAGGACCATCCTGACGCGGATGGGCGCCCATGAGGCGGTGATCGCCTGGGAGGAGCGCCGGGTGCGGCGCGAAGTCATCGGCAACGCCCACCGCCTGGCCAACTTCGATGACGCGAACCTGCGGCGGTCGGTGCGCGCGGCCGTGGCAGCCGCCGCCAGGGTCGAGCGGGCCTTCGAGATTCTGGGGCCGTCCGTGCCGGACCACTTGCGCCGCGCGGCCGAGTTGCGCCTGGCGAACAAGGAGGCTTCGCTGGAGGATCTGGGCCTGCTGGCCGATCCGCCCTTGACCAAGGACGCCGTGGCGGGGCGAATCCGCCGACTTCTGGCGATGGCGGACAAACGCGCCATCGAACTCGGCATCCCCCTCACCGAAGCCGCCTTACCGCCTGATCTGTACGACATGTGACCTGATGATTCGCATGGGCTTACCCACATGTGAACTTTGGGCCCAAAGTGCTGAACGGAAGGGGTCGGTGGTGCTAGGGTCGGTTCTTGGTGCCAGCGGGACCTCCGGTGGCACTGGACAATGGCAGCCCGGCCCCCAGCGGTGAAAGGCTGCCGCAACGGCAAATCTCCGCGCCGGTCATCCGGCGCCACCAAAGGGGGAATTGAAATGACAATTCGCGTTGGCATCAACGGTTTCGGCCGGATCGGTCGCAACTACTATCGCGCCATCCTCGCTAGTGGTGCAGACATCCAGATTGTCGGCGTCAATGATCTGACCAGCCCGGCGGCGCTCGCCAACCTGCTCCGGTTCGACTCGGTCCTGGGCCGCCTGGACGAGCCCGTCTCATCGACGGACGATTCGATCACGGTCGGCTCCAACACCTTCCGGGTGCTGGCGGAGCGTGACCCGTCGAAGCTGCCGTGGGCGGAACTGGGCGCGGACATCGTGATCGAGTCCACCGGCTTCTTCACCGATGCGCTGAAGGCCAAGGCGCACATCGACGCGGGCGCCAAGAAGGTCATCATCTCGGCTCCGGCCAAGAACGAGGACGGCACTTTCGTCATGGGCGTCAACCACAAGAACTACGACCCGGCGATCCACCACATCATCTCGAACGCCTCCTGCACCACGAACTGCCTGGCGCCGCTCGCCAAGGCGCTGAACGATTCGATCGGGATTGTGCGCGGCCTGATGACCACCGTCCACGCGTACACCGGCGACCAGAACCTCCAGGACGGTCCGCACCGCGACCCGCGCCGGGCTCGCGCCGCCGCCGTCAACATTGTCCCGACCTCGACTGGGGCGGCCAAAGCTGTCTCCCTGGTGCTGCCGGAGCTGAAGGGCAAGCTCGACGGCTACGCCCTGCGCGTGCCGGTCATCACCGGCTCGGCCGTCGATCTGACCTTCACGGCCGCCAAGCCGGTGTCCGCCGAGGACGTCAACACGGCGGTCAAGGTCGCCTCGGAGTCGGGCGACCTGAAGGGCTACCTGGTGTATTCGACCGATCCGCTGGTGTCCACCGACATCGTCACCGACCCGGCCTCGTCGATCTTCGACTCCGGCCTGACCAAGGTGATCGACGACCAAGTCAAGGTGGTCGCCTGGTACGACAACGAGTGGGGCTACTCGAACCGGCTGGTCGATCTGACCGTCTATGTCGGCGAGCGTCTCTGACCGACCCGACCCACGAGCTCACGACGGCGTCCGCCCGGACTGAAGGAACGTTCCGGCGGGCGCCGTCTTGGCTGATAGGAGCTGATGACAATGGCATTGAAAACGATCGAGTCGCTGGGGGACCTGCGAGGGAAACGAGTGCTGGTCCGGGCGGACCTGAACGTGCCGCTGGATGGGCAGCGGATCACGGACGACGGCCGTGTGCGCGCCTCGCTGCCGACCATTGAACGGTTGGCGGGGGCCGGCGCGAAGGTGGTCGTGATGGCGCACCTGGGCCGTCCGAAGGGCGAGCCGGAGTCGAAGTACTCGCTCCAACCGGTGGCCGTCCGGTTGTCGGAGCTGCTCGGCAAGCCGGTCACGTTCGCCGGCGACACGGTTGGGCCGTTGGCCCGCGAGGCCGTGGCGGACGCCCGGGACGGCGACGTGGTCCTGTTGGAGAACGTCAGGTTCAACAAGGGTGAGACTTCCAAGGACGATGCCGCGCGGCGGGCTTTCGCTGAAGAGTTGGCTTCGCTCGGGGACGCTTTCGTCTCGGACGGTTTCGGCGTGGTGCATCGCAAGCAGGCCTCCGTCTACGACATCGCCCAAATCCTGCCCGCGGCGGCAGGAGGCCTGGTCCTGGCCGAGGTCGAGGCCCTGTCGCGGGCGACCACCGACCCGGCGCGTCCCTACGTGGTGGTGCTGGGCGGATCGAAGGTGTCCGACAAGCTCGGCGTGATCGGCAACCTGATGTCGAGAGCCGACGCCCTGTTGATCGGCGGCGGCATGGTCTACACGTTCCTGGCCGCCAAGGGTTACCCGGTCGGCACCTCGCTGCTCGAGGAGGACCAGATCGACACCGTCAAGGGCTACCTCGACCGGGCCTCGGCGGAAGGCGTCGAGATCGTCCTGCCGACGGACATCGTGGTGGCGGACAAGTTCGACCGCGACGCCGCCCATTACGACGTGGCTGCGGACAAGATCCCCGAGGGCTGGATGGGACTGGACATCGGGCACGACTCGCGCAAGGCCTTCGCGGCCAAGATCCGCGACGCCGCGACCATCGTCTGGAACGGCCCGATGGGCGTGTTCGAGTTCCCGGTGTTCGCGGACGGAACCCGTGATGTGGCCCAGGCCATGATCGACTCCGACGGTTTCTCCGTGGTCGGGGGTGGCGACAGCGCCGCGGCCGTCCGTATCCTCGGCCTGCCGGAGTCCGGCTTCGGCCACATCTCGACCGGCGGCGGAGCGTCGCTGGAACTGCTGGAGGGCAAAGTGTTGCCCGGCATAGCCGTATTGGAGGCCTGAAGCATGACGCGCACACCCTTGATGGCGGGCAACTGGAAGATGAACCTCGATCATCTGGAGGCCACCGCCACCGTCCAACGCCTGCATTGGGCGCTGCAGGACGCAAACTTCGACTACGACAAGGTCGAGGTCGCGGTGCTGCCGCCGTTCACCGACCTGCGTTCGGTCCAGACCGTCACCGACGCGGACAACATGTCGATCCGTTACGGCGGGCAAGACGTCTCGGTCCACGCCGCCGGAGCCTACACCGGCGAGATCTCCGCCCACATGCTGGCCAAGCTTGGTTGCTCCTATGTGGTGGTGGGCCATTCCGAGCGTCGGCAGTACCACGGCGAGACGGACCAGGAGGTGGGCGAGAAGGCCCTGGCGGCCCTCGGCGGCGGGATGGTCCCGATCATCTGCGTGGGCGAGGCCCTGACCATCCGTAAGGCTGGCGAGCACGTCGCCTACACCCTGGCGCAGATCGACGCGGTGTTCGCCGAGCTGCCGCCCGAGTCGGCCAGCCGGACCGTGGTCGCGTACGAGCCGATCTGGGCCATCGGCACCGGCGAGGTGGCCACTCCCGCGGACGCGCAGGAGGTCTGCGGGGCTATCCGCGAGCGCCTGGCCGAGTTGTACGGGCGCGACGCCGCCGAGGCGATCCGCGTCCTGTACGGCGGTTCGGTCAAGGCCTCGAACGTCGCGGCCATCATGGCTCAGGCGGACGTTGACGGCGGATTGGTGGGCGGGGCCTCCCTCGACCCCGAGGAGTTCGCCCGGATCTGCCGCTTCTCCGAGTACATGGCCTGAGAATTGGCCCCGATAGCGTAGGATAGGCCGCCGTGACTGTAGTGACCATCATCTGCCAGGTGATCCTGGTGTTGACGAGCGCCTTCTTGATTCTGCTGATTCTGATGCACAAAGGCAAGGGCGGGGGGCTCTCCGACATGTTCGGCGGCGGCTTCTCCTCGAACCTCGGCTCGTCCGGGGTGGCGGAGAAGAATCTGAATATGTTTACGGTCGTTGTGGGAATTGTTTGGATCGCAATGGTGTTTGCTCTGGCGTTGATCCACAAATTCAGTTAGGGTCGCGCGGATCGGGGTCGCCTGAAGGCGATTCGTTTCGGCGCGCCCTGACCGCCGGAGTCTTGAGGAGGCGGAGCTATGGCAGGCGGAAGTGCCATCAGGGGTTCGCGCGTTGGCGCGGGACCGATGGGAGAAGAGGAACGGGGCGAGGTCGCGCCGCGGGTGACGGTGTCCTATTGGTGCACCAACGGGCATGAGACCCGGCCCAGTTTTGTCGACGACGTGGGCACCACGGTGCCAGTCGAATGGGATTGCCCGCGTTGTGGGCTGCCGGCAGGGATGGACGCGTTGAATCCCCCGGCGCCGCCCCGCAACGAGCCGTACAAGACGCACTTGGCGTACGTCAAGGAGCGTCGTTCGGACCAGGACGGGGCGCAGTTGTTGGAGGACGCCCTGGCGACGCTGCGCAGGCGGCGCAGCCAGAACGGCGGCTGAACGCGGGCTGACCTCACGGTTCCAAGGGGTCGCGCCAG
>JAISCU010000016.1 GCA_031265345.1 Bifidobacteriaceae bacterium
TCTGCCAACCGGCAGAGTCGCTGGCCAACGCGGGCGAGGCGACCGGGCCACCCAGCGAATTGGGCGCATAAGTGGGCGCGGAGGCCGGATCGACGCGGTGACGCATGGCGCCGTCGCGGGTGTACGAGTTGACCGGCGCGACCGGGGCGTTCACGGGTAGCTGGTCGCTGTTCGCTCCGACCCGGTACCGGTGGGCGTCGCGATACGCGAACATGCGGGCCAACAGCATCTTGTCCGGGCTGACCGCGATGCCCGGAACCAGGTTCGAGGGCGCGAAGGCGGCTTGCTCGATCTGGGCGAAGTAGTTCTCCGGGTTGCGGTTCAACGTGAACCGGCCGACCTCCGTCAACGGGTAGTCGCTGTGCGGCCAGACCTTCGTCAGATCGAACGGGTTGAACCGGTACGTCTTGGCGTCCTCGTAGGGCATGACCTGGACTTTCATGGTCCATGACGGGTGCTCGCCGCGCTCGATCGCGTCCCAGAGGTCGCGCAGGTAGTGGTCCGCGTCGGTGCCTGCGAGGGTCTCGGCCTCGGCGGCGGTGATGTTGCGGACGCCCTGGTCCGTGGTGAAGTGGTACTTGACCCAGAAACGCTCGCCTCGCTGGTTGATCCACTGGTACGTGTGCGAGGAATAGCCCTGCATGTGCCGCCAAGTCGCGGGCACGCCCCGGTCGCCCATCAGGTAGGTCACCTGCTGGGCCGATTCCGGCGACAGCGTCCAGAAGTCCCACTGCATGTCGAGATCGCGCAAGTGCGAGCCGGCCAGGCGCTTCTGCGAATGGATGAAGTCGGGGAACTTCATGCCGTCCCTGATGAAGAACACAGGCGTGTTATTGCCGACCATGTCGTAGTTGCCCTCGGCGGTGTAGAACCTGAGCGCGAATCCGCGCACGTCGCGCCAGGTGTCGGGGCTCCCCAGCTCGCCCGCCACGGAGGAGAACCGCGCCAGCAACTCGGTCGTGACGCCCGGCTGGAACACCGCCGCCTTGGTCCAGCGGCTGACATCGTTGGTGACCCGGAATTCGCCGAAAGCCCCGCCGCCCTTGGCGTGCACCACCCGCTCCGGGACGCGTTCGCGGTTGAACTGGGCCAGCTTCTCGACCAGGTAATGGTCGTGCAGGGCGATGGCTCCGTCGGCGCCCACGGACAGCGAGTGCTCGTCCGAGGCGACCGGTTGGCCCGCCAGGGTCGTGGTCGGTTTGGGGGTGTTGGTGGTCATCTGTCTTGTCCTTTCGTGGTCTTTTGGTCTCATGGACGATGCCGCCGGGGCATCACTCACCGCTCGTCTGGTTTGCCCCCGGAGGCTCGAGAGGCGCTTCCACCTGCCGTTTCGTGGACGATGCCGCCGACCATCACTTGCCGCCTCTCCAGGCTTCCGTTGGTGGGCTGGGAGGCATTTTCGCTGCTGGCTCTCGCCGAGCGGCCCGGCTGGCGCCTGACTCCGAAGCGGGCTCGGCGGCTCGGTAGCCGGATGCGGTCTGGCCGAAGCCTGGGCGGACGGCGGGCTCGACGGCCTGGTCGGGGGCGGCCTCGGGATCTTGGTGGTCGGCGCCGCGGTCGGTCGCACGTTCGGCGGCCTGGCAGGCAGGGCAGAGGCCCCAATAGATCACTTCGGCTTCATCTATGACGAACCCCTGATCGTTCTTGGCTTCCAGGCACGGCGCCAAGCCGACCGCGCAGTCGACGTCCTCGATCCGATGGCAGCCCCGGCAGATCAGGTGGTGATGGTTGTCCGCCGTTCTGGCCTCGAACAGCCGGTTGTGCCCGGCTGGCTCGATCTGGCGAGCCAGTCCGCGTTCGGTCAACGTCGCCAGGGCGCCATAAATGGTTTGGGTCGACACCGTGCCGAGCTTGTTGCGCACCTGGTCAGCGACTCGGTCAGCAGTCGAGTGGCCACTGGCCGCCAACGCCTCGAGGACGGCCAACCGCGGCGCGGTCACGCGCAATCCGACCGCTTTGAGGCGGGCTGACAACTCCGTCGGCTGCGCGACCAGCGCCTGCTGCTCGGTGATCGACGCCTGTGGGTGGTCGTCCAACTCCCGCGGCTCGGCCGCCACCCCCATTGGACGAGCGGCGCCAAAGCTGTTCGCAATCACAGGAACAACTTATCACGTAATCTGGAATTATTCCATTGTACGATGTTATCCAGTTAGCGACTGCTGGTCCCGCGCGTCCTTTTCGCGTCCCAATGATCGTCACGCGAACCTCGACCAACCGTCACTGCGCGCACCACGGCTGGCCGTTGGCCGCCCCGTGACGCCCGGCCCGTGACGCCGCTCGGCCACGAACCCGCTTGACCCGCATTTCGGCTCCCCCACACGAACGGCACCACTCGATGTTGCTACGCGCACCCGGTAGTCGCCGTACCGGTGGTTCCTGCCGCGCTTCTGAGTCGGCAAGTGTTCGGCGACCTGCTTCGAGGCCGCCGCCAACGCGGGACCGGCCCAGTAAGTCGCTGTTTGGGAACTTGGCGGCGTGGGCGGGTCCTACCCGTGGCGGGGCGGAACTCCTGGTGGGCAGGTGGTGACAAAACAACCTCCGACCAGGAGTTCCGGTGCTAGTCTGCCTCACTCCCCCGGGCGGCGGCGAATCCGGGTGCTGCCGACTCGCCGGATACCACCCCCGCCAGGCCCCGCCGCTACCCCACCCAACCTGAACGCTTCGGCACCGATCAAAGCGTTCGTGTCGATGGCGCCGGGCGACCCTCCACGACGCCGAGCCGTTGGGCCGACAGGTAAGCGAGGCGGACAGCCTGGATGACGATGACGCGCCTCAGGCCATCCGAGGCCTCGCCGCGTTCGCGCGCCACGTCCGCCAGCCTCGACACCGTCTCCGCTCGGCGGGCGATCCTGACGTCGGGGTGTCCCTGGCCCCAGCGAGTCGCCGCGTCGGGCGGGTCCCACCGCCGCGACGGCGGCAACCTGATGGGCTCGGTGGCCACCGGTGTCTTCTCGTTCAGGATGGCTTTGAACTTCGACTTCCATGACGTCCAAAATGCGCATCGCTACGGCGTCGGTCCGCTGACTGGTCAAGTGACGTCGCGCGCGGACGGACGGCCTTTCGTTCGTCTGGCTAACGTAAATCGGCTCGCCATGGTAGTCGCAAAAGGCGTACACACCCCATTGCGAGGACGCCCACACCCGGCCTTCCGGGTCGGTGTCTGTGAGCGCCTGCTTCAATCGAGACCGGAACGCCTGCACGTCCGGCGCCGGAAGCGAGTTCTTACGCGGGACTTGCGCCCTCGGGCGATCTCAGGCGCCGGAATCACCCGTCACCGCGGACCTCGATCATGTCGGTCTCCCAAGCCGCTGGCCAGCGGCCGGTAGCCAGCGGCATCAGATAGTTCCCAGCAAGCCATTCGACCACCGGCACTGCCACCGCATCCCCGAAACCGAACAGCGCCTGGTTGGTCCGCGCGGCGTCCAGCTTGTAGTCGCCCGCGCCCATCAGCCGCGCATACTCGCGAGGGGTCATCCACCGAATCTGCAGGCGCTTGTTCCCGAGCCGGACAACCGCCTGCTTCGAGGAGCCCCCGCGCGCGGTTCGCAAGCAACCAGCGATGTCGTCGGAACGAACCTCCCACACAGCCACCCCGCCACGAGTTCGGCGGTAGGCCGTGCGGTACTTCACGCCAGCTGATCTTTGGAGTTCTGCGAGCCGGTCGGCCTGGACCTTGGACAAGGACCCCACGAACGCTTGCACCCGCGCCGCATCCCACCAGCGATCATCCGATGCCTGCATGTCCTCGGTGTAGAAGCGACCAAAGCCGCTCGTGAGGGGTCTTGGCAGCGAAGGCAATCGAGCCCGGTGAGTGCGGAGCGAACGGTCACCGTACACTCCCTGAAGCCAGTCCGGACGAAGGTCGGGGGCCGCCTGCTCCGAGGCGGGCGCGTCCTTGGAGCCCACCACGAACAGGCGCGGACGGGACTGCGGCAGGAAACGCCGCGCGTCTATCGTCAAGACGTCGGCCGAGTATCCCAGTGTGTTGAAAGCCCGTATGGCCGCGGCAAGGTCCTCTCCACCGTGCGAAGTGGCGAGCCCAACGACGTTCTCCAGCACGGCCACGCGCGGGGCGGACGGCCCCATCTCGCCAACGATGCGAATGAACTCCCAAAAGGTCCCAGATTCCGCGCCCTCAAGGCCGTCTCGATTGCCCGCCAACGAGAGATCGGTGCAAGGCGAGGATGCCCAAGCCAGCGCGGCGCCGGACGGCAGGTCGCTGGCTCGGGCGCTGCGGATGTCGCCGAGCATAAGCCTGTGGTCCGGTGTGGCGCCGAAGTTGGCCTCATACATCGCGCGCTTGTCCGGCTCGTGATCATTGGCCCAAATGACCTTGAATCCGGCCCGCTCAAGACCGAGCCGTGCCAGACCGATGCCCGCGAAGAACTCGAGCGCTGTCGGCGCCGCTTGATCCATGTGGAGATGGTAGCCGCGACCACTGACACGGCGACCCTGCGGCTGGCGGTGCGCCGATGTTCTCGGGGCGGCGGGCGGATGAATTGGGACCGGTCGGCGGCACGCGTCGGCGGACTGTGCTAGCAACGCCGCCGTTGGAGGGAATCGCAGCAGCAGACCGTCACATTTCAGGCACTGGTGTAACAGTCACGCTGCGTTCGTCACATTCATGTCACTGTTGTTACAATTCTGTCATGGATCTTGTAGCGCTCGTGACAGATTTGCGCCGACAGAATAGCGACACGGCCCGCTGCGAAGTCAAGCTGGCGCAGGGCGGGTTTCCAGATAACGTGGCGGAAACACTCTCGGCCTTCTCCAACACGCCCGGCGGAGGAATCCTGATTTTCGGTCTTGATCAAGCACATGGCTTTTCGCCGACCAAAGTGTATGACGTCGCCAAGTGCCAACAAGCCGTCGCTGGAGTGTGCCGCGACGCACTCGCACCGGGGATCATCGTCACCACGAAGACGGAGATCCTTGATGGCGTCGAGGTTGTGATAGTCCATGTGCCCGAGGTTGATCGAGCCCTCAAACCGATCCGAGTGAAACGAACAGGCAAGGCCTACTTGCGGCAATACGACGGCGACTACCCCATGGCAGAACTCGAGGAGCAGGCCCTCATGGCCGCGCGCGGGCAACCCGTCTTCGACGAGGAGACTGTGCAGGGCGCAACGGACCAGGACTTGGATGCCGAAGCCGTCAGCGCCTACATACGGCTGCGTCGGGGCGAGGCGCGAGTGTTCTCAGCCATGACGGACCCTGAAGTCCTGCTTCGCACCGGCGTTCTCGCTGCCGATGGGCGACCGACCCTCGCTGGCCTGCTGGCGTTCGGGATCTACCCGCAGCAATTCTTCCCCAACGGCGCTGTCCAGGCCAGTTTCGTTCCCGGATCAGGCGCTGCCGGAAGCGCTCGCGTCCTAGAGTCCGCCCTGCTGGTCGGCTCCATCCCGCAAATGCTCCAGGACGCCATCGACTGGGTCAGCCGCGCCACCGCTCGCGCCATCGCCGACACAGCGGGCGGCACTGTCCTCGATGTTCCGGAGTATCCAGAAGTAGTGGTGCGCGAACTGATCGCCAATGCCCTGATCCACCGCGACTTGGGGCCCCACGCCCGCAGCACACCTGTCACGCTGCGTGTGGAGCCTCGCCAACTGGTGATCTCCAATCCTGGCGGTCTGCTCGGACTGCGGGTCGAAGCCCTGGGCCGCACGCCCTCCCATTCTCGCAACGCCCGTTTGACCGAAATCCTCCAATCGGTTCGCACCGCGGCCGGAAGCCGTGTGGTCGAACGCCTGGGGAGCGGCATTCCCGCCGTCATCGACGCGTTGGCCGCAGCGGGGACTCCGCCGCCGGTCTTCCACGACCTCGGCGTCAGCTTCACCGTCCGGGTTCAGTCGCGGCACTCCCGCCTCGCCTCGCCAGCCCACGCGGCGTCGGCGAAAGGCTCGGCCTGGCAACCCGGGGGCGATCCGAACGGCCTTGGCGGCAACCATGACGCCGTGCTCAACGCGCTCGCGGCGGGCACCTCCACCGTGCGGCAGCTAGTAGCGGTCACCGGATTCACGGCCCGGCAGGTCAGGTACGCGCTGACACAACTCGAAGCTGCAGGGCTGGCCCGAAGCGATCCGTTGGACGGCCGGTCCAAACGCTACCGTTCGACGGGCTGACCTAGTGGCCCAACCTGCTCGACATCCTCGGGCCTCCGGAGGTAGCCCGAGCGAGCGGCATCGTCCCCCGATGACCACACTTCGCACGATGCCGCGCCGCCGGTCAGCGCGCCGACCCGAGCCCATTTCCACCTGGGCGCCGCCGTCCTGGATGCTTGCCGGGCGGCATCGTCCACGCGCTGCGGCCCTAGCGCGGGCCGCCACACTGGTCGCGGGCACCGCCGCGCTCCAACTCCAACAGGGCGACCTTGCGGTCCAGCCCGCCCGCGTAGCCGGTCAGCGCCCCGCCCGCGCCGATGACGCGGTGGCAGGGGACCACCAGGGAGATCGGATTGTGGCCTACCGCGCCCCCGACCGCTCGGGCGGACGTGCCGCGCCCCTGGGAGGCGGTGAGGAGCCCAGCCAAACGGCCGTAGGTCGTGGTCTGGCCGTAGGGGATCTGGCGCAGCAGCGCCCAGACGGCCTGCCGGAACGCGCTGCCCTGGGGAGCGAGCGGGAAGTCGGCCCCCGGCCTCGCGCCCTCGAAATAGGCGCTCAGCCATGCGCCCAATCGCCGCAGGACCGGGTCGTCGGGCTGGTCCGACCAGCCGTTCGCGTCCGGATAGTGGCGCTGACCTTCGAACCAGAGCCCGGTCACGGCACCATCTTGGGCCGCGCCGACCAGCGGACCGAGCGGCGAATCGAACACGGCGGAATGAACTGTCATGCGAGCGACCTCCAGAGGCTGAGGGCGGCGTAGGACCGCCACGGTTTCCAGGTTTCGGCGAGTTCGCGGACCTGGCGCGGCGGGGGATGGCCGTCTAGCCCGAGCGCCCGGCCCAGCGCCGTCTTGATCCCAAGATCGGCCTGGGGGAACGCGTCCGGCCAGGCCAGCGCCCGCATCGCCACATACTCGGCTGTCCAGTGGCCGATGCCGCGCACCGACTCCAGCTGTTCCATCATCTTGGGCGCGTCGGCGGTGGGCGTCAGATCGATCTGGCCCTGGACCACCGCTTCGGCCAGTTCGCGGATGGCTCGGGCACGGGCCCCGATGATGCCGAGCGGGCCCAGGGCAGCCTCCACCGGCGAAGGGAGCGCGGCGATCTGGGCGGCCGTCGGCATGGCTGTCGTGAGGGCGTCGGTGGCGTTGCCGATGCCCGCGTTCGGGTCGATGGGCTCGCCGAAAGCCGCCGCCAGCCGGGCCGCCAGCGTTCGCGCGGACTTGACGCTGATCTGCTGGCCGAGGATGGCGCGCACGGCCAGTTCGAAACCGTCGAAGGCGCCGGGCACGCGGATTCCGGGCACCCTCAGGCCTGGCCGGATGGCGTCCAACGAGGTCAGGCGGTCGCTGATGGCCATCGGTTCGCAGTCGAGGTCGAACAAGTGGCGAAGGCGTGCCAAGACCTGGGTCAGCACCGGCAGCAGCGACGTGGGCACGGTGACATGAACTTGGGCTTGGGCGGGGAACGGACGAACCTCCACCCAGCCGCGATGCGCCACGTCGGAGTCGGCTCCGGCGCGGCACAGGATGACGGTCCGCCGGTAGGCTCCGTCCGAGACCCGCTCGACGCCCGGGATGGCCCTCGCGGCGAGGAAGGCGAGGATGCCGTCCCAGTCGTACGGGGGCCGGTAGCCCAGGGTCAATGTGATAGTGCTGGTGGGCTGGGGGTCGCGCCGGGGAAGGACGGCGGCATCGTGCCTCAAAGTGCTTGGCGTGAGGCGGTAATGGCGCCGGAACGAGTCGTTGAACTGGCGGACGCTGCCGAAACCTGCGGCGTAAGCGACCGCGGTGACCGGAAGGTCGGTGTCGGTCAGGAGGTTCTTCGCCAGCAGTAGCCGGGCGCTTTGCAGGTAGCGGATCGGCGTCACACCATACTCGCGTTCGAAGACACGGCGAAGCTGGCGGGAAGTGACGCCGACCTCGGCGGCAACGGTCTCCACGGTTTGCCCGCACGGGTCCGAATCGATCAGCCGGGCCGCCCGCCGTGCTGTGAGAGCCGGTCCGTCCATAGGGGCCAGACCCGGCGCGAGCTCGGGACGGCAGCGCAGACATGGCCGGAAGCCCGCTTGCTGGGCGGCGGCGGCGCTGGGGAAGAAGCGGCAATTCTCCGGTTTGGGCGTCCGCGCCCGGCAGACCGGGCGGCAGAAGACTCCCGTGGTCGCCACCCCGACGTAGATCCGCCCGTCGAACCGCGCATCGTGGGCTGTCAGCGCGCTGTAGCAAGCGTCATGGCCGAGCGGCAAGGGCGTCACAGGGAGGAGCCTATTCGCTGGAGCCGGTGCCGACTGGCGGTTTTCGGACATGGACAGCGATGCCGTGCGCGCAGGCGGGGGAACGGGACGCTTTCGTGGGCCTGTCGATGCCATCGCCGGGCTGGTGGCCGGGTGCCCGCCACCAGAGGCGCGCCCGCGCCGAGCCCGTCGATTTGCGCGTCATTGTTCATCGAGGCCGCTGATTTGCGCGCCTCTGCTCGTCGAGACCGCTGTTCCGCGCGCCCCTCCTCATCGAGACCGCTGTTTCCCATGCGGTCGTTCGTCGAGTCCGCTGTTTTGGCTCCGGCCCTTCCGCGTTCTGCCTGGTCAGCGCGTTCCGGGTGGGCGGAGATGCGCGCAAAACCCCGGACTCGACGCCAGGGGCCATGGAGAACAGCGGACCCGATGAAGTCGGCCGCGAAAAACCCCGGAGTCGACGAGTTCGAGCGCGCAGAACAGCGGTCTCGACGGACCGGGGCGGGCGGGTCACCGGAAACTGCTCCGACGGCCCACGGCGGTGGCGTGGATAGCTCTTCGCTTTCGCGGGCGTCGGTAGCATTAGGGATGCTCGCTGTTCCTCCCGCGATCCTCTGGCTTGGCGGTTTGGCGGCGCAGAGGTTGACGGTCCGGGGCCGCCCGGTGACGATTGCCTCCGGGATTCCGGCCGGGGTGTTGGCAGCCGGATCCGCCGCGTTGATGGCGGCGGCCGCCTACGAGTTCCGTCGCGCGCGGACCACGGTGGACCCGATGGTGCCTGAGCTAGCTTCGACGCTGGTCACATCGGGGGTCCTGGCGGCGTCCCGCAACCCGATGTACCTGGGATTCGTGGGGATTCTGGTGGCGCGGGCGCTGGCCCACCGCTCATGGAAGGCGCTGGTGCCAGCCGTCGCATTTGCTTTCGCCATGGACCGCTGGCAAATCCCCGCCGAGGAGGCGGCGCTGACCGACAGGTTCGGCCGCAGCTACCTCGGTTACCGGCGAGACGTGCCGAGATGGGTGGGCGGACGGAGCCGAGTGGGCGGCATCGTCCCCAGGCAGCTGGGCGGCGGCGAACGTGAGTGCCAGCCCAGACCCTTCCGGTAGGGTTCGGCCCTGCCGACGCGGCCGCCCGGCCCGCTCAGCGCCCCTCTCGGGTGGCCTCCAAACACGGGACGATGCCGCCCGCGACGCCCGCCGGGTTCTCCCAGGCCATGTTGTGGCCGGCTTCCGGCACCACCAGGGTCCGGACCCCGTGGCGCGGCAACTGCTCAAAATCCGGGTCCGGGAGGCTCTGTGACCCGAACAGGTAGAAGCGCGGGCGATCCAGGCCGTAGAGGATCTCGCGCCAGGAGGGCGTGACCCCCGCCACCAGCGACGTCGCCTCGGCGTGGATCGCTCCGGGCGACGAGAGGGGAGCGGTCCGGATCCAGGGAATGCCCTCCGCGCGGACGGTGTCCAGCAGCACGGCCCAGCCCTCTCGCACGAACTCCTCGGCCTGCTGGCTGGCGATCGCCCGGCTCTCCGGCCCGCCCCCGGCGTCCAGGTTGGACTCGCTCAACACCAGGCCAGCGATCCGGCTCGGGTCCAGCGCGGCGAGGCTGAGGGCGATGGACCCGCCCATGGAGTGCCCGTATAACACCACCTTGGCCAGGCCGGGTCGTCATCGCGCCGGAACAGGGGCGGCGCGACCGGAGGCCCGGCGTCTGGGCGCCGGCGGCCACCACGCCCCCCGGCGGCGCTCGGACGTGTGCTGTCGGCATCGAACAGAGGATCGACATGAAAGGTGGAACGGGCCCGTTAGTATTCGGCCGGGGGCTGCCCCTTGGCATTAGGAGGCGCAGACGCGGAGCGAAGGAGCGTGACATGAAGCGGGGATTGGCCCAGGCGGCCATCGCTCTTGGGAGCGTCGTGGTGGCAGGCGGCTTGACAGCGGGGTGGTTCGTGTGGGGGCTGACCAGACCCGGGCCGCGGCCGGTACGGCGAGCCGCTCCCGTGCTGACCGACCTGCTCGCGGCGCACGCCGGGCGCGTCGACCACGCGGACGCCTGGACGTCACCGATCCGGGACGGCGAGACCGCCGACCCGGCCGCCTGGGCCAGGATCATGGCGTCCCTGCCGCAGCCGGTCAACCGCGCGATGCGCCTCCGCGACACGCTTGTGCGGCCGTTTGGCCTGTCCGCCGCCGGGGAGGGCCTGCCGGAGACAGGGTTCCCGGTGCTGGCGCGAACCGACCAGGAGATCATCCTGGGCGTGGACGACACGCATCTGAATTTCCGGGTCGGGATCACCACGGGAGACGGCCGAGCCACGCTCACCACAACAGTCACGCTGCTGGGACCGCTGGGACGGCTCTACTGGCTGGTGGTGCGATGGTTCCACCCCCTGGTGGTCCGCGCCACTCTGGGCCACGCGCGTCCGGGCGGGACTCCCCAGGCACCTGGGAACGAATCGTGAGTGGCAAGCCCGAAGCATGCAGACTGGACAAGACGACGGCCGCGACCAGGGTGCCCGGCTGATCCGCGCCGGGACCCGGGGGCGGCATCGTGCGCGGCTTGTGTCCCGACCGCCCCGCACCAAGCCGCCGGCCGGAACCGTGGGACGTCAAAGCACGGCCCTCGGCGCCTGGAAGACGGGGGTTCCGGTGGACGATGCCGCTCGGTCGTCTCCCCCAAAAACCCCAGGTCCTCACAGTGTCAGTGGCGATCTCTAGGCTTGTGCCCATGCTGATAGCTGGAATCGGAGATGTGCACGGGCATTGGCGCCAAGCCCTGGCGTTGGTGGAGTCCGCCTGCGCCAAAGCCGGGGTCGCGCCGACCGATCTGAGCGCGATTCTCCAGGTCGGAGACGCCGAGGCGCAACGAACCGAGGCCGAGGCCGAACAGGTGCCGGGGCCGCCGAAGTACCGCAAACTGGGAGATTTCCATGAGGTCATGAGCGGTGAGATCGTGTTCCCGGTCCCTTTGTGCTTCATCGCTGGCAATCACGAACCGTTCCCCGCCCTCGACGCCGATGGCGGCCTTTCCGCTGGCGCCGGCCAGTGGGGGCCTAACGTCACCTATCTGGGCCGTGCCGGTGTCGTCGACATCGAGGGATTGAGGGTGGCGTTCCTGTCCGGGATCTATGGTGAGCGGACGTTCCGCTGGGCGGCCGCGGGCGAGCCCCGCGCGGCCGGGGGCAAACGGGCCGGGCATTACACTCCCGACGAGTTGGACAAGGTGCGCGAAGCCTTGGCTGAAGGGGCAGACCTGCTGATCACCCATGACTGGCCGTACGGCGTCGCGGATCGGAGCCGGTTCGGTGTTCCCGGCGATCAGAACGTCCGCGCCCTGATCGACCAGTACCAACCGCTGGCCTCGCTGCACGGGCACATGCACCGCCCCTGCTCGGCGGTCTTCGGCAAGACTCAAGTCGAGTGCCTGGCCATAGTCGGATACCACTCGGGCGACCCGCTGTCCGCTGTGGGAGTCTGGGATGTCGATCCCGCGGCGCGGACGATAGGTCGGATCGTATGACTCCCAGGCCGACCCGTGGCGGTGCCGTCCTGGCGCGACGGGGTGGCGGCGCGGCATCGTACACCAACGCGCCAAGGGTGAAGGTCTGGTGAGGATTCCGGCGGCTGGTCGCCGGATGGCAGGACCCTACGGCGCCGTAGGTTTAGATTACGGGTTGTGTTTCCCCCGACCCCAAGACCATGGTTGAAGCTGTACGCCGAAGGCGTGCCAGCCGACGTGCCATTCCCGACCGAGCCCGTCCACACCGCGCTGGAGACGGCTGCGGACCTCTACCGGGACCGTCCGGCCCTTGACTTCATGGGACGGCGGACCAGTTACGCCGAGCTGTGGGAACAGGTGCTGGTGGCCGCCCGCGCCCTGGCCGGACGCGGGGTCGGGCCGGGCAGCGTGGTCGCCATCGCTTTGCCCAACTGCCCGCAACACGTGGTCGCCTTCAACGCCGTGCTGCGCCTGGGCGCGATAGTCGTCGAACACAACCCGACCTATGGCGCGGCGCAGTTCGCCGAGCAATTGGCGGACTGCGGCGCCACCTGCGTCATCGCCTGGGACAAGGTGGCGCCGGTGATCGCCGGCCAGGTCGACCGCGACCGCGTCGACCTCATATCGGTCGATATGACTGCGGCCCTGCCACTGGTCAAACGCCTGGCGCTACGGCTGCCGGTGGCCAAGGCCCGCCGGCTGCGCGGCGAGCTGACCGCCGGACGACGCGGCGGGACGGCGCGGTGGGAGGATCTGGCCCGCGGCCGGCGCCGGCTGGACCCTGCGACCCCGGCGCCCCGGCCCGCGGACGTGGCCGTGATCCAGTACACCGGCGGCACCACCGGCACGCCCAAAGGCGCTGTCCTCACCCACGCCAACCTGGTCGCCAACGCGACTCAGTCCGTCTCCTGGGTGCCGTCCCTGATTTCCGGCGAAGAGGTCTTCTACGCCGTCCTGCCGTTCTTCCACGTGTTCGGCCTGACGCTGAACCTCCTGGCGCCGGTGCGGGTCGGGGGCCTGGTGGCGCTCCTCCCGAAGTTCGACGTCGAACTGTTCCTGGAGACCCAGCGGCGCCTGCCGGGCACCTTCCTGGCCGGCGTGCCGCCCATGTTCGACCGCCTGGTGGGCGCCATCGAGGAGGGCGGCTCGGGCCGCGTCGACCTGACCAGTTTCCGGCACGCCATCTCCGGCGCCATGGCCCTGCCGGCCCGGGTCGCCCGGCGCTGGGAGGCGGCCACCGGGGGGATGCTGGTCGAGGGCTACGGCCTGACCGAGAGCTCGCCGATCGCCCTGGGCAACCCGGTCTCGGCGGCGCGGCGGCCGGGAACGCTGGGGGTGCCGTTCCCCAGCACGCAGATGCGCATCGCCGACCTGGACGACCCTCGGCGGGACGCTGCCGCCGGCGCGGCTGGCGAGTTGTGGGTGCGCGGCCCGCAGGTCTTCCAGGGCTACCTCAACCGACCAGAGGAGACCGCCGCCTGCCTGACCCCGGACGGCTGGCTGCGGACCGGGGACGTGGTCCAACCCGACGAGGACGGGTTCATCCGCCTGGTCGACCGGATCAAAGAGGTGATCATCACCGGCGGATTCAACGTCTACCCGTCTCAGGTCGAGAACCACTTGGCGCTGATGCCGCAGGTCGCCGAAGTCGCGGTGGTCGGGATCCCGCACGGCGATCTGGGCGAGCGGGTGGTCGCGGCGGTGGTGCTGCGGATCGGAGGGAAGCTCGACTTGGGCCAAGTCCGGGCCTGGTGCGCGGACCGGCTGTCGCGCTACGCCATCCCCAAGCAGTTGGTCCTGATGACCGAACTGCCCCGGCTGCAGGTCGGCAAAGTCTTGAGACGGGTGGTCCGCAGCCAGATCCTGGCCTCGGAGGCCAGCGAGCCGAACTGAGAACGCCGCGCCGGCGAATGCCGTAGCGTTTTGGACATGGCTCTATTCCCCTCGCCTTGGCGGCGGCGCCGGCTGCGCGCCCG
>JAISCU010000322.1 GCA_031265345.1 Bifidobacteriaceae bacterium
CCTGGTGTCCAGCCCAGCGATCGTGTTCGCCGACGAGCCGACCGGATCACTCGACACCGCCACCGGCAAAGTCGTGATGGGAATGCTCCAAGAAACCGCCAGCCGGGGCGCCTGCGTCGTCATGGTTACCCACGACCTCGAACTGGCAGCCATGGCCCACCGTGTGATGATCCTGGTGGACGGTCGCACCCACGGCCACCTCCAATCCCCCACCCCCAAACAACTCCTCGCACAGTTCGAAAGCCTCAAGGCCAACGCATAGGGCCACGAACGAGAGGAGGACGGCAGCCTCGCAGCAGCATTTCAACACGCCAGGGCACTACGGGGCTACTCAGGCATATCCTGTGCCGCTAATGAGTCAGGGAGGCAACTCGCCAGTGAGAAAGCCGCGACCTCACGCAACCGAATCTACCGGGGCAATGCTGCAACGCTTCGATTTCGCCGCCCAGACAATTCCTATGGTTGAAAGAAGCGGACGGTGGTGGTATCGGAGGATCGCGCCGACGCCGACGTCCAGGGGAGCCATAGTTCGACTGCCTGTCCACGACTCAGACAACTGGGTCAGCCTCCCTCAATGCGCAATCGACGCCAGGCAGGCCAACGCCGAGACACTGGTCGATCACGACGACCTCGCCCTGCGACACAGCTTCTACCAGTTCGGGTCGCTCGCGCCGCACCGGTCACTCCCGCGGTACGCGTTCACAGCCGATCTGCACGGCCAAGGACGATTCACGGCACTTGTGTACGACCGGTCGAGTTGTTCTGACGAAATAGACCGCATTGAAACGGCTTCGGCGCAAGTCTGTCTTTCCGTTACCGGACGGAGCCTGTTCTACCTGAGACCGGACAGCAGTGGCCGTCCACACGAGGTCGTTCGCCACGATATCGGGCAAGACACGAACAGCGACGAGGTCGTCTATCGTGAGCCCACGCGGTCGGGGTGGTTGAGCATCGGCGCTACTCGGAGTTCCGGTCAAATGCGTATCGGCAGATTCGGGGTGTCGGATTCCTCATCTTTCTCCTATCCTCTTCTTGATCGCCACGCGGGAGTGCCAATTCGGGTTCCAGGTCCGTTCTCGGCCACCAAGCGTTTTGAGCACGCGATTCATGGGCGAACCGAGTACCTTGTGCTGGTGAGGCTGAACGGATCAACCGGCGCGAGAGTCGTTTTTCTGACCGATGAAGGTGGCGGTTGGGGGACGTCGGGAACCGTGAACCTGAGCGCGCCGAAAGGCTACATCCTGGGAGATCGTGCGCTCACGGGGTCTCAGGTCGCTTTCGTTGCCAGATCTGAGACCAACCAAGCGGTGCTGGTCTCCCGGCTGCCGCTGAGCTCCGGGCATGAGCGGGAACAGCCTCTGCGCTTTGCGGCGTGCCTGCCTCTCGCGGGTGACGTAGTCATCCGCGAGCCCGCCGACTGGAATGCTCCGGAGACAGGGTTCATTTGGTCCAGTCTCGATATGCCGCCCACGCAGCATACTATTGTGCGCTCGGACAATTGCCAGGAGGTAGAGGCGATGTCCGGCGACTGCTCGCTGGCACCCCCGTTCGGAATCGGCCAAACGTCCAATGTGAAGGAGGTCACGTGTCAAGCACGAGACGGCACGCCAATTCCGGTAACGCTGATACGCCCTCTCGACCAGGTCTCTGGCAAGGCACGGCCCGGGAAGCTTGTGCTACATGCTTACGGCTGTTATGGACAGCCGCTGCCCAGGGGCTTCGTTCCAGATTTCCGCGTCCTCCTTGAGCGCGGAGTGGGCGTCGCTCTGGCGCACGTACGAGGTGGCGGCGGGTACGGACTCGCCTGGCAGAGGGCCGGCCAGGGGCGCAACAAAATGAGATCGATCCAGGATTATGTGGACGTGGCTGGGCACCTGGCGGAGAACGCAGCGGCTGGGAATGGTGGCATAGTGGGACTTGGCGCGAGCGCCGGGGGCATGGTTGTGGCCGCAGCGGCCAATCAAAGCCCCCACCTTTTCAGCGGGATAGCGCTCGTCGCCCCGTTCATTTCCCCGCTGCGCGCCATCGCGAACGCTGCCGATCCTCGGTCTGGGATTGATCGGGCGGAGTTCGCGGGAATGTCAGACCTTGCCAGTGACATTGACGCCGTTCGGTCCTTTTCCCCACTCGAGAACCTGCGTCGGGGCATGCACCCGCCGGTCTACGTCGCCGTCAACAGCCATGACTCGAAGGTATCCAACCGAGACATCATCGAGTGGGTGTCTCGGCTGACGGCGCTGGGCGTTCCCGTGACTCTGGAAGAACGGCCAAACTCAAGCCACGAAGGGACTGGTGGAGCAGACATTCCCGCAAGAGCGCACCTCATCGACTGGGTCGCTCGCAATCTGGGCGCGTGAAGTCGGCAAGCTGCCGCGCCGCCGCCCAACCCGTATCACACCCCCAACGGTGGCTGACCTGCGCCGGACACGTCTTGGGGCCAGGCCCCAAGACGTGTCCGGCCTGGGGCTGCCGACATTAGTCGAGTCGGCGGCCGAGCCGGGGACGCTGCGGGCTCAGCAGCATCCCCGGACGTTGGCGGCGGCATCGGACAACTGGCGGTAGAAGTCCCGGCGTGACAACGGCTGGTGGTCCAAGCCGACGGCGCGGGTGTGGGTGTGCGCCAGGTAGTGGCGGACCAGGTACTTGTCGTAGGCGTTCTCGCCGAAGAACTCGCGCCAGTACCAGGCCAGGGCGGCGAACCGGCGCCGCCAAGGGCGCCGACCGTCCGTCCGCCCCTGCGCGCCCGGTCGACCAGGTGGGGCCGGGCGAACGGCTGGGGGCGGGCGGGGCGCGACGGTGCTCACCGCTGATCCCTGGCCACGAGCAGCGCCGGGTCGCCCATGGAGGCGTACTCCGCCTCGACGGCGCGCTCGGCCGGCTTGGCGATGAAGTGCGACGGCGAGTAGTAGTTCGACTCCTGGTACGGGTCCTCGCTGTTCCGGGGACGGCCCCGCAGCGCCCTGACTATCTGGACCAGCGCGGCCACCGCCAGCGTGGTCACCAGCACCACGAACAGCACTGACAGCGTGCCCTGGATGAAGGTGTTACGGACCACGGCGCGGGCGGCGGTCAGTGCCTCGGCGTCCAACTCCCCGGAGGCGATGGACGCCCGCGTGGTGTTCCAGAGCGCCCAATAGCCCAGTTCCGGCTTGGGGCTGAGGATCTTCTGGAGCGAGGCCGTGAACGTGACCGCGGTGGCGAAGGCCAAGGGCAACGCCGTGATCCAGACCCACTTGACGTAGCCCTTGTTGACCACGATCACGGTCGCCACGATCAGGGCCACCACCGCGATCAACTGGTTGGCTATCCCGAACAGCGGATACAGCGTCTGGACGCCGCCGAGCGGATCGGTCACCCCCATCAGCAGCAACGACCCCCAGCAGGCGACCACCACGGCGGTCGAGGCCCAGGCCGCAGGTCTATAGGAGGGGTTGGTCAAGCGCGGCGTCAAGCCTGAGAACAGGTCCTGGAGCAGGAAGCGCGCGACCCGTGTCACCGCCTCCAGCGCGGACAGGATGAACAACGCCTCAAACATGATGGCGAAGTGGTACCAGAACGCCATCATGGCGCGGCCGCCGAAGATCCCCTGCAAGATGTTCGCCATGCCGACGGCCAAAGTCGGCGCGCCGCCGGTCCGTGACACGACGTTCTGTTCGCCGACGTCATCGGCGATCTCCCGCAACGCGTCGCCGCCGGTCAGGGTGACCGATCCGTCCGAATCCTCGACGGTCCACTCGACGGAAGGCGCGGCGCCCTCATTGGTCGTGATGCCCAACTGGCCCACCGCGATGGCCGCCTTGTCCGCCGGGCCGAGGTTGGCGGCATCGGCGGGGGAGTACTCCGCTTCTATGACCGGCGCGGCCAGTTTCTCGATGGTCGCCGGTGACATGTTCATGGAGAAATAGACGCCCACGTTCAGGGACACCGCCGCCGCCAGCGCCATGATGGCGACGAACGACTCCATCAGCATCCCGCCGTAGCCGATCATCCGGGTCTGGGACTCTTTCTCGATCATCTTCGGCGTGGTGCCGGACGCGACCGTGGCGTGCGTCCCGGACAACGCCCCGCAGGCGATGGTGATGAACAGGAACGGGAACAGCGCGCCCGCGAAGACCGGGCCCTTGGTGTTGGAGGCGAACTCCGTCACGGCGGGCATCTGGACTATCGGCTGGACCACCACGATCCCGATCGCCAGCACCACGATGGTGCCGACCTTCATGAAGGTGGACAGGTAGTCGCGCGGGGTCAGCAGCAGCCAGACCGGCAGCACGGCGGCGCAGAAGCCGTAGATGACCATGGCCCAGACCAGTTGGGTGTGGGTGAGGTGGAAGACGCGGCCGCCCCAGTCGCTCTGGGCCACCCAGCGCCCGCCGACTATGGCGGCCATCAGCAGCGCGAAGCCGATCACCGACACTTCGGAGACCCGGCCCGGCCTGATGTAGCGCAGGTACAGGCCCATAAAGAGGGCTATCGGGATGGTGCAGCCCACGGAGAAGATGGCCCACGGGCTCTCGGCGAGCGCGTTGACGCAGATCAGCGCCAGGACGGCGAGCACGATCATCAGCATCATCAGCATGGTCACAATGGCGATGGTGCCGCCGAAGCGTCCGATCTCGTCGCGGGCCATCTGCCCCAGCGAGCGTCCGCCCCGCCGCATCGAGAAGAACAGGATCACCATGTCCTGGACGGCCCCCGCCGCCACCACGCCGAAGATGATCCACAACGTCCCCGGCAGGTAGCCCATCTGGGCCGCGAGCACCGGCCCGACCAGCGGGCCGGCCCCCGAGATGGCGGCGAAGTGGTGCCCGTAGAGGACGCGCCGGTCGGTCGGGTCGTAGTCGACGCCGTTGTTGATCCTCTCGGCGGGGGTGGCGCGGGTGTCGTCCGGCCGCAGGATCTTGCGCTGGATGTAGAGCGCGTAGAAGCGGTACCCGATCATGTAGGTCGCCACCGCGGTCACAACGAACCAGATGGCGTTCACCTGCTCGCCCCTCGCGATCGCCAGGATGGTCCAGCCGGTGGCGCCCACCAGGGCTATCGCCACCCACAGGACGATCTTGGCCGGAGTCCAGTTCTCGCGGAAATTGATGCCGACCGGCACGCCGCGGCTGTTCCTCAGGACTTGGTCTTTGCGGTTGCGGTCGGCGTGTCTGGCCCGCTCGCTCGGCTTGAGTGTCTGCGCCATTGTCATGAACCCCCGTTCAACGGTGCTATCTGGGTAGCCTGGCCCTCTTGTGTGGGCTTAGTGAAAACCATAAGGGGACGTTGGTCCTATGTCCAGTTAGGCTCGCGCGCGGCGTGGCGGGGGCTCTTGGACGATGCCGCTGGGGCGGCCTGGCCCGGTGTGGCCGGTCGGCGCCGAGGTGGGCCTGGCCGCGGGGTCGCGGGCGGCGGTGCGGCGATGGTCGGCGAGCTGCGCCGCGGGTGGGGTGACGTGGCAGGGCGGTGCGTGGTGGCGGGCGGTGGACGGGGCTCGGGGCGACCGGTGACGACGGGCGGTGCGGCACCGCGCAGCGGGCCGGGCTGGAGCTGGCGCGGGGCGGCGACCTGGGCAGGGCCGCGGGTGGCATGGGGTCGCGGACTGGGCGGATACCATTGGCCCTCGTGATTAGCGCCTCCGGGATCGAACTGCGCGCTGGCGCCGAACTGTTGTTGAGCGGTGCCAGTCTGCGGGTTGGGCGTGGGGACCGGATCGGACTGGTGGGGCGCAACGGCGCGGGCAAGACCACCTTGATGCGAGCCTTGGCCCGCGAACGGCCACCGGCCGCCGGCACAGTGACCCAGACCGGCTCGGCCGGATACCTGCCGCAGGACCCGGCCGAAGGCGACCTGGGGATGGCCACGATGGACCGGATCTTGTCCTCGCGAGGGCTGGACCGCATCTTGGCCCGGATGGACCGCGCCCAGAGCATGATGACCAGCGAGGACGCCGATGTGATGACTCGCGGGATCGACTCGTACGCCAAACAGGAGGCCCGCTTCGTGGCCGCCGGAGGCTATGCGGCCAAGGCCGAGGCGGCGCGGATCGCGGCCAACCTGGGCCTGGAGGACCGGATCATGGACCAGCCGTTGGCCACTTTGTCAGGCGGTCAACGGCGTCGAGTCGAATTGGCCCGCATCTTGTTCCAGGGCGCGGACGTGCTGCTGCTGGACGAGCCGACCAACCACCTGGACCAAGACTCGGTGGTCTGGCTGCGAGACTTCCTGCGCTCCTACGGCGGCGGCTTCATGGTCATCTCGCATGACTCCGCGCTGCTGGGAGACACCGTCAACCGGGTCTGGCACCTCGACGCGAACCGGCGCCACCTCGATCAATACAACCTCGGCTGGAGCGACTACCTGGCGCAACGGGAAGTCGACGAGCGGCGGCGCAGGCGCGAGAGGGCCAACGCCGAGAAGAAGGCGGCGGCGCTGACGGCCCAGGCCAACAAGATGCGGGCCAAAGCCACCAAGGCGGTGGCGGCCCAGAACATGCTCAAACGGGCGGAACGGCTGATCGACTCGACCGAGGGAGAGGCCGCCCGCGAGAAGGTGGCGGCGATCCGCTTCCCCGACCCGGCCGCCACGGGCAAAGTGCCCTTGACGGCCGAGGGCCTGACCAAGTCCTACGGCTCCCTGGAGGTCTTCGCGGGCGTAGACCTGGCGGTGGACCGGGGCTCGCGCGTGGTGGTGCTGGGGTTGAACGGCGCCGGCAAGACCACCCTGCTGCGCCTGCTGTCCGGTCTAGAGGAGCCCGACGCGGGCCGCGTGGTCGCGGGCCACGGGCTCAAACTGGGCTATTACGCGCAGGAGCATGAGACTTTGGACCTGGATCGGACCGTGTTGGAGAACATGGCGAGCGCCGCGCCGGACATGGACGCGACCGAGGTGCGCAAGATCCTGGGGTCGTTCCTGTTCTCGGGCGACTCGGTGCTGAAGCCCGCGCGGGTGCTGTCCGGCGGCGAGAAGACGCGGTTGGCGCTGGCGATCCTGGTGGTCTCGGCGGCGAACGTGCTGCTGCTGGACGAGCCGACCAACAACCTCGACCCGGCCTCGCGCCAGGAGATTCTGGCCGCGCTGGCGAAGGTCAAGTCCGCCGTGGTGCTGGTCACCCACGACGCCGGGGCGGTCCGCGCGCTCGATCCCGACCGCGTGCTGCTGCTGCCGGACGGCGACGAGGACCTCTGGTCCTCCGACTACGAGGACCTGATCGAACTCGCCTGACCCGCCGCCTGCGCCGGAACGCCCGGTGCGCGCCTTCTCCAAGCGGGGGGCCGCGACGCTGGCCGGGGCGGGCCAAACTTGCAGCGATTCGCTCCGGGGACCAAATCCGTGCGGGTTCCGCCTCACGCTGCCCGATGCCGCTTGGTCGGCAACCAGCGTTTGCCCAAGTCAGGCGCTCGCCGATCTCGACCGGCTATGGCGCCCGTGTGCCAAACTTGCAACGATGTGTTCCGGCGGCAAATCCGTGCGGGTTTGTCCCGCTCCGGGGCGCTAGACCACGGTCAGGTCGCCGGTGGGCTTTCCGCCGTTCGAGGTCAGGATGGCGTGGGTGAGGCGATCCATGACGGTGTGGTCGAACACCATCGAGGCGACTGAGCGCCTGGAGACGTGCCGGAAGGAGACCTGGTCCAGCGTGGAACCCCGGAAGGACGCGCCAACCAGGTTGGAGCCGTCGAAGGCCACTCCGGCGAGGTGGTTGCCGTCGAACGACGCCGTCCTGAGGTCGGCGAACTTGAGCTGCGTCCCCGCCAGCCGTGCCGTCCTGAGGTCGGCGCCCTTCAGCGCCATCCGGGACAGGATGGCGCCCGTGAGGTTGGCGCCCGCGAAGCTGACGCGCTTCGAGCCCGCATCGCGCAGATCGGCTCCGGTCAGATCGGCGCCGTCGAAGGACGCCCCGGTCAGGTCCGCGGCCTTGAACACGGCTCCCTGAAGCCCGGCGCCGGTGAAGTCCGCGCCGGTCAAATCGGCCGCCTTGAACTGGGCTCCCTGAAGGTCCGCTCCCCGGAAGTTGGTTCCCACCAGGTTGGAGGCGTTGAAACTCGCTCCCGCGATGGTCACGTCGTGGAAGTCCGCGCCCTTGAGCTCGGACGCGTTGAATCGGAACAACCCTGATGGCGGCGAGGCTGCCGCTTTCGGAGCCGACGTGGGCGCGGAAGACGGGTGGGCGGCATCGTCCGCTTGGTCTTCCTGGAGGTCGCGCAGGATCTCCGCGAGGTCGCCGACCGACTCGCGGACGGCCCGCAGGGCGGCCTCCTCGCTCTGACCGGCCGCTGTGAGGTCGTGGAAGCGCTCGACCAGGTCCCCGAAGACCTCCGCGCGCAACTCCTGCGCGGGCGCGAGGCCCGAGTAGGGCGCGAACAATTCATCGAGCATGGCGTCGATTCGGTGGGTCATGGCGTTCCTTCCTAGAGCAGCGTGTCGAGCACGCGCCTGGCGCGCTCCCATTCGGCTTTGCCTTGAGTATGTGCCTCGCGGCCGGTGGCGGTCACCCGGTAGTACTTGCGGCGGCCGCCCTGGGACTCGTCCCCCCAGTAGGCCTGGACCCGGCCCGAGGCCTCGAGCCGACGAAGGGCGGAGTACAGGGTGGCCTCCTTGGGCTCGTATTCGCCTCCGGAAGCGGCCGCGATGGTCTTCGAGATCTGGTAGCCGTAGCGGTCGCCGTCCAGCAGCGTCTTCAGGATCATCGTGTCGATGTTTCCCCGTAACAGGTCGGCTGGCAGTCCGCCTCTTTGGTCCATGCCTGCCAATGTAACGCGACGTACTGTGTCTGTCAAGGTACATCGCCAGGCCGGGTCACTTCGCTGCCGTCGCAGCGGGCTTCGGGTCCGTGAAGTCACGTTGACCTCGCCGCCGATGCCGTCGTCCCGGTCGGCGTGAAGCGCTTCGATGTGATCGTGGTTGGGCTGGGCGCATGGTCTTGGCGGGCGATTGCGCAGGTCAACGCCTGGAGCGTAACCTTGATCAATCAAGATTAACCCAGATTAACCTACATTAACCAAGATTGACCAACATTAACCGAGATTAACCCGTGCCGGGCGGCTACGGCCGACTCGCAGGATGGAGCAACGATGGGAAACCCGTTCACACCGACCTTCGGCAGCCAGCCCCTCTTCCTGGCAGGTCGGCATCAGGTGATCGATGACGTGCTCGAGGGTCTTGACAACCGGCCCGGCGACCCCAATCGGTCGACCTTGTTCGTCGGGCCGCGCGGCAGCGGCAAGACTGTGCTCCTGGCCAGGGTCTCCGAGGCGGCCCAGCGAGCTGGCTGGGTCGCCGCACGGGTCACGGCCACGCCTGGCATGTCCGAACGCCTTCTCGAACAAATCCGCCGCGCCGGGGCCGAGTTCCTGGGGCCGGTCGCCAAGAGTCGCTTGACCAGCCTGAACGTGAGTGGAGTCGGATTCTCTCGTGAGGTCGAAACCGCCACTGCGACCTGGGGGTACCGTTTCACGGAACTGGTCGAAAAGCTCAATTCCCAAGGGGTCGGCGTCCTCGTCGCTGTGGACGAGGTCAACGTTGACACCCCGGACATGATCGGCTTGGCCACGGAGTATCAACAGATGGTCACGGACAGACGCGACGTGGCGCTATTGATGGCCGGGCTGCCCGGCAAGGTCGGACAGATGCTCCGGTCCGACACGGTGTCGTTCCTGCGACGCGCTTTTCGCCGACAACTGGGCGCAGTCACAATCCAAGACGCGGCCGAGGCCATCGAGCGCACCCTGCTGGCCACAGACAGGCGGATCGAACCGGTGGCGCTGAACATGGCGGCCGCCACCTCGGAGGGTTATCCCTTCCTCATTCAGTTGGTCGGCTACCATTTGTGGCGCTCGGCGCGCGAGGACGCGGCGATCGGTGTCAGGGACGCCGAGCGCGCCAGCCTGGCCGCACAGGCCGACATGGATCGCATGATCCTCGACAACACGATCCATGAATTGTCCAAGAAGGACTTGGCCTTCCTGGTGGCCATGACCGAGGATGGTGACGAGTCGTCAATGGGCGATATCGCCAAGCGGATGGGGGCCAGTCCGAGCCTGGCCGGGAAGTATCGCAGGCGGTTGATGGACCAGGGGCTGATCGCGGACTCGGGGTACGGGCGAGTCCGCTTCGAGTTGCCCATGCTGCGCCGCTACGCGGCAGCGAACGTGGCGCGCTGATCGGGGCGGGGACTGCGCCGGGAACCGGCCGAGAAGACGGCGAAACTGCGCGGGCGGCATCGTCCAACTGGGGGAGAGCCCAGGCGCGAACCGGACGTAGACTGGGAGCATGGAGTGGTTGACGGGGACCTCCAGCGCGCTGGCGAAAGCGCGGGAGGGCGGCACTAGAAACTGGAAATACCCGCTGATCGGGGCGATCATGCTGATCCCCCTGGTGGCGTACGCGATCCCGCTGGCGAGTTTCGCGGCCCTGGCGGGGATTCCCGGCACGTTGAACAAGAGCGGCATGGTGGTCGCGTTCTCGACCCAATGGCTGATCGGGCTGACGCTGTTGGCGCTGCTGTTCATCGCTTGCGGGGTGATCGCGTACCGGTTGTTCGGCTGGCCGACTTGGGCGGCGATCGCGTTCGGGTTGGCGGCGCCGGTGGCGATAGACGTGATCTGGATCGTGGGCTTCAATCTGATGCAGACCTAGCACAGGCCCGGCGCTCGGGGGCTCCGTTAGGACACGCCGGTAAATTAGCGCTGTTTTAGGGTCGGTTTGGCGGATGATTGTCATGTGACCGACCACGCCAGTTCCGCCGACGTGCTGGGCGACATGTTCGCGCGGCTGCTGC
>JAISCU010000029.1 GCA_031265345.1 Bifidobacteriaceae bacterium
TCTTGGTCCACGATGGGCAGTTTCTCCACCCGGTGCTTGGCCAGGAGCCTGGCCGCCTCCTCGCTCGCGACTCCGACCGGGGCGGTCACGAGCGGCATCGGCGTCATGGCGTCGCGCACTTTGAGGCGGGGGTAGTCCGCGCGCGGGATGAATCGCAGGTCGCGGTTGGTGATGATGCCGAGCAGGACGCGGTCATGGTCGATGACCGGGAGGCCGGAGACTCGGTACTGGCCGCAGAGATCGTCCAGTTCCGCGAGGGTGGCGTCCGGGCCCACGGTGAGGGGATCCGAAACCATGCCCGATTCGGATCGTTTGACCCGGTCCACCTGGCTGGCCTGGTCCGCGATGGACAGGTTCCGGTGGATCACGCCGATCCCGCCCTGCCTGGCCATGGCGATGGCCATCCTTGATTCCGTCACAGTGTCCATGGCCGAGGAGACCAACGGCACCGCCAACTCGATGTTCCGCGACACCCGCGTGCGGGTCTCCACCTCCGACGGGGTGACATCGGACTGGCGGGGAACCAGCAGCACGTCATCGAAAGTCAGGCCCACAAAGGCGAAGGGATCGGATTCGTCGCGCTCAGCGCCAGGGACACCAGTCACATCCACCCGACCAGCATAGTCAGGTTAGGTCTTGGGTCTTGGGTTTTGGGCTGCGGCGCCGTGGAGGTCGTGTTCGGTGGCGGCGCCGGCGTTGGCCGCGTTGGCAGCCCCAACATGTACGATGCCGTGGAGCGGCATCAGGGCCGCGCATCGTGGTATGATGCGGCTATGCGCACCACAGTTGACCTTCCTCCCGGGCTTCACTATCGGGTTCGGCTCTTGGCCGACCAGGAGCACCAGACTTTCTCGTCCATGGTCGCGGACCTGGTGGCCCAGAGCCTCGAGTCGCGTGACGAGCCGTCGCACGTCAGAATCGACCCGGTGACCGGCCTGGCCAAGATTGACCTGGGGCGAGACATCACCCAGGCCGAGATCGACGCCTTCCTCGATGAGGACGAATGAGCCAGCCCGTCTACTTACTCGACGTCAACGTCCTGATCGCGGTCGGAACATGGAACCATCCGGCCTCCGCTGAAGTGGCATCTTGGCTCGCGGGTGTCGAGCACTTCGCCACCTGCCCAATCACTGAGGGTGGACTGGTCCGCTACCTGGTCCGGCATCGCGAGCCACAGAACGCGATTCGTGAGGTCTTGGCGAGTTGGGCGAACAAGGCCAGTCACGAATTCTGGCCTGACTCGCTTCCTTATCTGCAGGTGGACCTTGGCCGCGTGGTCGGCCACCGGCAAGTGACCGACGCCTATCTGGTGTCACTGGCGAAGCGGCACAAAGGGATTCTGGCCACTCTGGACCGGGGGCTGGCGCAGGCCCACCCCGATCACACCGTGCTGATCGCTTGAGTTCGGGCTGCCGGGAGCGGCAGAGACCAGCTAGACGCGGATCAGGCGGCAGCCCGCGGCCGTGAAGCGGTTCGCGATGGAGGTCGGCAACTCGTGGCCGGTGATCAGGGACTCGAAGTCCTGGGCCTCGGCGAACTTGACGAAACTGGCCGAGGAGAACTTGTGGTGCGCGCCCACGAAGATGTGCCGGATGGCGGCCTTCATGGCGGTCTCCTTGACGGCGGCGACGGCAGGGTCGGGCGTAGTCAGACCCCGTTCGACCGAGATGCCGTTCGCGCCCATGATGGCCAGATCGATCGTCAGCTTGGACAGCATCGTGGCGGGCCAATGGTCCGCGACCGCCAAAGTGGCCGCGCGAAGGCGTCCCCCGAGCACAATCACCTCGAGATTCGAACGCCGGGCCAGGGCTGTCGCGACCGGCAGCGATCCGGTGACAATGGTCAGCGGCCGGTCCGTGGGCAGACGCTGCGCCACCAGTTCCATCTGGAAGCCCTCGTCCATGTAGATGGTCTGGGCCTCGCCGAGCCGTCCCGCGATGGCGCCGGCCACTCGCTGCTTCTCCTCGGGGTTGATGTTGCGCCGCACGCCCAGGGAGATCTCGAATCCGCCAGATTCGACCGCGTAGGCCAGGCCGTAGGCGCGGCGGATCAAGCCCTGCGACTCGAGCGCCCTCAGGTCGCGGCGGACGGTCTCCGAGGACACTCCCATGACCGGCGGAATCTTGACGACCTCGACTCGTCCCTGCGCGCGGATCAGGGAGAGGATTTCGGATCGGCGCGCGCTTGGTTCGAGCGGCGCGCTCGTCGGTGTGGAATCAGCCATTCGTCACAACCTTGCCGTAGGAGGCCCCGTCAGGCGACTTTGACCGTCGCGGCGTGCTTGGCGGGCCTCGCGAGGGGATCGGCGGCGGAGTCGGGGACGGAGGGAGCCGAGGGTTGGTCGGTGGACGTGGCGGCGGCATCGTCCACCTGTTTGTCTTTGTGCCCGTCCTGGGCCGGCTGGTCGGCGGGCCGAGCGCGGCGAAGGGCTGTCCGCTTGCGGCGCCTGCGCCCCAGCCACAGGATCGCCACCGCTATCAGCAGGACTATCACGGCTATGACCAGCCACGGGATGGCCCAAAGCGTTGTCGTCACCGTGGTCGCGTCGAGGTCCGTCAGCCCGAGTTCGTCACGGGCTATCGGTTGGACGATGCCGCGCGCCTGGACTTTGCCGAAGGCGCCGACCTGGGTCGTGGCGAGTTCGAAGTCGAGCGAATCGCCGGGAAGCAGCTCCGGAACCTCCACCGTGTCCGAGCTCCCCTGCGTCAGGTCCCACCAATCGTTGGCTTCCACACGGGCTTCGCCCGCGAGGCGCACGTTTCCGGTGTTCGTCACTCTCAGCACGGTCCCGATGGTGCCAGACAGCCCGACGTTCCGGGCGTCAAATTCGGTCTCCACGAACTCAGCCTCCAGCGCGGGCCGCAGAGCGCCAGACACCTGGACATACATGCGCATTCCGACCCGCTGCTCCAAGCCGATGGTGGTGGTGGAAGCCGCCTTGTTGTCAGCTGGCAGAGAGGCGACCAGGCCGGCCGCGTGGTCGCCTGGCTCCGCGTTGGGCGGCACCCTGAACCAGAAGGAGATGTTGGCGCGCGACCTTGCGGGAACCGTGACTCGGTTGGTGCTCAGCTCGAACCAGGCGCCCGCGTCGGTCGGCGCCTCGGACTTGGGCTGGATGTCGAACCCGCCGTCCTGCGTGATGACGGCGTCGCGCGCATAGATGTCGAGCTCCAGGTCCTGGGTGCTGTAGTTGGCGACGGCCAGGTAATCCATCACTCCGTCGCCGGGGTTCATCTGATAGTCGAACACGCCCCGGTCGGTCGGGCCATCCGGGGTCGAGGGGGCGACGCCCCAGGTCAGCCGGTCGCTTTGCCTCTGCGCCGGGCTCAAGGGCGACGGCTCGGGGGTGGGCGTGGGCGCTGGGGCGGGCAGTGCGACGGGCTGGGCGGCTGACTGGGCGACGGGCTGGGCGGCTGACTGGGCGGCTGACTGGGCGGCTGGGCGGGCGGCTGGGCGGGTCGCTGGCTGAGCGGCAGACAGCGCCCGGGGAAGCTGTGTCGAAGCCTGCGTCGTGGCGGAGGTGTGGGAAGGTGTGAGGCCCAACGCGAATAAGGACAGTATCACTGCGGCACCCAAGGACGCGGCGGTCCGGATTGGTTGACGTCTTGCTTTGGGGATCGGGTTTGTGCCTGAGGTCCGGTCTGGGTTCGGCATGGATGGGTCCCCCTTTTTTGTGGGTGTGTGGCCGGGAGGGGCCCCGGCTGTTGCTGGTGTTGGCCCCTCCCGGTTTGTTGGGTTGGTTAGAGGACTGTGAAGGTGATCAGGGCCTGGTAGACGCCGGC
>JAISCU010000077.1 GCA_031265345.1 Bifidobacteriaceae bacterium
AAGTCGACGTCCGGCTTGTCCATCTGGCCCAGGAACTGGCGGGCGTAGCTGGACAGCGATTCGACGTACCGGCGCTGCCCCTCCGCGAAGATGGTGTCGAACGCCAGCGACGACTTCCCCGAGCCGCTCAGCCCGGTGAACACGATCAATTGGTCGCGGGGCAGGTCAACGGCGATGTCCTTGAGGTTGTGCTCTCTTGCTCCTCGGATTCTCAGCCGTTCAGTCACCCGCACGATTGTAGGGCCAAGCTGTGACACGGTCCCGGCTCGCCGCGCCGAGTTCCGCTGAGGGCCTACCTCGCGCCGTGTCCCTCGGGCTACTGGTGTCAAGACCACATGGACGATGCCGCTCGTCCAGTTCCCGCGTCTCCCCATCGCTCCCCGCGCCAACCCCAGCGCCCTTCTCCTCGTGTCAACCAATATGTCTCCAGACGACTTTCTGGTCGGCACCCGCCCCAATAGGTGGTCGGCACCCGCCCGGTAGGTCTCCAGACGACTCTCTCCCGCCCAATAAGTCTCCAGACGACTTTCTGGTCGGCACCCGCTCACGGCCCGAAATGCGCCTCAAACGCCTTCGTGGTCGCATCGGCCGTGCCACGAACGCCGTCAGGCCGCATTTCACGCCGCAACCAGCCCCCTTCCAAGCGTGGCTCTCGAATCGGATCCGTCGCCAGTCCTCTCAGGGGGCCATTGGATCGAGAGCCGTTGACTGTGACATCACTCGTCTCTTGAGCTATCTGTCGATATCGGGCTCTAGCGAGGGAGACGGCGTGCCGAACATTCTCGTCAGGAGTATGCCGGAGGAAGACCTCGCCCGATCTGACGGCGCGGCTGAACGTCTGGGGCTGTCACGCTCGGAGTACCTGCGCAGGTTGATCGCCGGCCAACCCGATGTGCCTGTGCGCAAACTCGTGCTGGCCGACCTGGATCGTTTCGCCCGCGGCACCGCCGATCTCGGCGATCCCGAAGCGATGCGCGGAGCCTGGGAGCGAGCGAGGGCACTGGCTGGCTGATCGACAAGTCAGCGCTGGCGCGCCTGCATGTGACACCGGATCGGGAAGCCTGGCTCCGCCGAATCGAACGACGTTTGGTGTCCATAGGCACCCCGACCCTGCTCGAACTCGGCTATTCCGCGCGATCCGCACAGGACTGGGCGCTGGCGTTGACTGGCACCCTGACGGCGCTGATGCCGCTGCGGTACCTGACGCTGGGCGCGGAGCGACGCGCGCTCGAAGTCCAGGGCACGCTGGCCGGCCTGGGCCGCCACCGGGCCGCGTCCGTCGCAGATCTGCTCCTGGCCGCCTTGGCGGAAGGCTCACAGCTCACCATGCTGCACTTGGGCAAGGATTTCGACCTGATCGCTCAGGTGACCGGCCAAGCCGTCGAGCGTCTGCGAGGCTGAGCGACTCCATCGGCAGACGCCTGCGCCCAGAGGAGTGCGCCTCGCCTGATGCTCGGGCCGTTGATGCGGACCCACCGGCAGGTGCCGACCTGGGCAGCCCTGAAGTCATGGGCGGCACCGGGACCTGAGCCGGAGCCCCAAACTCGTCGGCCCTGCTCGGTGACGGCTGGGTGTGGCGGGATCGCAAGCCCGAACAAACCCGAGGCGGGGCCGGGGGTTGACCGGACGGCATCGGGCACCTGCTTGGACCCCTACGCGGGCCGGACTGCCTTCGGGACGAAATAGAATTGAAGCTGTCCAAAGGCTTGCGGGGAGGTCTGACGTGGCAGTGACCAATGTTGCAGCGGCGATCCAAGATGTGCCGGTCTGGTGCGACGCGGTGGTGAAGGACTTTGCGCCGCCGAGCCGGAGCCAGTCGCCCGTCAGAGTTCTCCGGGGCGTCTCGATGGCTGCGGGGCAGGGCGAACTGCTGTCCATTGTGGGACCGTCTGGTTCGGGCAAATCGACCCTGCTGTACTGCCTGTCCGGCCTGCTGCCGGTGACGATGGGCCGGGTCGGCCTGGCCGGGAGCGACATCTCGAGGATGTCCGCCAACCGGGTCGCCCGGCTGCAACGCGGACGGGTCGGGTTCATCTTCCAGGCCCTGAACCTGGTCATGTCGCTGTCGGCTGTGGACAACGTGCTGTTGCCATCCCGGCTCGCGCGCCAGTTGCCGAGGGGCCCCGCAGGCCGGGCGGTGGCCATCAAGAGCGCACGGTCGATGCTGGCGCGGCTCGGGATCGACGGACGGGTGCAGGATCGGCAGGCGTCGCTGCTGTCCGGCGGCGAGAGCCAAAGGGTCGCTGTCGCGCGGGTGTTGTTCAACCGCCCGCAAGTCGTCTTCGCGGACGAGCCGACCGGAGCGCTCAATTCGGCGGCGGGCAACCTGGTGCTGGACGAGTTGCGCCGACTGGCCCGTTCCGGTTCGACGGTGGTCTTGGTCACGCATGATCTGGAGGCCGCTGGCCGGACCGACCGGGTGTTGGTGCTCCGCGACGGTGCGGTAGTGGCGCAAGTCCTCGGACCGACGCCGGACAAGCTCCTCGCCGCCATGAGTGCGCAGACAATCCCGGCCCGCGCCAACGGTGCCGTCGTCCCTGCTCGCAGCCCCAGCCTCGGCGCGGTTGGCCCCGGCATCAGCCCAGGTCTTGGCGCTGGCACCGGTGTTGGCCCAGGTCAGGGCGCGAGTGTCAGCGCCGGTCAGAGCGCGGGCCGCCATGTCTAGGCTGGTCTGGGCCGGCTTGCGGGAGAGCTGGCGGCTCTGGGCCGGAGCGGCGCTTCTGTGCCTGGCCAGCGCCGCGTTGCTGGGCTGCCTGGCGATTGTCCTGGCCTCGGTCCTGACTGGTCGCGCCTACCTTGACGGGTTGGGCATCGGTCCCGTCTACGACGGGTTGACCGAGACGGCCTCGATGCTGTCGCTCTTCGTTGTTGGGCCAACCGTGGTTGTGCTGGCGGTGGTGCTCGGACTGGTCGGCCAAATGACGGCGCGCCAACACGCAGTGTGGCGGCTGGCCGGAGCCCTGCCCGCGCAGGTGAGGCGCGCGATGCTCGCCCAGTCGGTGTTCGTCGCGGCGCTCGCCTCGGTCGCGGGCACGTCGATCGCCTTGCCGTTCGGCCAGCAGGTGGTCGATCTGATCGCGCAGTTGCCGCCGCCCGGTAGGCTCGACGCCCGAATCCCGGCTTGGGCGCTGGCCGCCGTGGTCGCCCTCGAGGTGGTGATCGCCGTGGTGGCCGCTTTCGTTCCGGCGTGGCGGGCGCCGCGGCCGCGCCGCGCCATGGGCGTGTTCCGATGGACGCTGCTCGGCGCGGTGTCGGCGTTCCTGGTGCTTCCGAACGTCCTGCCAATGGCGATCCTCTACGCCGACACCCGCGCCGCGAGGGGCGACGAGGACGCCACAGCCGAAGCCCTCGGGGACTTGATCACCATCAACATGGGCTTTGGGCTCTCGGTCATAGTCTTGATAGCCGCCGCCGCTCCGGCCGTGACGCCCGCAGTGTTGAGGCTGTGGACTGGAATAGTGCCAGCGAGCGTCGCCCCGCTGTGGCATTTGGCCCGCCACTCGGCCGGAGCCCGCCTGGCGGTCTCGACGGCTGCCACCACACCGCTGGTGATCGCCGTCGCGATGCTCGGCCTGTATTTCTCATCCGTCCACACGCTTGCCGCCGCGCTCGGCGAAGGCAGTCTGGACGAGGCCTACGGCCAGCAGACCGAGAACCTCATCGTGCTGGGACCGCCTGCCGCTCTGGCGTTGATCGGATCGGTGATCGTTCTCGCGATGACCTCGCGCGGCCGCGAACGCGACCTGGCGGTGCTCCGGACCCAAGGAACGACCAGCCGCGACATGTCGCTCATAGCGTTGGCGGAGGCGCTCATCTACGCTGTCACAGCCGCCATCATGGCGACCGTGCCGGTGGCAGCGGTCACCGCCCTGGGCGCGATCAGTCTGAGCGCCGCCCGCTATCCCCTCTCCTACTTACATGCGGCTTGGGGCGTTCCGGCGTCGGCATGGTTGATCGGCGCCGTCTTGATGGCAGGCGTGGTGCTGGCAGCCGGCATTCCTGCCATCCGTCGTCCCGCCGCTGAGACGCTGGCGCTGATAGAACCCTGAGCGCTCGGAGGCGGTTCAGCGGTTTCCCTCCCCGCGGTGTCCCTCCCCGCGGTCTCCAGCCCCACCGTCTCCCGGCCCGCCGCCTGCCGCCCGGCGGTCGCCGACACGCCGCAGGGACACCCCTCCATCCGTGGGCCACCAGCGCGCCGCCAGCCCCAGGCCAGAAGCGGGCCAGCAGCGACCTGGAGGCCCACCAGCGCGAACGGCGCGCCCTGAGCGATGGACGACCCCCTCTCAATCGGCCCGTAGAATTGTCATGCCACGCACTCGGCGCGGACGTGCGACCTCGGGGAGATCTTGGAATGATCCAGCTAACGGACCTCCGGTTGTCCGGAGCCCGTGTGGCCAACTGGCCCAACTCGATCACGGTGGCCAGGACTGCGGTGGCCATCGCGCTGGGGACGGTCGCCCTGGTCCGAGGCTCCGCCGGTTGGCTGATCGCCGCCTACGCCACGTACTGGGTGGGCGACATCGCCGATGGACGCGTTGCCCGCTGGCTGCACCAGGAGACCCGGCTCGGAGCCGTGTTCGACATCCTGGCCGACCGAGCGTCATCGTCCATATGCATTTGCGCGCTGATCGTGATCCAGCCGGAGTTCGCTCCCCCGCTGGCCGTCTACTGGGTGCAGTTCATGGCCGTGGACGCGCTGTTGAGTTGCGCCTTCCTCCACTGGCCCATCCTGAGCCCGAACTATTTCTACGAGGTGGACCGCAGGGTGTGGCTGTGGAACTGGTCGCCCGTGGCCAAGGCGACCAACACGGGTCTGCTGCTGGTGGTCCTCTTGGCGCTCGGCTGGGTGTCCGCGCTGGTGCTGGCGGTGGCGCAGCTTGGCGTCAAGCTGGCGTCCGCCTACCGCGTGCTGCTTCTCACCACGCCCCCCCCCGCTCGTGATTGAGCTCCTCGGGGTGGTTGGGGCGGCCCTCGGCACGGGCCTGGTCTCCGCGGTGTTCCCGCTGGTCAACGCCGAGGCTGCGACCGTGGCCGTGGCTTGGGGCCTGGACGTGCCGACCGCTTTGGCGGCCGTGGCGGGAATCGCGCTGGGGCAGACGGCGGGGAAAGTGGTGGTGTACGAGAGCGCGCGCGCAGGGGGCGACTGGGGTAGGCGGTGGCGCGCTCGGCGTGGCCGCGACACGCCCCGCGATGAGGGCGGGGCTTCGCGCGTGGGAGCGAGGCTTCGCGCGCTCGGACGGCGCCTGATGGACGCGATGGGGCCGCGCTGGAGGACCGCCGCGGTCCTGGTGCTCTCGGCCACGGTTGGGCTCCCGCCGCTCCTCGCCACGGCGGTGGCCGCAGGGGTGTTGCGGACCAGGCGCCTGGATTTTGCCCTGTGTGTGGCGATCGGCCGGCTGGCCCGATTCGGCGTCATAGCCTGGCCCGTCATCGCCGCGACCCAGGGTTGAGGGCGCCGATTTCGTGACCAGATGGCCGATGCCGCCGGGTCGGCCCGCTCCGCTCGCGCCCTGTGACGCCCCGTTCGGAGGGAAGCAACCGCGCCTTCCGCGCCTGCCCACGCCTCTTCCGCGGACGGGGCGCCGCATTAGCACCTGCGGAGGAGCCGCCAGGCTCCAATTCCGCTGAATAGTCAGGATCGTCACTGTTGCGGTCGGGCGTCTGGGCGGCCGCCGCCGGCCATGGGACGGGCTTTCTTTGCGGACACTCCCGAATCTGGGCGTTTTCCCTGGTCATCACGGTGTCAGAGGGCGGATCTAGGGTGGTTGTCATGTCGATGGGTATGCGTGGCTCGCGGGTCGTCCGGTCGGCGCGCCGCCGGTGCAGGACTCGGCGGCGTCCAGCTCTGGGTAGTGCCGCTCGGTCGTGCCCGGCGCGGACAGTGGACGGTTCCTCGTCCGGGCCGGGAAGCCCACCTCGGGTTTGCGGTTCTGGAAGTTCCGGTGGTGCACGATGCCGCCGGGCCCGGTCCGCGAACCGCCGTCGGGGCCGTGCGGGTGCGGATTCTCGGAGCTCGCATGGTCATGGCCTCATGGCCTCAGGCAAGGCCGCACCAGCGGGCGCGGAGCGCGCCGGTCGTGGGCGTGCGGCGAGCCGGATCGGTGGCCGTGGGGCGCGTGGGGAGGCCAGGCCGGACGGCGATGGCCCGCCCCGGAGGTCGGCATCGGCCGTCTCGCATGGTGGTCGGGAGTCGTCTCACGGAGCGGGATCCGGACGTCTCACATGCCGAACACTCGTTGCTGCCAGTAGCCCTTTGCGTGTAGACTAGACCCATGCCGAAAACCCCCGACCCGGACCACCGCGAGGACGCGGCGGCTCCCATTCGCGAGCGTCGGGAACGGCCGGAGGACCGGTCGGCGGCCGCTTCGGCAGACGGTTGGGCGTTGCCTGGCGTCGAGACGGCCATGGGCGCGGACGGCGTGGGAGAAGGCCCGATCGAGGGAGCAGTCAGCGCGAGTCCCCGGGCATCCCGCTCCGGCGGCGATGAGGCGACGAGGAATGGCAGCAGCGGACATGATCACGCCCTTGGCGTTGGCGTGGACGGTGTCGGGGTCGGCGCGGGCGGCGATGGGGCGGACGCAGACGATCGCATCGATTGCACGGCCGGGGCCTCAGCGGGCAACAGCAGCGCAGACCGTGATGCCGACCCGGAAGGCAATGGCACTCCGGCAGGCGCTGTCTCTCCGAAGGGCACCGGTGCCCCGAAGGGTACTGGTGCAGCGTGCGGCAACCGTGGCGAAGGCGGCTCAGGGGTTTCCGCTGGCGGCTGGGCGCTGCCGGGCGTGGAACTGGCCGCCGACGGCACGGGCGGCGCCGACGGCGTCATGGAGGACCCTGGCTTGGTGGCGGTGCGGGAAGCCGCCGGGAGCATGGGCGACCTGGAATTGGTCACGGCCGCGCGGGTACTGCTGGACGAGGCCCATCGCAGGCAGGCGGACCCGGCGAGGGCGGCGATGATCGGCCGGACGGAGCGGTTGCAGACCGCGTCCGGGTGGCTCGAGGCGTCGGGGCGGGCGGAAGTGCTGAGCGGTGCGATAGCGCACCGGGCGGACCGGGACCACTTCGGCGGCGGGGTCGGGGCGGCCACCTACCTGACCGTCCACAACCATGTGACGCGCAAGTTCGCGAACCGGATCATCTTGCGGGCCCGGGACCTGGGCAGGTTCGAACGGTTGGACGGGGCGGCGCGGAGCGGCGCCGCAAACCCGGCCCAAGCCGGGGCTGCGGTCAAAGTGCTGGCCCAGCTGCCCGGGGACGAGCTCACCGGCGCCCAGATGGACGTCGCGGAGGGGTTGTTGGTGTCGTTCATGGACTCGCTGGACGCGGCCGGGATCGCGAAGGCCGGGCGGTACCTGTTGGAACGGATCGCGCCGGAGCTGACTGAGGCCAGGGACGCCGACAAGGCCGAGCGCGACTACCGGCGGGCACACAACAACCGGTCGATGTGGTTCGCGGACCAAGGCGACGGGGTCACCGGCATCCAGGTGACCCTGCCGACGCTGGACGCCCAGCTGGTCAAGAGGATGATCGACGCCTACGCGATGGCCGACCGCCGGGCCCGCGGCGCGTCGGATCCCACCGCAGTGTTGCCGCCGATGGCGGCCTCCCGGGTGGACGGCTTCCTCGCGGTGTTCGACTGTGCGTCCCACAGCGGGGCAGCGCCGAGGTTGGGAGGCGACCGCCCCCGGATCCAGGTGACCATGTCCTATGACGATTTGAAAGACCAGGCGGCCCAAGCACGCGTGGTCGACGCTGGGAACACGGTCCCCGCGAGCCAGTTGAGGACCATGCTGTGCGACGCGGACATACTGCCCGTGGTACTCGGGTCGAAGTCCGAGACGCTGGACGTGGGCCGGGAGGCCCGGTTGGTGACCGGCCCGATCCGGGCGGCGTTGGAGCTGCGGGACTCCGGATGCGTGTTCCCTGGCTGCGAACAGCCAGTCGGCCTGTGCGACGCGCACCATGTGACCCCATGGACTGTTGGTGGGAGCACATGTTTGGGCAACCTGGCCCTCTTGTGCCGTCATCACCACGGCGTGGTCGAGCCTCCGAAGGACCGGCCCCCCGACTGGGAGGTCAACTTCCGCGACGACGGACTGCCGGAATTCGTCCCTCCCGAAAGCCTGGACCCCGACCGCAAACCACTTCTGCACCAAAGATTTATGCTCCGAGGAGCCAAACCAACCCAAGCCTGCCCGCCCCGTGACCGTCGCGACCGGACCAGAAGCAAGGACTCAGGGCCACCTGGCTAAGGCGACAGCCCGTACGACGGCACGCCCGCAGGGAACGACCCCGGCGTGTGGAACGACCCCGACGCGGGAAGCAGTCACGACGCGGGGCCGCCCGCCGGGGGGAACGGGCCTACCGGAGGCCCCGGCGACGCAACCTGATTGGCGACGCAACCTGGCCCGCGGCGACGGCGGAAACGGGCCCCCGGAAGCCCCGCCGACGCAACCTGATTGGCGAGGCGGCCTGACCGGCGGCGACGGCCCAACGAACCGCCGACGCTCGGGAATCGATTGACTGCTGCGACGGCCACAGGGACAACCGACCTCGAAGGCGAGCGGGCGGCCGGAGCCCTGATCTGCAGCCGTTTCCGACTCGGGCTGGTCACACCCGCCGGGACGCCAGGACGATGCCCGAGACCCAGCCATGGCCGCCGACAAGCCACCATCACCGACCGGCCATCACCGCCGACCGGCCGACGCCGCAGCCCAGCCGACGCGCTGACAAGCCACGGTCGCAGACCAGCCGGCGCCGCGGCCCAGCCATCGTCACCGACCAGCCGACGGGGTCAGCCTGCGGTGACGGACGTACACGGGCCGGCCGAGCGGCATCGGCGTCAGAGGTCGGGCCTAAGGTGGTTGGCATGTCGATAACCAGCCTCTCGCCCTCACGCGCGTCGGACTTCATGCGCTGCCCGCTCCTGTACAGGTATCGGGCGATCGACCGGTTCGAGGAGGCACCGTCGCCAGCCGCCATGCGGGGCACCCTGGTCCACAGCGTGCTGGAGCTGGTCTTCGACCTCGAGCCAACCCGTCGCTCCCCGCGGGCCGCGCAAGAACTCGTCCCGACGGCTTATCGGAAGCTGCGCGAAAGGGACGGACGGGTCGATCAGTTGTTCGCCGACGGATCGCTGACCGAGGACGCGTTCCTCGGCGGAGCGCGGGACTTGGTCGACTCCTACTTCACCCTCGAGGACCCCTCCCGCCTGGCACCCGAAGCACGCGAGCTGCTGGTCGAGGCGCAATTGGAGGACGGCCCGCTGCTGCGCGGGTACATCGACCGCCTCGACGTGGCCGCCAGCGACGGTGCCATCCGGATCGTGGATTACAAGACCGGCAAATCGCCCCAGCCGCGCTACCGCAGCGAAGTGCTTTTCCAACTGCGTTTCTACAGCCTGGTCATCTGGATGGTTCGCGGACGCATTCCCGACATGGTCCGGCTCATCTACCTGGGCAACCGCGACATCGTCGAGTCGGCGCCCACCGGCTCCGAGTTGGACCGCACCCGGCTGCGCATCGAGACGATCTGGAGCCAGATCGCCCGGATGCTCGCAGCCCGTGAGTTCCCGCCGGTCAAAGGGCCGTTGTGCGGCTGGTGCTCGTTCCAGGACAAGTGCCCGCTGTTCGGAGGGGAGGTACCCGGCTTTCCGAGTGAACCCGACGCAGCAGTTCCAACGTGACCTCTTCGGTCGAGCGCAGCACCGTCAGGCCAGGCGTGGGCATGATGCCGCCCGCGAGGGGGTTCGGCACCCCGACAGTTGGTATCCCGGCGGCCAGCGCCGAGGCGATCCCGGTCGGCGAGTCCTCGATGGCGATGCAGTCGGCAGGCCGGAGGCCGAGCTTGGCCGCGCCCGTCAGGTAGGCCTCCGGATCGGGTTTGCCGCGGTTCACGTCGTCGCCGGAGACCACGACCGCGAAAGCACCCGGCAGCAGGCCAGCCACCGCCGTGGTGAAAGGCCGCCACGACATCGACACCAGCCCGCAGGGCACACCGGCCTCACGGCATTCGATCAACGCCTCGCGCACTCCGGGCATCCACGGTCGAGTCGCGAGGACCTGCTCCGCGACCGCCTCAACGAGGGCGCGGATCAACTCGTGGGCCTCCATTACCACTCCAGCGCTTTGAAGCACCGCCGCGGTGCGGTTGAGGTCCGAGCCGGTCAGCTCGAGCGCCTGCTCGGTCGACCAAGTGCCGCCGAAACGCTGGACCATGGCGCTCTCGGCCGCGAACCAGGCGGGCTCGGAATCGACCAGGGTGCCGTCCAGGTCCCACAGCACGCCTTGGAGCGTGCTCCGATCCTCGGCGGCCTGAGGACCGTCACTTCCGGAACAGCAGGTGTCCGGCCTGTTACCCGACTCCGTGATTGGGGAAGGCCGACTTTCGGGGCAGCTGTCCAACCTGCTGCGCGGCTCCCTAGCCTGGGAAAGTCCGCTTTCGGAGCGGTGGTCGCGGGCCTGGGCAGGTGGCGTGGCGCCGGTCATTCGGCCTTCCTGACGTTGAAGTAAGTCGCTTGGGGGTGATGGAACACCAATGCGTCGGTCGATTGCTCGGGTTCGAGCAAATCGCCATCGGTCATGGTAAGCCCAATCTGCTCGGCGTCCAACAGATCGAACAAGATTCGTCGCTGGCCCAGATCGGGACAGGCCGGATAGCCGAACGAGTAGCGCCGCCCTCGGCCGTCTTCCAGGCCTAGTCCCCCCGCGATCCGGCGCTGAGTGGCTTCCGCCAGAGCCTCGGCCAGTTCGACCGCCAGCCCATGCAATTCCAGGTAGGAGCGGTAGTCGTCGCCCGCGAACAATCGAGCGGTCGCCTCGGTGAACTTGGGCCCCATCGTCACCACTTGCAGCGCGAGCACGTCGACCGCCTCGGGATCGACGTAGTCGGCCAGGCAGCGCCGGTAGCCGTCGGCCTGGCGTGGGAACGTGAACCTGGCTCGCTCGCCGGCGTCCCAGGATGGCGAATCGAGCACCGCCACGGCATCCCCGTCCCGGCGAACCGGGAAATGGCCCCAGGCGACCTGGGGCACGGCCAGACCCTCCTGGCGAACCTGGTCCAGCAGCGCGGCCAGTCGCGGCTCGCCCTGCGTCGCCGCCAACTCCCGCACGCTCAGGCCGCTCAGCCCCTCCTTCAGACCCCAGCGAGCCTCGAACAGGGCCCGCTTGTCCAAGAAAGGCAGGTAGTCGCCCAGGGGAATGCCTTTGGCGCGGCGCGAGCCCCAGAAAGGCGGCTGCGGGATAGGCGCGCGCGCGACGGTCGGGGCCGAACCCGGCCCGGCGGCATCGGACCCAGGCGAGACACGACGACCCCGGCGGGGCACTCGGGGAGCGGCCAGGGTCGAGCCCACGGCGGGCTTCCTCGCGGCTGCTC
>JAISCU010000145.1 GCA_031265345.1 Bifidobacteriaceae bacterium
AATCCAGGGTCGGCTGGATGGGCTGCGCCGCTCTCGGCGATCACCCGGTGGAAGAGTCCCTTGCCCAGCGGCGAGCACACCAGCGCCATCACGCTGGCCGCGCCCGCCGACTGCCCGGCGATGGTCACCCGTCCGGGGTCGCCCCCGAAACCGGCGATGTTGCGCCGCACCCAGTCGAGCGCCGCGAGTTGGTCGAGGAGTCCGTAGTTGCCGGACGATCCACGCCCGGACTCCGCCGAGAGTTCTGCCGTGGCCAGCCAGCCCAGAGCCCCGACGCGGTAGTTGAGGGTGACCACCACAATCCCGCTCGCGGCGAGCGCTTCCCCGTCGAAGAGCGGGTCGCGCCCCGTCCCCCAGATGAAACGGCCGCCGAAAATCCACACCAATACCGGCAGCTTCTCACCCGCCGAGGCGGCTGGCGTCCAGACGTTCACCGAGAGGCAGTCCTCGTCCATCGGGAACCGGGACAGGTTCTGCGGACAGACAGCCCCGAATTCGGAGGCGGGCCGGGTCCCCGTCCACGGCTCTACTGGCTGCGGTGGCCGCCAACGATTCTGGCCGCCAGTGTCCGCCGCGTATGGGACACCGCGAAAGACGGTCACGCCGGGCACGCCGCTGGGCACGCCCGCGACGGTACCGGATTCGGTGGGGACGATCATGGTTTGCTCCTTCTGAGCCGTTCGGAGACTGTGGCCACCAGCGCCTCAGCCGCGCCTTTGGCGTAGCGGGAACTGAGGGCTGCGTAAGTGAAGCGGTCGAACGCCTCGGCCTCGGGCAGGTACTTCGCACCGCCGTTCACCATCGTGGCCACGGCCGTCGCGCCAGCCTCCCGCAATGCCTGGCCGGTGACGGCGGACAACTCCACCTGGGTGCCGACTATGGCTGTGCCACCGAGGCGGATGATCCAGTAGGGCAGGTCGCGGTCAGCCTCGGGAAGGTACCGGTGCGCCCGGGTGGGTTTGATTAGCTCGCGCGGGGTGGGCTGCTGGCCGGGGACGCGCAGGCTGCCGGGGATTATCGAGATCTCGGTGCCCGGAACAGCACGACCACGAGGCATCGCTCGCAGGGTGGCCGCAGCGAGGCGTTCGCCGAGTTCTTCGGCCAGTGCGAAACCCGACTCCGCCGCGTCCAGTTGGGTGTCGTCTGTCCGGGTGTCGTCCGGGTGGGTCGGCGGCGTTTGTCCGGGTGCTGGGGCCTGGTCACCGGCTGCGCCGATCAAAAATAGCGCGACGGCTCCCGTCCGGGCCTCGATGCGGCGCAGCGCCGCACCGGCCAGGTCGGCGGTCGCCAGCCGCGCTGACGACTCGTGCAGCACGGCTGGTTGGACGGCGTAATTGACGAGTACCGCCACCGGGCCATCCGCCATCTCGAAGCTGAAGACAGTGAGCGTCTTGTCGGAGTATCCGTTGGGGGAGACGCCGAGGCCCCAGCCCGCAGGCGTCTCCACATCGCGGTTCGCGTTGATGTCGCAGACCCCGGTGGCCACGGACAACGACACTGGACGAAGCGTTGACACGGCTTGTTCGGCGGCCTGTTCGACAGCATTGAACACGGCGTCGCGGGCCAGCCCCATCCGCGCCCCCGACGCGGCTTCCCGGCCTGGCTCGCGGATCGGGTAGGGAGCCAAATGTGGCGCGCAGAAGGTGTGGCTGACTGAGACGATCACATTCCCAGTTGGCGTCCGAGTGGCTGTGGCCAGTTGTTCCCGGATGGCCTCCAGTGGCTCGGTCGGCAGCGAAGTCTGGTCGATGACGGCCCAGACGAGTCTTGTCGTGCCCTCGACCAGCAGCACGCGGGCCTGGAGCGCGTCATGCTCGCCGACAAATCCATCCAGCGGCCACATAGTCGGCGGATAGGCGATGGCGGCCCGGCCCGCCCCGGCCTGGAGCCAGGTCATTCGCTGCCTTCCCGGATCGCGGCGGTGGCGTTGGGCAGCCATTCCTCGGTCACCGGGCAGCCACGGGCGGCGAAGGTGCCGCGCCCGAAGGCGTCCGGGTCGGCCAGGTAGCCGATGCGCTCGTTTGCGAGCGAGACGATGACTGCGTCGGTGGGGGCTGCGGCGGCCAGCAATTCGGCCGCAGCGGGCGTGGTCACTTCGCCGCCGACGCCGATCATCATCGTGTCGCCTAGCGTGACTTCGGTCAGCAGCACGCAGACCGCTGATACCTCGTCCTGCCGCATGTCGGCGGCCAGCCCGGTGCCGCGCTTGGCCGGTGAGTCCACTCGCCGTGTCCAGGTGGAGACCGGAGCGGACCTCCGCCAGTTGTCGATGCCCCGGACCACCCAGGCCGACTCCGCAGCCAACACACCGGCTTGCTCGTCCAGGGCGGCGTAGACGACTGCGTCCGGCGGGCATCCGAGCGATTCGCGGCTGTTCCGGGGCGCTTGGTCACCCAGCGAGCCGGGCAGCCACAGGCAGACCCCGCCGACAGCGTCCTCGACGCGGCGGGTCGTCGCCCCGGCGAGGTCTGCCCCCAACAGCCGCGTTCCGAGGCTCACCGTCGGATGGACGGCGTAGCCGAGCAGCGTTGCGATGGGGCTGTGCTCCAAGTCCGCGAAGGCCAGCACGGTCAATGCCTTGTCGCTGGGTCCGTCCGGATTCTGTCCCAATGTCCAGCCGTCGCGGAACTCGTCCCGGTTGACGTTGATATCGGCCTCGCCGCGACCAGTGCCGAATCGGGCCGGGACCATGGCGGCTCTCGCCGCTGCCACCACGGCGACAATTTGTTCCCACAGCCAGTCGGTATAAGTCAGCGACTCAGGGCTGGGAGGCCGGGAGAGCCCGCCCGGAGGGGTCACCCCGGCGCGAGGCGCATTGTGGGAGTGGGTGGCGACGATGAGCGTGCCATCGATGCCCAGCGCTCGGATGCGTTCCCGCAGGCCGGTGGTGTCGCCGACCTCGAGCAGGTCCAACGAGACGATTGCCACGCAGGCGCGGTCCTCGACGATGAGCGCCCGGGCGTGCAGCCGGTCGTGCATACCGAGGAATTGGTCGCCCATCGCGTTCAGCCCGCTCAACTTGGCGGGTGTGATGTCGGCGACGGCCGCCCCGGCGCGCAACGTCATAGCCCGGCGGCCTCGTCCGAGATGGCTTCCAGGTTGCGCAGCAGGTGCCGCAGCGGCGTGATCGAGGCCCG
>JAISCU010000262.1 GCA_031265345.1 Bifidobacteriaceae bacterium
GGGCCGTCCGCGCCGGGACCCTGCAGGGGTTCCGGGTCCGGCGTCGATGGCATGGTTCCAGTATATCGTGGAACACCCCTGTCCGCAATAGTTGTTCGACGTTTTCCGGCCACTTTTCCGCCCTCGTTCTCAGTGTTCTCCGCGCCGTGCCGCCGACCCCTTGTTGACGGCGTGGGCGCGCCCCGCAGGGACCACCGCCGGGCACGCTCCGCGGCTCCGTTGACACGGGGAAAGCCGCCTCGATCCTCGGAGCAAGCGTCTGACTGCTGCTCTTCGGCCACCGGGCCGACAGGACGGGCGCGACCGGACCGACACGACCCGCGCGGCGGTGACGACCACACGGCATCGGGCATGTGGGCCTGACGTCAGAGGCGCAGTTGGCGCGTGAACCCGACACCGGTCGGCGTCGGCCGGCGAGCACCATTGCCGACAGCATTGACAACAGGCCCCAATACGGTCGAGAACCGTTCCCACAATTGCGCCGGATTACTGCCCTCAGGAGTAGACCGTGAAGCCTTCGGCGCGAGCCGTGCTCGCCAGCCGTTGGTCCAGGGTGAGCACGGCTCGGGCCGTCGTCGCCTCGGCTAGGGCCAACACGCAGGCGTCTGGCATCTTGAGCCCGCTGCGCCGCCTCGTCTTCGCCAGTCGTTCTGGTGAGGTCGCGAGGAAACGGAATCCGAGGGCTTCCAACAGGCTGCGGAAGGCTGGCCATTCGACCTCGTCCAGGCCGACCAGGACCTCCGCGAGGTTGAGGCCGTGCATGGCGAAATCTGGCCCGGTTGCAAGGAGGTGGGTCTCAGCGTCCGCGTGACGCGGATGCGTCTTGTCCTGCCAGGCGATCACGACACTCGAATCGACCACGACCGCGCCGCTCATGCGGGCCATTCGGAGCGCAGGTCCTCCAGGTAGGTCGGCCCCAGCCTCGACGGGTAGTGCCCGCTCGCGGCCTTGAACCTGGCTTCCCATGAATCCTCGTAGTCCGCTTGCGCGCCGTTGTTGGCGTACTCGACCAGTCTTGCGCGAAGCACGGCGGTCACAGTGGTGTTCTCGCTAGCGGCCCGAACGCGGGCGGCGCGCAGGTCGGATTCGTCCACCGCCAGAGTGACGTTGCGCATGTGTCGAGTGTCGCACTTATCAAGGGTCGGGTCAACGCCGGAACGCTGGCACCGCCGGGTCAGGTCACGCGCACGCCATAGATCTTCAGTGAGTAGTTGGCGACCACGATCATGTTCCCGTAGGCGGCGGGGGAGGCCTCGGTGTTGCCGCCAATCGATATGGCGTCGAAGTCGGCGCCGGTCGAAGGGTCGAACAGGTGCATGATCCCGGCCGAGTCGCAGAACACCCCGTACTGGAGGCCGTCGGTGGACATGATCCCGATGGGCGAGGACCAGGAGTAGGCCGCCAGGTCGCGGCGCCACTCGACCGCGCCGGTGGCGATGTCCAACGCGACCAGGGCGCCGCCGTACCCGGTGGTGCGGGCGACGTTGAAGATGACCAGCCCGGCCGCCTGCCCGGCGCCGAGGAGGGGGGTGGCGACCAGGCCGCCGTTGGTGGCCTCGTCGTGGATGGCGGGCTCGTCGTGCTGCCAGGCCACCTCGCCGGTCAGCGCGTCGACCTTGCGCAGATTCGTCACGCCGCCGGCGCCCCGGTGGTCGATCTCGTTGCCGACGTACAGCCACGCGCCGACCCGGTCCGTGCCGGGCTCGACGACGATGGTGGCGTCGGCGTCGTCGCCGGTCGCCCGCGCCCACACGTTCGCCAGAGTGGTGGCGTCCCAGGCCGCCAGGATCCCGTCGTTGTCCTGGGTGAACACGAGGTTGCGGTAGGCGGCGGGCGACCCCTCGATGCCGTGCCGCGCCGAGTCCGGCGCCCGGTAGCGGACCTTGGTCAGCTCCGGGTCGACGGCGGCCGCGCCAGTGGCCGGGTCGAACGAGGCGCGTAGGTCGGCTTTGTAGATCAGGCCGTTCTCGCCGCCCTCGAACAGGACCCCGGTGGGGGCGTGGACCAGCGCCGAGGCGTCGAACGCGCCCCACCCGGCCCTGGGCGCGTCCGGGTCGGGCCCCGCCCAGCCGGAGACCTCCCGCCCCTCGACCAGGTCGAAGATCCGGAACCGCCACGGGCACTTCACGCCGTCGCGGTCCGGCAGCCCCTGCCCGGCGTACAGCAGCGGCCACCCCCTCGGGTCGACCGACCCGGTGCCCTTGAACGGGCACGCCCCCTCGATCAGAGGCTTGGTGACCCGCCCGGTGGCGAGGTCCAACCGGTGCACCACCCCGCCGAACACCGGGTACAGGACCTCCACGAAGCCCGGGTCGGACGCGAACGGCTCGTCGAACCCCATCGCCGCGCGGGAGTCCTCCGGCCAGTTGACCAGCAGAGGCTGCCCCGTCCAGCCCGCGCCCGGCCAGGTCCAGTCGTAGGCCTCGACCGACGTGATCGGGTGCGTCCACTCGACCTCGAGCTTCTTCTCGGTGACTGTCGGCGACCCCCAGGCGGGCGCGTCGCGGTGGTGGTTGCCCCGGAACGTCAACACGCCGGGAACCTCGGTGTAGGAATCGGACTCGCCCCACGCCACCGGCGTCGAAGGACCGTTCGTCCCGATCACCGACCACACCAACTCCCCGGACGACCCGACCATCGGACGCGACCGGGCGGCATCGCCCACCGCAGCAGCAGCGCCGAACCCCGGCAACAACTCGAGCGGAATCGGCGCGGACGGGTCGTCTAGCAGCAGACCGAGGAGGTCCACCTCGGGTGGGGCCGATTTCTCGGCAGCCTGGAATCGGGACGTGAGGGGAGTCGGGGCAGCGTCGGGCGAGGGCGCCGCGCAGCCGACCGCCAGGCCGACGGCTCCGGCGACCGCCACGGCTGGGGCAACGACCCGGGGCAGGGAACGCACGAGGCAACTATAGGGGGCTCGGTTGGTAGGGTCGAGTGGTGCCTGAATCTCCGCCGCCGCACCCTTCCGGCGCCACCCCGCCGCCGATGCCGCCGTCCCTGATCCCGCGGCACGTCGCCGTGGTCATGGACGGCAACGGTCGATGGGCGGCCGAGCGCGGGTTGGCGCGGACGGAAGGCCACCGGGCGGGCGAGGACGCCCTGGTGGAGGTCGTGGCGGGGGCGGTCGAGGCCGGAGTCGGTTGGCTCTCCGTCTACGCCTTCTCAACCGAGAACTGGCGGCGTTCACCCGCCGAGGTGCGCTTCCTGATGGGCTACTCGCGGCGAGTGCTGCGCGATCGGCGCGACCTGTTCGACTCCTGGAACGTCCGCGTGAGCTGGGCGGGGGTGCGGCAGCGGCTGTGGCCGTCGGTCATCAAGGAGCTCGAGGAGGCCGAGGCGCTGACCAGGCGCAACAGCGGCCTGACCCTTACATTGTGCGTCAACTACGGCGGCCGGGCCGAGGTCGTGGCGGCGGCCCAAGCTTTGGCCGACCGGGCCGAACCGATCACCGAGGAGTCGCTGGCCGGGGAGTTGGCGACCCCGGACGTGGACCTGTTCTGGCGCACCAGCGGCGAGGCCCGGTTGTCGAACTTCTTGATCTGGCAGGCCGCCTACGCCGAACTGGTGTTCACGGACACGCTCTGGCCGGACGTGGACCGTCGGGACTTGTGGGAGGCGATCACTCAGTACGCCCGGCGCGACCGGCGCTACGGCGCGGCCTGAGCCGAAGCGCGGCCCGGCGGGCGCTCGGCGGCGTGGGCTGCGCGACCGGCTGCGCCCGACCAGCCACCCTCGACGGGAACTAGGACGCGGCGCGACCTGCGGCGACGCGGGGCGCCGACCGAGCGGCATCGTGCGCCTGGTTGTCAGGCCGGGAACGCTGGGCGACGCACTGGCGGCAGATGCCGCTGATCTCGAGGGCGTGGCGGACCTCGGCGAACCCGGCAGCTTCGGCGACGTTGTCCGCCCAGAACTCGAAATCCGGGCCGGTGACGGCGACCGAGCGGCCGCAGGAGCGGCAGATGACGTGATGATGGTGCCCGTCCTGGTCGCAGATGCGGTACAGCGCCTCGGCGCCCTCGACCCTGACCTGGTCGACCTCGCCGTCCTCCGCGAGGGCCTGAAGGTTGCGGTAGACGGTTGCCAGCCCGATCTCGCTGCCGGCCACGGCAAGCTCGCGGTGAAGCGACTGGGCGGAGCGGAACGCGCCCGCTTGACGCAGGGCGGACAGCACCGTCTGACGGGCTTTCGACGAACGCCGTTTGGTCATGTGGATCGGCTCCTCAAGGCTGGCGCGGACCGGGTCTGGCTCTTGCCGGCGGTCGGCCTGCTCTTCAGCCGTTCGATGAGTGGACGGCTGACCGCCGCGAGGGCGTAGAGCAGAATCGCCAGCACCACGATTGTCGCACCTGGCGGCAGATCGTACCAATACGAGGCCACCAACCCGCCCGCTCCGGTCAGCGCGCCCACCACGGCCGCCCAGGTCATGGTGCGCCAGAACGAGCGGGCCCCCAGCTGGGTGACCGCCACCGGCACTATCATCAACGCGCTGACCAGCAGCAGTCCCACCACCCGCATCGCCAC
>JAISCU010000263.1 GCA_031265345.1 Bifidobacteriaceae bacterium
ACCGAGGCGATTCCCGCACCAGTCGCGAACTGGAGCGCCTGCTCACCGGCCGACGCCACGGCCGCGCCGATCACGCCGACGGTGTCGATGATCGCGTGAGGATTGAGGAGGGACACGGAGCACGCCGTCAACACGACTCTGAGGACCGACTCTTGGCTCGCGGGCGCGGCGGTTCCGGCGGCGTTCCCCGATGCCCCCACCGGCGCCCGCCATGACCGGACGGACAGGAACGCCAAGAACAGCGCTCCGGCGACCAGCAGCCCGAGGCGTAACCATTGCAGTTGCTGCAGGATCACCGACGCGCCCGCCGATCCGACCGTGATCAGAACGATGTCGCAAACCGCCGCGGCGGACGCTACTGCCAACGACCTCGGCAGGCCGAACCGGAGCGACTGGTTCAACACGTAGAGGTTCTGCGACCCGATCGGCACGATCAAACCAAGTCCGAGCACAAAACCGGCGAACAATTGGCTCACCGGCGTCGACTGCCGGTGATCAGCGTCTCCTCGGGACCGGAGGTTCCGGCCGGCAGGATGCTCCGCGCAGCACGCGCCACGTCGACCAGAGCAGGCCCCTTTCCCAACACCGCCTCGAAGATCAACACCATCGGGTCACGGGTTCCGGCCAGACGGGTCCGGGCGCTGTCCCTCCAATTCCAGCCAGAGGTCACGACCGTCTCACCGGCCGCGTACACTACTTGGCCCGCGCCGAGCACCAATGGATCTCCTGAGATCGGTTCGAATACCTCGCCTTCCTCGGAGAACCGCAGTTCGAGGCATCCGCCGGGCAAGCTCGACTGGTCGTAACCGCCGGTTGGTACCTGCCAAACAATGGACATCAGATTGCAGAAATCGGCGGCCGGATTGAGCCTTGGCAGACGTCCTTGCGTCGCGAGCCGCCGGGTCAGGGCCTCGAAGCTAGGGCGTCGACGGCGCGGGTTGAACCCAAAGCCCCGATACAGCCCGTGCCAGGCGTCGACATGCTTCTGACCTGCGCGGGCCAAGTCGGCCACTCGGTGCGGACTCTCCTCCAAGCTGCGGATCAGTCCCTCCACCGTCTCGTCGAAGCGGGAATCGCCGAAGCCAGCCACGCTCATCGTCAACAACGCGACGCCCGGGAAACGGTCATGAACGCCCATAGCTGCCCTAAGCATCTGGAAATGCTCTCCAATCAGCGGAGAACAGATTCTTCCGTGTCCGCAGTCCGGCCCGGCACTCTCGGCCGTAATCGTGGTGGATCAATTCTTGGTGGGCAGACGACATACGATGGTGTGGTATGCCCGGCCAGATGTGGTGCAATGTGTGAAAGCCATCGCCATGGGGGTGGAGGAACAAGCGCTGTCCCGGATCAATGTTGGAGATCGTGGCGTCAGCGACCGTCTCGCGCCCCTCATAATGGTGCTCGCTCGTTTCGGCCAGGAAGCGGACGAACGGCAACACCGCCCATCGGGCGGTCGCCATCTGCGCCACGCCCGCCCACACCGCCGCTCCGCGACGGCCACCCAGCCAAGCGCCAAGTGCCGCCATTGTCGGCAGGACCGACACCGGCCAGCGGTTCGATGGCTTGCCGGTCGTCTGACCCCAGCCGGAGAGATAGGGTCCAAGGTTCCTAAAGAACGACGAGATGTACTCCAGCGGCCTCGTGCGGTCGATGCGATCGATTGCCATCTCTTTGAAGCGCACGAAATCGGGATCGTTCTTTGTGCCAAAACCGGCGTGATGCCGCATGTGGGATTCTCAGTAGGAGTCCAGGTCTTGGCCCATGGGATCAGCGGCCAGCACCTGCGCGAAACGGTCGTTGCGTTGTCGGTCGTTCCGGTCCCAATTGAAATGGGATCCCTCATGGACGAGGTTCTCCAGACCGCGCAACGCGCGCCCCGATGTGACCAGCGCCACAAGTCCGATCGGCAGCGAAGCGCGCCAGCCGCCGCTTCGATGCGCCCACGCGGTCGCGGCCGCTCCCAGCACGAAGACGGCTTGGTCCGTCAGCGCGGCCACCACGGATCTCGCAAGCGAGGTCTGATGCATGCGGCGCGACGCGTCCCTCGGTACGCTGCCAGCACGGATCCCCCGATGCATACTCACGACATCAACCCCCGAAACAGTAGAGCAAGTATCTCAGCCATGGCCATCCGGCCATCCGACCCAATTGCACTTCACCTCTGTTTCCGGCAGGTAAACCCGCGCCGAAGCCGGTCACGCTGCACCACGCGGACACTCTTACCCGAAGGAAGCACTGACCTTCCCAGGCCCCTGTACAAGGCGTTCGAGCCGACCAAGGCGTTCGCGCTGGCCCAAAGGCTCGAGATCCACCACACCCCGAATCACGGGTCGTGGCTCACCAGCGCCGAGATCGAGCTATCCTGCATGACGAAGCAGCGCCTCGTCCGCCGGATCGAGGACATCGACGCCGTCGACCGGGAACTCGCCGCCTGGCGGCGAGACGTCAACGCCGACCGGCGCCAAGTCGACTGGCAGTTCACCAGCGCCGACGCCCGCGTCAAACTACGCCACCTATGCCCACAACTCCAGAAACGACAGCCTGCCAGTCGCGTTGGTGTTCACGCCCGGTATGGGATTCGCAGCGCCTCACGGACAGCACATCCCTCTGGTTGTCTCCCCTCGGGGTTTCGAGTTAGGCATCGCACCGCCTAGAAGTTGGACGGCGGGCACCCTCGGGTGCCCGCCGTCGGCTTGTTCACGGGTGCCTTCGGGGGCTCGCCCTTTTGTTGCCTTCGCCGCGTCTCCCCGATGTCGCCGACGGCCATCATTACAACCCCGTCGGAGCGCCGCTCCGGGCGTGGACGGTCGGCGGCCCGGCGGCCGGGGCCGGGACACTGCGCGCACGGGAGGCGACCGATGGCGGACTGGGAAGGCGACGGGTCGGTCGCTATCTCGCTGCCGGGCATGTCGGCCACATCCGGGCCGACCACCCTGCGAGCGGAATTGACCGACCCGGCGACCGGGCGGCCGTTGCGGGGCGGCAGCGTCACCTGGATCAAGACGGGCGGGTCTTGCCACGGCAGCGGCACCGCCGCATGGTCCGACAACACCGCGTTCCCGGCTGTCGCCGACGGGTCCGGCACCGCCTGGTTGACGGTCGTCTCCGAGGCGGCCGAGCCCACGACCTGCCGGTTGACGGTCCAGGCGGCCGGCGCCCATATCGGCGCGTCCGCTGACAAGACCGAGTCCGGCACAGCCGGAGGTTCGATCAGCCGCGATCCGGAAAGGGCGTTCGAGCAGCCCGCCCAGTGGCGGCCGGACGGATCGATCAAGGTCGGCCTGGACCCGGGCTGGATGGGAGGGGCCGGGATACTCCAGGGGGTCGCGGGCGGGGTGCTCGGCGCGTGTCTGGTCCTGGCGGTCCTGGCCCTAGCGGTCTCCGGGACGGGTTGGGCGTTCGCCCGGCTCGGGGGCTCGCCGCGCGCCCACCGGTTCGCCAAGGGGATGGGAGCGGCGCTGGCGGCGGCGGTGCTGCTGGCGGCCCTGGCGGGGCTGATGGTGTGGGGCGCGAGCCTGACGCCCTCGGTCAGCATCTGACACGCCCGCGCCACGGGCACCGCGGGCGTGCCCGGCCGCCCGGCGATTAGCGCAGCCGAGTCGCACCGGCCGGGAGGCGTGGGACTGTGACCCTGCCAACCCCCGGAAGGAACGATTCACGATGACGATCCAGGCTCCGGCCATCCCGGACCCCTCGGACCTGGTGGCGGCGGACGCCGTGGACCCGGGCGTGGCCATCAACATGTCGTTCCTGCCGTTCATGGACACGTTGAAGGAGATCGTCGGCGGCGTCCTCGGCGGCTGTGTCGTGATCCTGGTCGGCGGCCTGGTCCTGGGGGCGGTGGCGTGGGCGGTCTCGAAGCTGTCCGGGTCGGGCCGGATGCACCAGGTGTCCACGACCGTCATGTGGGTGATGCTGATAGCCGCGATCGTGGCGGCCGGCGCGAACGGCCTGATCGGCTGGGCGACCGGCATCACCATCATCTGAACAACAGGCTTGCGCTGATGCCCTACCAGGCCGGGAGATGACTCCGAATGCCGGACCTGTTGACGCCCTTCACCCAGTTGATGCTGCAGATGATCAACTGGGGCGCGGACTGCATCGAGGCGGCGTTCTCCGCCGACCTGTCCACCGTGTCGGTCGCGGAATGGGGCGTGGCGACGTCGTTGAACGGCAAGCTCGCCTACGTGATGACCGTCGTCGCGGTCGCGTTGGCGGCGGTGGAGATCACGGCCGGGGCGTTGCGCCAGAACATGGCCCAGGTCGGGCGCGCCGTCGTGCTGGTGGTGCTGGCGTGGCCGGTGACTCTGATGGTCACCTGGGTGACGGTCCACGCGGTCGCCGCCACGGACCAGTTGACCGGCGCGATGGTCAACGGCGCCGGGTTGAAGATCCGCGACGGCCTGATCATGCCGATGATCTCCGGTTTCGGGTTGACCGAGGACCCGGACACCCAGGCCATCGTGGCGACGGGAACGTTCGGGCTGGGCGGCGGCGTGACGCTGGCCGCGGTGCTGTGGCTGATCGGCACGGTCCTGACGGTGATCATGGCGTTCCGGGCGTTCGGGATCGTGGTCTTGGTGGCGGCGCTGCCGTTGGCGTTCATGGTCCAGTCCGGCGGCCAGGCCGTCCGCGAGATGCGCGTCAGATGGATACAGATGGCGGTCGCGTTGGCGTTGACGAAACCCTTGGCGGCGCTGGTGGTGCTGGTGGCGAGCGGGATGCTGGGCGTGTCGTCGGGCGGGGACGGCTTCGCGGACTCCATCGCGACCTATTGCGTCGGGGTGGTCGGCCTGGTGATCGCGTGCGCCGCCCCGAAGCTGTGCGGGCAGTTCGTGGCGTTCGCGGGCGGGGTCGTCGCGGCGGCGGGCGGCGGGTCGGGGGTGTCGGAACGGGTGGCTGGCGCGGGCAGGACCGGCGTTCGTGCGGCGTTGGGGCGGACGCCGTTGGGCCAACGGCTCGGGCTGGGCGCGGGGAGCCTGCCGGCCGGACGCGGGCCGACCGGCAGGCCTGGTGCGGGGACCCGCGCCCCGTCGCCAGGGGGACGGCCAGCCGCGCCCGGGCCGGCCCTGGACAGTGCGAAAGGTGGGCCAGGGGCAGGGGTGCCAGGGCCGGATGGTCGCGCTGGTAAGGGCGCGGGAGCGGTCGGCCCCGAGCAGGCGCAGGGAGCGCCGGGAGGGGGCGGCGGCTCGGGACCGGGTCGCGTGCGTGATGGGGCTGACTGCGGCGCGGGCCCGGACGGCGGCCATGGTTCCGGTGGCGGGACGGGACAGCCGCACGATGCCGCCACGGGCGTCCCCGGTGGCGGCTGGTCCCCGCCGACCGG
>JAISCU010000271.1 GCA_031265345.1 Bifidobacteriaceae bacterium
CGACATCCTCAGCCATCTGATGGTCGGCTCCGAGGGCACGCTCGGGTTCATCTCCTCGGCGACCCTGCGCACACTCCCCATAGAGCCGTTCGTCGCGACAGCCCTCCTGGTGTTCGCCACCCTCGAGGACGCGACCGACTCGCTCGAAGCACTCCTGGCCGGAGGGGCCAAGACCCTGGAACTGATGGACCCGGCGTCGATCCGGGCCGCCCGCGCCGCCAACCCCAAAGCGCCCGACCCGTTGCCGCAGGTCACAGCCCCAACCCAGACGGCGCTATTGGTCGACATCCGCGCCGAGGACCAGGCGTCCCTCGACAGCCGCCTGGAAGCCATGCGGCAGGCCCTCCCACATGTCAAACTGGCCGAGCCCGCAGAGTTCACGGCCGACCCAGCCGAACGCGCCAAGCTCTGGGCCGCCCGGTCGGGGCTGTACACCGCCGTGGCGGGCGCGAGACCCCCAGGCACCACGGCCCTGCTGGAGGACATCGCGGTTCCCGTCCCAGCCCTGTCGAGGACCTGCGAAGGGCTCCACACCCTGTTCGACCAGCACGGATTCGACGACTCGGTCATCTTTGGGCACGCCAAGGACGGCAATGTCCACTTCATGATGACGCTCGAACTCGGCCAGAAGGAGCAGCTGCGAAGACTGGAGCGCTTCACCGACGAGATGGTCGATCTGGTGCTCTCCCGCGGGGGCACCCTCAAGGCCGAGCACGGCACCGGCCGCATCATGGCGCCGTTCGTGCGCCGACAGTTCGGCGACGAGCTCTACGACGTCATGCGCGAGGTCAAGCGCCTGTTCGACCCGCACGGAATCCTCGCCCCAGGCGTCCTGATCAGCGACGATCCACGCGAGCACATGGAGCACATCAAAGCCATGCCAGCCGTCGATCCGGCGTTCGACCGCTGCGTCGAGTGCGGCTACTGCGAACCCACCTGTCCCGCTCGCGACCTGACCTTCACGCCCCGCGAGCGGATCGCCGCCATGCGCACCGTGACACGGTTGTCCAGTCACGCAGCACGGGCTGCCAACACAGCTTTCGCCTACGACGCGGTCGACACCTGCGCGGCCGATTCGCTGTGCGGCATCGCCTGCCCGGTCGGCATCGACACCGGCAAGTTGATGAAAGCCCAACGTGCGGCGAGGCACGGAAAGGCGGTCCAGGAAGCGGGGGCGCTGGCCGCGAGGCACTGGGGCGGCGCTGTTGACGCGTTGCGGATAGCCCTTCGCGGAGCGGCGCTGATGCCCGAACCGGTGCTCCAGGCCATCACGGCCGCCGCGAGGACGGTGCTGCCGAAGGACTGGATACCGCAGGTGGGCACCGACCTACCCGTCCCGGGCCCGCGTCGCAAGGGCGGGGGAGCGGTCGGAAAGCCCGCCGCCCCGGTCACGGCTGTCTACTTCGCCACTTGCATCAATTCGCTGTTCGCGCCCGCCGCCAACGGCCCCGGCGTCGGCGCCGCGCTGGACCAACTCTGCCGCGCCGCGGGGGTGCGCCTGGCCGTCCCGCCCGCCATCGGCTCGCTCTGCTGCGGCACGGTCTGGGAGTCGAAGGGCCTCACGAGCGGCGCCGCCACCATGGCGGAGTTGACGTTCGGCGCTCTTTGGGAGGCCACTCGAGGTGGCGAGTTGCCCGTGGTGTCCGATGCCGCCTCCTGCACCCACGGCCTACAGGTCATGTCCCAACGCCTCGGCTCCGGCGCCGCGGAACTGGCGGCCGAACTTACGTTCGTCGACGCCGTGACCTTCGTCCGCCAGGAGCTCATGCCCCGCCTGAGCGTCGAAAACCGCCTGGGCGCAATCGCCGTCCATCCGACCTGCTCCACCGTCCAGCTCGGTGCGAAGGACGATCTGATCGCCCTGGCCGCCCAGGCAGCAGAACAGGTGTTCGTGCCACCGACCTGGGGATGCTGCGCTTTCGCGGGGGACCGAGGCATGCTGCATCCTGAGTTGACCGCCGCCGCGACCCGCCCCGAAGCCGAGGCCGTCTGGGCCGCCGAACGCCAACGCGCCAGCGAACACGCCCGGTCGGGCGACCATCAGCCCCCAGCCGACGGCAGCTTCGACGCCTACGTGAGCGCCAACCGGACCTGTGAGCTGGGCATCAGCCGGGCCACCGCCCGGACCTACCATCACGTTCTCGAAGTCCTCGCTCCACTGGTCAGCCCCGCCTGAACCTGCACCAGTCAGCCGTATTGCCGACTGGCCGACAGAGTATTGGGGCCAGGCCCCAATACAGTCGAGAACGGTTCTCGCCTGATGGCCGACCGCGCCTCAGCCGCGCAAAGCCAGTAGCCGCGCGACGTACCAGCCACCTCTTCGCCGCACAACCGGGGACGGTTCTTCGCCTAGTCGAGGAACCGTCCCTCGACTAGGCCGGGGGACAGACGTGGCTCGCGGGAAGCCGACCCGACGGCATCGCGCATGTCGTCTTTGGCTCTCCGTCGCCAAAGTCGGGAACGGTTCTCCAAATCGCGGTTCAACGTCCCGCAGGTCAGTATCCGCGGGACGAGTCGGCCGCCTCTTGGCCGCCCTCGAGCGCGGCGATGAACTCGGCGTGTGTCATGGGCTTGGAGAACATGGGGTAGTCGAACTTGATGGCGTTGTCATGCTCCTCGGCGCTGGTGCCGGCGACGGTGTCGGTCAGCGTGATGACCTCGAAGCCGCGCTCGTAGGCGCTGCGCATGGTCGACTCGACGCAGCAGTTGGTCAGGAAGCCAGCCAGCGCGACGGTCCGGACGCCTTTGGATCGGAGGATGAAGTCGATGTTGGTCGAGCCGAAAGCGTCCAGGCCTCGCTTGCCCTCCAACACGATGTCGCCATCGCGCGGCGACAACTGGTCGACGATCTGCGCGCCCCACGAGCCTTTCACGAACGAGGTCGAGCCGACCACTCCGGCCAGGATGCCGTACGGGTTCGGCGCCAATTCGCCGTAACCGGCAGCGAACTGGATCGGCGAGTGGACCACCGTCGCTCCGGCAGCCCGCACGGCGGCGGCTGTCTCGACGGCGTTGGCGAGCATGTCCGTCTGCGCCATCACGGGCGCCACAGCGTCATGCAGCGTTCCGCCCGGTGATGTGAAGTCGTTCTGGAATTCGATCAAGACTAATGCGGTGGTCGCGGGTTTCATGAAGCCAGTCCTTCCTATGGCCTTGGGTCTAGTTGACGCCGGCTGAGCGTCGTCCGTTCAGTATGGTTGCCGCCCGCAAGTCACCGCAAGTCACCGCAGGCCCCGCCTGACGAACTCCCTTGAAGCGCCCGTCATCCGCGACGTCATGTCACGCGCGACGCACGGCCGCACCGGCGATCCGCCGGGAACGCCCGTAGTCCGCATTGATATCTGGCGAGCGGACAACGGCCCACGGGGGTGGCGCAGGAAACGCCGATAATGCGCCTTCGAATCCGGCGCGCGGATGAACGCTTATGGTCCGGCGGGGAACGCCGAGAATGCGCGTTATTCGGTAGTTATGGGCGTTTGAATTCCTCTTTGTTTCTGATATTGATCGCGGTGCTTTTGTGCGCCGCTTTTTTTGTGATTGGTTGGGGTGAATTCGCGTGGGCGGAGACGGGAAAGGGAATCGAGTTCTCACAAGGACGTGGGGAGAATTCACGAGGGCGGTCGTCTGGTGGTTCGTGGGGGCGGGTGTCGGCGGGGCTGGGCTCGGCGGTTTGGGCTGGTGGTGGTGGACCGCGATCCTCCACCGGGTCGGCTTCGACGGAGTCGGAGCCGGAGCCTTCGTCGTCTGGGGAGGAGGGATCGGCCTCGCCGCAACCGTCCTCGCCGGAGCCTTCCTCTGGCCCCGAGGACGTGATGGGACCGACCAGCGAGACAGGGGCCGACCCCGACGGGCTGTTGACCGGGGTCGTGGTCGGGCTCGTGTTCAGCACTTTTCTGTGCTCGGGGATTCTGGGGCGGATGAGGTGAGCGGTGATGCTGGAGGCGTTGTTGGCGATTCCGGGCGCGTTGGCGGCAGGCATGCTGCCGTGGGCCGCGTTGACGGCGGCGGCGGTGGGCGGTCTCTCGTGGTTGCACCGGGTGGCGGGCGGTGACCGGGAATGAGCGTCGGTGACTGGGTGACCGTGTTCGCGTCGGCCACGGCTGTGGGTTTGGTCGTCGGCGTCTGCTGGCGGCTGTTGGAGCAAGTTGCGAAGGGGAGGGGGTGAGTACAGATGACTGGGATTTCGGAGTTGATCACTGATTCGTTCGGTGACGTGACCACGGCGCTGCTCGTGGTCTTCGCTGCGGCTTTCGCGCTGACCGGCCTGGTGGTCGCCGTCAAGGCGGGCGTCAAGTGGGTGAAGAAGATCGGCGCGAGCGGCTGAGGCCTGTTCGTTCGTCTTTCCGTTCGGTGCCGTGCCGTCTTCTCACTCAGGCGGCACGGCACTACTTCGTCAGGAGTGAGGGAGTGAGGGAGTGGGGACCATTATGAGGACCGCAGGGAGACGGTGGCGGCGCAGGGCTGCCGTGCTGACGACGATGGCGTTGTTGGCGACGGGGCTGCCGTGGGCGATGGAGCCCGCGGGCGCGGCGATGGTGCCGCGGGACCTGTCCGACGTGGGCGATGCCATCGGCACGTTGACCGGTGCGGAGGTCGCCACGAAGTGGGAGTCGATGACCCAGATCGAGTGGGAGGCGATGCTTCGGACCGGCGCGACGAAGCAGACACAGTTGTCGTCCAGCCTTGGGAACCAGATCGGCACGATCGTGGGCACGGACCAGGACTGGCGCGGCCCGGCTGGTGGCACGCTGCGCAACAGCCAGTTCGGGCAGGTGGCGAAGAACCCCGCGAATATGACGAAGACGTACGGTCTGCCGGTCAAGTCCGGCGCGGCCGGGAGGGTTGGGTCGTTGGTGTCGAAGGGCGGGAAGCTCCTCGGCACGGCCGGGTTGGCATGGGGTGTGTTCGAATTGACGTACAGTCTCGGGGCGTGGGCGATGGAGCCCGTTTCCGGCATCGACTCGGAAGGGTTCTGGTGCGACTTCAAGAAGATGGTCAACCAGCCGGGCACTCTGTGCGGTCAGACGTATTACGAGCCGGTTGACAAGCCGGACGGTTGGGAGGGCCGGAAGCTCGGCGGCGGGATGATCGAGTTCGGACCGATCAAGGGCGGCGGTGGTGGCGCTGCGGAGAGGGACGCTGCTGCGGGCGCGTCCGTGTGGGTGAGCGACAGCGGAGGTTTGTTGGTGTGGGACATCGGCGATTATGTGTTGTCGTCGATCTGGTTCGATTCGTCGCATGCGTTCGCGTCGACGTTGCCGATGGGTGACGGGGCGATGAGCTGTGGGCCTATTGAGGGTTTCGGCGAGGGCTGCTGGGGGATGATGAAGGGGGCGCAGGGGTTCGGGCGGCCGTTCGAGTGGGATCCGACCCTGTGGGACGCCCGGCTTTTCGCATTGGGGGTCGATAGTCCGGGGCTGACCGAGCTGTTTAGGTGGCACGCGGGGGGCGAAACGACGCTGCCGGGCGTGGTCGCGCGAGTCCAGCGCGGCGTGTTGTTCACACCAGGGGCTTATGACGGGCGCGGAATGGTGTATCGGGCCCAGTGCCTGACCACCTCGGGTTCCCGGCACGCGGTGGAGACGGTGTCCGGTGACGTGGAGGACCCGCAGGAGATCGGGCAACCGGGCAGGCTCGCGTGCCCTGAGGGGGAGTTTCTGACCCGGATGGTGGTGGAGGCCCCGGACGGCACGACGGTGTTCGAGTGGGAGGCCACTCCTGAGGAGATTCAGGAGTGGCAGTCCGGGAATTTGGGGATCAAATTCTTGAGCCTCTACAAAGTGGAGGACGGAATTCGTTACGACTGCCACCTTTATCCGTCGAAGTGCGCGAATTGGTGGCAGGAGACGCAAACAGACGCGAACGCCCAAGACGATTACGAATGCTATTACGGGAAAACAGCGGTCGAATTGGCGGAATGCAGGGTTTATCAACGGGAATTCATTTGGCCGCGGAGCGCGGATGAGGAGTTGACCCATCCGACCACCGGTGACCCGATCCCGAGGACGGTCGGCAACGCGGTCGTGGACCCGGCGGACTCGACCCAGTTCCGACCGGCCCCGGCCCCGGAGACGATCCCGGTGCGGACCCCGCAGCCGGAGACGCTTCCTGATCCGCAGCCGGAGCCGGTGCGTCCGGACCCGTTCGAGCCGCCACCGGGTGTGACCGTCCCGCCGGTCGATCCGACCATCCCGGTGGTCCCGCCGGGCGGCGGCACGGGCGACGCGGACACGACTTGCCCTCCGAGCTTGGACTCGTGGTTCGACGCGTTCAACCCGCGCTGGATCTTCGACGGTGTGATCTGCGCGTTGAAGGCGATGTTCGTTCCCGGCTCCGGGTTCATGGCGGAACAGGTCGCGTTGACGCGGCAGGTCGGCCAGCAGCACGCGCCGATGAGCATCGCGCTCGCCGTCCCGCCCGTGGTCGAGGGCCTCGGGCAGGGCTGGACGGGCGGCTGCGAGGCCATGCCTGACTTCTCCGGGGTCAACGGCCTCAAGCTCGCGATGGGGTGCGCGCCGCCCGACAACGCCGGTTGGCGGGTCGCGTGGTCGCTGATGACCATCGCCTTGTGGGTCGGCGCGGTCCTCGCCCTGTGGCGCATGGGCCACAACGCTCTTGGCGGCAAAGGCTGAGCGATGATCACCGAGTTCATCCTTGAGTGCCTCTTCGGGTTGATCCGGGGCCTGATCGCCTTGGGTCCCAGCTACACGCCGCCCGTGGCGGACGCGGCCTCGCAGGCGTCGATGGTGGGCGCGACGGCTTCCGGGTTGAACTCTTATGCCCCCGTGGGGACGTTGGCTCTGGTCTTGGCGTTGCTGGTGGCCGCGAAGCTCGCGTTGATGGTGTGGCAGCTGGTCGTGTTCATCTATCACCAGTTCTGGGGAAGCTCATGATCGAGGGTTATATCGGGCGTCCCGGAACAGGGAAAAGCTATCTTCTGACGGAGCGGGTCTTGCAGTTCGCGAAGCGTGGTGAGCGGTGTTTCACGAATCGGGATGTGGCGCACGAGAATGTGTGGCGTTATCAGGCCGATGACTTGTTGGATTTGCCTCCGGGGAAGATTTTCATCGACGAGGCGCACTTGTGGTTCCCGGCGAGGGCGGCGCTCCGGTTGCCGCCGTCGTGGTTGGCGATGCTCTCCCAGACGAGGAAGTCGGGTTGGGACTTGTATTGGGCGACGCAGCATGAGACTCGTGTTGATCGGGTTGTGCGTGATGTGACGTCGTGGATGCATTTGTGCACGGCGTGGTGGAAGCGTTCGGACGGTCGTCCGTTGCTGTTCCATGTTGAGACGTGGGAGCCGGAGGACTTCCGTAAGAAGGGGAGACGGGTGACGGCGGTCTGGAAGACGTTCAAACGTGACGTGGCGCAGGCTTACGACACTTACGAGCACTTGGAAATCGCTGGGCATGCCGAATCCGATTCGGATGTTTACCGGGCGAAAAGCAATCAACGGCGGAAGAAGAAGGCGGAAGGGGCCAAAGAATGAGCGACAAGAATTCTGAGACGGGGAATTCGCGACGGTTCGAATTGCCTGACGTGAAGATGGCTCCTTGGACCTTCACCAAGCTGGGCGTGATCGCCGTGGCCGTCGCGTTCGCCCTCGCGGCGTGGCGGAACATGCCGCCCCTGCCCGGCGCGTCCGGGAAAGCAGCCGGAGCCGGGATCGCGGTGGCGGTGCTGGTGGCTTTCCTCCTCGGTCGCCGCTCGGTGAAGGCTGAGGCCGTCGCGACAGCTGTTGCTTCGGCCAGGGCGCAGGCTCTTGCTGCGGCGAGGGCGCACGCTGAGGCGAAATCGGTCGCCGCTGTTCAGGTCAACATCGGCGAGGGGGCGCGTGCGGTCGCCGCGAGGGAGATCGACTCGCCGTCATGGGTCGCCGGGCGTGTCGTGGGCGCTGAGGAAGTGGCCGAGCAGCTGGAAGGCTCCGACGCGTCCGAGAGCCTGATCGACGACGGCGGCGGGATGCGGGAGTTGGAGGCGGTCCCGGTCGAGGCCGAAGCCTGACCCGGGCCGGGACCATGGGTTGGTTGGAGGAACTGGCCGAACGGCGCGCCGCCGACGCCGCCAGGTTCGACGCGGAACGTGCGGCGATGTTCCCGGACCAGGCGGCGGTCGATGCCGCCGTCGCCGGGTTCGAGGCCGGTGAATGGCCGGTCACGGGGCCGGGGTTCGAATTGATCGTGAGTCCGGGCTCGGTGCAGCTTCGGACACGGATGGCTTGGGAACTGGACGCCGTGGCGTTCGATGCCGTGGCGGAGACCGAGGGCGGCGCTGGTTGGGAGCAGCCGCCGCTGTGGGCCGAACCGAGGCCGAAGGGCACGAAGCGGGCGGTGACGGAGTGGTCGCCGGGTTCGCGGGCGAACATGGTGAAGGTGATCGCGAGTCTGGACTTCAAGGAATGGCTGGCCAAGCCGGGTGGCGCGTTGGGCATGGTCACGCTGACGCTGCCGGGCATGTGGGAGGTCGCCGCTCCGACTGGGAAGGCGTTCAAGGCGTTGTTGCGGGCTTGGCGGATGAGGCTGGTGCGGGCCGGTGTCGATCCGACGTCGATTTGGAAACTCGAGTTCCAGCTTCGTGGCGCGCCGCACCTGCACGACCTGATGCGCTGCCCGACGTGGGTCGGCGGCGAGCTCTTCGAGGTCTGGTTGTCCAAGGCCTGGGCGGATGTGGTGCTCAACAGCTTGAAAGGTGAGCAGCGCGAGGAATGGATCAGGTCGGGGGAGTACGCCCGGCACCGAGCTGCCGGGACGGCCGTGGACTTCGACCGGAGGGACGTGCGTGACCCTCGGCGCGCGGCGGTCTACTTTCTGAAGCACAGCAGCAAGAGCGAGGATGACAAGGAGTATCAGCATCGGGTTCCGGCTGCTTGGAGACAGGCTGGTGCCGGGCCGGGCCGGTTCTGGGGCGTCTGGGGTCTCCGGCCTGCCAAGCGGGCCGTCGTGTTGGACGGGTCGGCTTGGCACCGTGCGCGGCGGGTCCTGCGGCACGTGAGGAGGGCGCGGGCCTGGGAGGTCGCCGCGTCCCGCGCCAGGCACGCGGTGGGCTCGGTCGTGGAGGTGCGGTGCCCGAAGGTGCGGGGGCTCGGGGCCAGGGGCGGCGGCACGGTCGTCGTCAACGACGGCCCAGCATTGGCCCGCGTGTTGGCGATGGCGCTGTGACGGCCTGATCAGGGACCGGATTCGTGTGGTTCTGAGTCGCTTCGGCGTGCCCGGAAGCTGGTTCGGGCCTGTGGACAGTGCGATGGCATGGCTCGTGGTGGGTGTTTCTGTTGTCGGGCTCCTGATCCGGGACGCGCGGGAAGGCCGTTGCGGTCAAGGGGGAGCAAAGGGTTGGTGAAGGGGGGGTCAGGTTTTGCGTTGGTAGGCGGGGAGGGCCTGTGTGAGGCGCTCCCAGACGGTTCGGATGGCGTCCTGGTCGAGGTCGCCGGGTTTGCGGAGGATGGTGAGGAGCTTGTCCCACCACAGCGCCCGCACGCCTCGGGTGGTGATCGCGCCGCCGAACAGGGGCCAGTCGGCGTCCACGAAGCACAGCGCGGCATGGATCGGCGGGGCTTCGCCGGTGGCCTCGAGCGCGGTCTTGACGATCTCGGTCTGTTTGAGCATCGAGTCCACGAGCTTGGTGCAGTCCCGGCGTCCGACGATCAGCTTCTCGACCCTGGGGGACAGGAACCCGCCCTCCACTTTCAGAATCGGCCTGCCCTTGTATCGCTTGGCGTCGATGACCCAGACGCCGCTGGGCGTGACGGCGATGTGGTCGATGTTCGCGGTCGAGCGGGGCACTCTTCGGTCGTGCAGGACGCGGAGCAGCGGCCCGGCGGCCTTGTTCATCGACCTGCCGAGCTTCTCCTCGCCGATGGCCCCCTTGTCCCACGCCGCGGTGGATTGCGGGTCGTCGGTGACGGCCAGGAGGAACCCGCCGATCTTCGGGTGCGCCGCCCGCACCTTGTCCTCGCGCCGCTGGTGGCGGCGTTCGAACTCGACCCTGGCGGACCCGCCAGCGTCCCCGGCGATGAACGTGTCTTCGACGGGGACGGCTGGCGGTGGTGGCGCTGGTGGCGTGATCGGGGTCGGTGGTGCCGGTGTGGGTTCGGGCGCGGCCGGGGCCGGTGGTGCGGTGTCGGTGGGACAATGCACGCAGCGGACGGTCTTGGTTGATCGTTCGTAGACGGCCTTGGCGCGGGCCGGGAGGGTGGTGCCGCAGAGTCGGCAGGCGCCCTCGTACCGCAGGGCCATGGTCTTCTCGTCCGGGGGAGTTGTCATGGGCCGATGCTATCGGGGGGCGTGGTCACCAGTCCATCCATGGTGCGTGGTTCGGGTTGAACGGCGGTCTCCGAGCCAACGGCGGGTGCCGTCCGGACGGTGGGACGCGGGGCCAGGCGAGGGACGGGACGCGGGCTTGGGTCTCCCAGACCCAGAGCACGAGGTCCTGCATCATGGTGAGCCGCCAGGCGGCCTCGAGTTCGGCGTCGGTGGCGTGGACGATGGCGGCGAGGTCGCCTTGGTGGGCGACGGCGATGCGCGCTCCGTGGGTCTCCCAGAGCCGGTCGCGGGCGCTGTCGATCTCGAGGTAGCGGCGTTGCAGCAGGTTCGAGGGGATCAGTGTCTTGGTTTGCATGGCGGGCTCCTTCCGGGGGTCGGGCGCGGCCCGCCAGCCGGATTGGTCGGCGGGCCGCGCGGGGCGGGTCAGTCCTGGAAGGTCTGCACGCATTCGATCGCGGTTTCGAGGATGAGGATGTAGACCGTGTCGTCGATCCACTGGTTGATGCGCGCGCGACTGGTGATCGGCATACGGATCGTGTTGAGCGCGGCGTGCAGGTCGGTGCGGTCGCGGGGCTCGTGGTCGGCCAGTTGGTCGTTGATGCCTTGGAGTGCTTCGGTGCTGGGCCGTTTGCCGGTGGTGGCCCACGCGTGGAGCGCGACGAGGGCGAATCCGAGGGCCATGTTGTCGGGGATGGTGGGTTCGGGGAACTGCGGGGTGGTGTCGTTCATGGTGGTGGTCTTCCTCGTGTTGGTCGAGTCGGGGTCGATTTGGTGTTCCCAAGCGCGCTGGTAGCGGGCGTGGAGGTGGGCGGCGAGGCTGGTGCCGTCCTTGGTCGCGGCGAGGCCGTGGCCTTCGAGCCAGAGCTCGAAGTCTTCGAGGTGCGAGTGGTTGAGGCCGAGGTGGCGGATGGACGGGAAGAAGTCGTCGTCGATCGCGGTGCGGAGCGTCCACAGGTCCCGGTGCTCCAAGCGGTCCCCGTGGGCGCGGGTCTCGTGGCAGTACAGGTTCCACACGGCTTGGCCGAGGGCCTTGAGTTCGTTCTTGGTGGTGGTGTTGGTGTTCATTGTCTTGGTGCTCCTTGTGTTGGTCCGTTTTGGTTCGGCGGCTGGGCTGGTGTGGCCGCGCCTGTTTTGCGGGGGCGCGCCTGCCTGCCGACGTGCCCAGCCATCGGGCGCGCGGGGTTCCCCGTGTCAAATCCGCCCAGCCGGACTTGTGGAGGTTCTGTGAGGATCGCGCTTTTGGATCGTCACAGGGCCTGCACCAGTCCGGCGATCTTTGGGCGGATTTGATACGGGGCAAGCGGCCGATACCGGCGAATCAACGACGACCACCGGATGTCGGCGCCCCGTCGCCGGCTTCCCCTCTGGGTGTCGGTCCCGACGTGTGGCGTTCCCGCCGGGCGGACGGACGGCGCAAGCGCGGCAGCGCGCCGCCGCCCGCCCGTACCGGCGGGCCACCCCGACGCTTCGGGACGGGCGTGTTGTGGGGCTTGTTCTTTGTGCCATAACTGCACGCGCCGGGGCGGTGACGGTTGCGCTGGTGGCGGCTCCGGGCGTGTTCCTGGGCTGTTCGCGGGGGACCGGGCCTTAAGCGCGGTCCTGGCGCGGGTAAAGGTGAGGCAATGCGCGGGTCACGGGTAGACTAGTGCTGTGTCGGGGTGGCGCGTGGGGCTGGGAGGTGCTATTTTGGGCGGTGAGCCCATTACAGGGGGCTCGGCGCAGAGTCAGAGACGAGGGACTTACAGGTCCCGTGAATCAGAGGAGTGGCACAGTGTTTGTGCGTTTGACAGGGCAGGTCGTCGCGGCTGAGCGACGCACGTTTCAGAGGAACGACGGGTCTTCTTGGACCCGCAGCGAGATCGAGATCATGGTCGCCTTCCGGGGCGTGACCACCGTGAGCGTCCGCGAGGAGAACGCGGCGCTGCCGTCGCCGGGCGACCTGGTGGACATATTGGCCAAGTTCTCCGGCGAGTACAGGGGCAGCCCGCAGTTCGATGTGATCGGGCCGTGGCAGGACGCCTGGTCGGGTGACCTGCTGAACCCGGCCGCGTTCGCGCCCGTGCGCGAGCCGTTGGCGGTCTGAGCGTGGACGCGTCCGGGCTCGCGCAGCGCGAGCAGGTGGAGTTCATGAAAGTCTTCATGACCGAGGTCACCCGGTTGGACGGGATGCTCGCGAAGCTCGGCAAGGTCGGCGGCGTCAAGCGCCGCCACCAGCTGGCGACCGCGCTGGCCCCGCTGGTGATGGAGCGCGTCTGGGAGGACCCGGCGCTCCGCGACGAGGCCGTCTCGGACCTCCACGGCTGGCTGATGGGCGTCTGACCGATGGAAAGGACCAGGCAAGGCTCGGCCCCGGTGCGTTACAGCGCGATCCGGGGCCTAGGAAGCCGACGGGAATCAGAGAGACCGTCGGGTTGCCTTGCCTCCAATTCTCGGCTTTCAGGAAAAGGAAGTCAAACGCCGATAATGCGCCTTATGTCCGATTGAGCGGAGGGCGCGGGTTCTCAAGACCAGGACAGGGAGCCCGATGCCGCCCGGCCATCAAGGCGCACAGCACCGGCCCCGATCGGGGCACACCAACTCCCCCGGTCGCCGGAGTGGTCCCAGCCGCCCGACCAGTCGTCCGGGCGCGCCCTCACCGGCCGCCGCAAGCCGGGCTGCGGCGCTGGCCCCGATCAGGGCTCACCAACTACAAGCCTCACCAAGTCCCACGGTTCCCGGAATGCCCCCAGCCGCCCCAATCGTCGCCGCTCTGGCTGTCCTGCCTTTCGATCTGGCCGGCCCGATTCTGGTCCTGCAATCGGTCCATGCGCTCGCGCCGGTCCGCCTCGGCCGGGTCCTCGTCGGTACCGCCGGAACCCCCTGAATCGCCCGGCCGCTCCTGGTCGCCGTCGCCTCCGCCGCCCGGATCACCAGTCGGATCGTCGGAAGGGTCCTCGCCGTCGCCGTCTTGGCCATCCGGCCCGGTGCCGTCGCCGTCCGAGCCGCCCTCGCCGCCAGGCGAGTCGCCGGTTCCGTCCTCGGGATCGTCCCCGCCCTCGGCCGGGTCGGACGGCGGCTCCTCCTCGGGCGGCGGCTTCAGCTTCTCCTCCAGACGCTCCTCGGATTCGGCGGCCGTGTCGTCGCGGGCCGGGCACTGGCCGTCGCGCAACGTCTTCAAAGCCGTCTCGTAGAGGTCCTTCGCCTCCCGCTCGAAGCCCGAGGCGGCGGCATCGTCCCCTTGGAACTCCTGCGCCAACGACAAGTTGACCCTGACCAGGCACTCCTTCGCGACGGGCGTCCGTTCGAGGGCCTCGGCCAAGAGGTCCTCCGCCCGCGACGAGTTCCCGTCCGCCAAGACGGCGGTGCCTCGCCCGAACAGCGCCTTCCAGCGCTCGAAGGGCATGAACGACCCGGCCAACGAGTACCGGTCCTCGGCGCCGGAGAACTCCTGGTCGGCATAAGCCCGGTCGCCCGCGCGCCCCGAGAACCACACCATGGCCAGCCAGACGGCGGCGACCACCGCCAGCGCGGCGGCGGTGTACTGGAGGAAACGGGTCAGCTTCATCGCACCGTTCCCATCGCCTGCGGCCCACCCTGCGGCCAACCGCCCGGGCCGCCCGGCGACCCACCCTGCGGCCCACCCCGCCCGGCCCGCCGCCGAGCCGCCTCGTCAGCTGCCCTGGCTCGCCCCACACGGCGGAGCAGCAACGCCAACTCCCACACCAGCAACGCCAGCACCCCGATCGCGGCGAGGAAGCCCAACGGCCTGCCCGCCGCCGTGTCGTCCTCGATCACACGTTCTGGCAACTCCCCTTCCCACAGCGCGTCCACCACCGGAGTGCCCGCCGACCGATGCGTGTACCCCACGCCCAGTTCGGCAGCGATCCGCTCCAGGGCGGGCTCGTCGATCCGCGAGATCCCGATCTGCCCGTCGGGGCCGCGCACGTATTCGGCCGGCCCGACCGGGTCCCCCAGCACGGTGTCCTGGTGCTCCAGCATCCGGCCGCCCTGGTCGGTGCCGTACCCGAGCACCCCTCCCCCGTCCACCAACTCGGCCACCGCCGCGAACGATGCCGCCGGGTCGTCGTTGGTCTGTTCCCCGTCACCCAGGTAGTAGACCAGACGCGCCCGTTCGGGGTGTTCTGCCTGCTGGCGCTCCAGCAATTCGGTCAGGAGCGGCAGCGCGGAGTCGATGGTGGAGCCGCTGGCCTGCCGGATCGGGACGGGCGTGAGCGTCTCGGCCGCCGAGCGGGCTGCTCCCGCGTCGGTCGAGAGCGGCATCGTCAGCCGCGCCGAGGAATCGAACGTGATGATGGCGACGTGCGCGCCGGTGTGGTGCTCGGCGATGGCGGTCAAGTCGGCCCGCACGCCCTCCAAGCGTGGCTCGGACCCGTCCCAGTCCTCGGCTGCGAGCGAGGCCGAGGTGTCCACCAGCACGATCACATCGGCATCGACCGCTGTCAGGGAGAATTTCTCCAGGCCCAGGACGGGGTTCCAGACGATCAGCGCCGTCAACACCACCGTCGACCCGCGCCGGACCCAGGTGGCGCGGTTCGCCCGCTTCCCCGACGGGGCGCCCCAACGCCACCCACCCCAGACGAACAACCCCGCCAGCCCGGTCGTCAGCACCGCGATCCCCCAGGCCGGCCGGTCGTGGATGACCCGGCGCGGCGCCCCTTCGACGGGCGCGGAGGCCTGGGCCAGGATCGCGTCGATGATCTCCCCCACCGAGGCCTGGTCGGAGGTCTCGAAGAAGCGGCCGCCGATCCGCTCGACCTCCGCCTCCAGTTCCTCCGCGCCTTCGTCGTAGTAGGCCTCGTCCATCAGGCCGAACTCGAAGGAACCGGGACATAATGCGAACACTTGTATGTCAGCGTCGCCAGCCATGTCGGCGGCTTCGGACAACTCGAAGATGGGCACTCCCTCGACCACGTTGTCGGTCGCCAGGATCACGGATCGCGACCGCCCCGAATCGGACCCGTCGAACAGCGACAAGCAGGACACCAGACCGTCGCCCGGCAGCGACGACCCCTCCCCCATGAGCGTCCCCGAATCATCCGGCCACAGGTCCAAGGGGACCTCGAGCCAATCGTCGAACGACAGGGCGTCCGCGACGGCGGCGAACTGCTTCTCCAGCGGTGCCAGGGTCTGTTCGATGTAGGAGTAGTCGTCCGTCAGCGGGAACAGCGTCACCGAGGACGAGTTGAACCAACTCATCGCCACCCGTTCCCCGTCGAAGCCTTGGACTATCTCGCGGAACTGCTCGATCACCCCGGCATCGACCGGGTACATCGAGCCGGACACGTCGAGGCAGAGCACCACGTCGCGGGCGCGGTCCTGGGGGGTGATGATCTGCGACTCGGCGGGGCGGGCGGACAGCAGGACCGCGCCGAGCGCCGCCACCAGCGCCATCGCGAAGCCGAGCGCGCAGTTGACGTAGTGCCGCCGCGCCACCTGGGCGAACACCGGCAGGTCCACGAACGTGACGGTGTTGGCCAATCGCGTGCCAGCGAGCGCCATGACCGCGGCCCGGCGCCGGCGCCGTTCGTGGATCGCCAGGAGGACCCCGGCGGCCACGATCGGCAGGACCACCAGCAGCCAGGGGTAGATGAAGCTCATCGGCTCACCGCCTGGCGCGCCCGGCCCGCGAGGTCGGCGATGTCGCCTTCGCCCGCCACCCCGAACTCCACCGGGTAGGCCTGCTCGATCAATGCGGTCAGGTTCGGCAGGTGCCCCCGCGAACGCAGTTCCAGCAACGTCAGCACGGAAGCGTCCGAGCCGGTGAACTGCCGCACGGCCTGGGCTATCTCATAGGCGGCAGATCGGTCGGTGAGTTCGCCGTCGTTCCAGCGGCGTTCGATCTGGTCGATCCGGTCCAGCACCTCTTGGCGGCTGAGATCGGCCGGCGCGGTGGGCGGCACCAGGGCCGACGGCGGCCCCGAGCGCTTGCGTCGCCAAGCCCGCCACGCCCGCGCCAGCCAGGGCCACGCCACCATCAGCGCCGCCAGCACCACCAGCGCCACGGCGACTATGAGCCACCAGGCCGAGAACGGCTCCGGCGGCAGCGGGTCGACCACGTCAGCGCCCCCCATGGCGGTGCCTCTCCAACACTGCGATCAGCGTCTCGACCAGGTCGCCGCGACCCGTCACCCGTCCGTGCGCGATCCCCCTCGATGCCAACGCCCGTTCGATGGCCTGCGCCCGGATGGAGGTCATGGTGGCGGCCTGGGACGCCAGCCGCGGGTCCAGGCGCACCTCGTCCGGCATGGTCAGCCCCGTCTCGACATCGAACGGGTCCACCGCCTGGGAGTCCGCCAGGCTCATGTCGGCGATCTGGAACACGATGATCTGGTGCCGGGCGTGCAACAGGGCGAGCGAGCGCTCCCCCGAGGCCCCCAGGTCGGCATCGTCCGTGATCAACACGACGATGCCGCGCGCCAACGGGGAGCGCACCGCCAGGTCCAGCACCGCTGGCAGGTCGGATTCGGGACCGTCCGGGTCGATGGTCGTGTCGGAGAGGCGCCGCAGGAGGTACTCGGCGTGGGCACGGGCGCCGCGCGGCCGGATCGCCTCCAGGCCGCCCGCGTCCCCGAAGACGGCCCCGACCACGTCGCGGTGCTTGAGCGCCAGGCTGGCGAAGACCCCCGCCACGTCCAGGGCCAGCTCGAGCTTGGAGGTGCCGTCGGGCGCGAGAGCGGTCATCGACCGGCCCGTGCCCACCGCCAGCAGCAAGTTGTTCTTGTGCTCCGGGAGGTAGCGCCGCACCAGCGGCTTCCCCGCCCGCGCCGTCGCCTTCCAGTCCACGTCGGAGACGGAGTCGCCGGGCACGTACTCCCGCAGATCCTCGAAGTCGGTGCCGCGTCCTCGGAAGACGGACACGTAGTCGCCCTCCAGGACCAGGCGCGCCCGCCTGTGCGAGTGGAGCTCCAGTAACGCCTGGATCGCTTGGAGCCGACCGCTGCGGCCAGTCATGGGGTCGGCGTGCTGGCGAAAATCGAATCGATCACCGATTCCGGCTTGACCGAATCCGCCGCCGCCTCGTAGGTCAGGATCAACCGGTGGCGCAGGACCTGGTAGCGCAGGTACTTGATGTCCTCGGGGACCACATGGTCCCGGCCGGACAGCAGCGCTATGGCCCGTCCGGCCGACTGGAAGGCCAGCGACGCCCTGGGCGAGGCCCCGTACTCGACGTAGCGGCCCAGGTCCGCGATGACTCCCGCCTGGCGGGTGGCGGCGACCAGCCGGACGATGTAGTCCTTCACGGAACGGGCTATATGCACGCGCCGGGCCAGTTGCTGCAGCCCGATGATTTCCTCCGGGCTGGCGATCGCGGTCAATTCGGCCGTGCCGGAGTCGGCCTGGTCCATGATCTGGAGCTCCTCACCGGGCGTCGGATAAGTGATTATCTCTTTCAACAAGAACCGGTCGAGTTGCGCCTCCGGCAGCTCGTAGGTCCCCTCCTGCTCGATCGGGTTCTGGGTCGCGAAGACGATGAACGGGTCCGGCAGGGGGTGGACTTGGCCCGCCAAGGTGACCTGGCGCTCCGCCATGGCCTCCAGCATGGCCGACTGGGTCTTGGTGTTGGCCCGGTTGACCTCGTCCACGAGCACGAAGTTCGCGTTGATCGGGCCTATCTCGGTGTGGAAAGCCGACCGCGCGGCATCGAACACCTGGGTCCCCACGATGTCCGAGGGCAGGAGATCGGGGGTGCACTGGACGCGGGAGAACGACCCTCCGCAGAGCGACGCCAGCGTCCGCGAGGCGGTGGTCTTGGCCAGGCCGGGAACCGACTCGAGCAGGACGTGGCCACCGGCGACCAGGCCCGCCAGGAGCGACCACCACAGCCCCCGCTGCCCCACCACGCGGGTCTGGTAGGACTGCGACAGGGCTTCCACCAAGGCGGTGGCCCTGGCGAGTTCTGGTTGGGTGATCGGTTCGGCCATGGCCTAAAGCCTACTGGTGCGTGCGGGACGGCTGGCCGCGTCTTCGACCGCGGCCGGTTCCGCCGCTCCCCGCTTGACCGTGGGCCCGGTCAGGCGCTTGACGGCGCCCGGCGCGCCCTCGATGGCCACGCGATGCATCCAGTGGCGGATCGAACGGACACCGCTGAGCTCCTCCGACCCGCAGTGCCCGGTAGGACCGCCGGGGCTGAGGAGCCTGGGCGGCTTGGCGCCGGCCACCGAGCCGTCCAACAGGTGCACCCGGTCATGGTAGGGAGCAACACCGCGCGCCACCTGCGCCAGGAAGCCGAAATCGCTGCTGGCCACAGTGATGACCAGCGACTTCCCGCCGTCGTTCGACAGGCGGATGGCGTCGGCCGGGGTCTCGTAGCAGGCGATGGACACCACCGGGCCGAACGGTTCGACGTCGCAGAAGACCGTCGACGGCTGGTCGAACACCAGGACGGTGGGCTCGTAGTACGGGCCGGTCAGGTTGCGCGCTTTGCCGCCCCCGCGCACCACCCGGCCCCCGAAGGTGATGAGCTCCTTGACTTGCCGGTTCAGCCGCCGCAACTGGTCGTGGTCCGCCAGCGGGCCCATCGTCGTGGCGAGATCGGCCGGATCGCCCAGGACCACGGTGCGGTCCAGATAGTGGCACAGCGCCTCGGCGAAGCTCTTCAGCAACGGGCGGGGAACCAGCACCCGTCGGATCGCCGTGCAGGTCTGCCCCGCGTTGTTGGTCATCTCGCGGGCCACGCAACGCACCAGGGCCTCGAACACCGGTGTGCCCGGCGCGTCGGCCGGTCCCAGGACCGCGGCGTTGACGCTCTCGGTCGCCAGGGTCAACCGGACGCGGCCGGACATCACCTTCGGTTGCTTCGCCAACCGCAGTCCGGTTCGGGACGAGCCCGTGAAGAAGACATGGTCGCCGAATTTGAGATAGTCCCAGAAGGTCTCCGTCTGGCCGTTCAGCAACTGCAGGTTGCCCGGCGGCATGATCTTCGAATCGACGATCAGCCGGGTCAGCTCGGCGGCCACCGAGGACGTCTGCCGGGCTGGCCGGACGATCAGCGGCACTCCCGCCAAGAACGCCGGAGTCACGCGCGCGGCCGAGCCCCAGAGCAGGAAGTTCAGTTCGTTGACCAGGATGCCCACGCCGTTGGTCGAGACATACAGGTGCTGACCCACCATTCGGGCTGGCCCCTCCCCCGGCCCAGGGGACTCGAGCGGGCCGTCGGCGGCCGCGGTCGAATCCGACAGGTCGCGCAGCGCAGCCTCCGCCAGATGCCGCATGGCGCCCGGGGCTCCCTCGATGTCACGCTGGGCGTCGCGGCGGGTCGCGCCTTCCTCCGCGGACAGACGGTAGAGGCTGTCCGAGTTGCGGTTCAAATGCTCCGCCAAGCGGAGCACCAGGCGGGCGCGGTCATGGAAAGTCAGTCTCGCGACCCCCGGAAGCCCAACCGTCCTCGCATGCTCCAGGGCCGTCGGCACCAGGTCCTCGACCGAATCGCCGTCCGTGGCCACCCAGTCCCCGGCCACATAGCTGAATCTGGTCATCGCATATCCTTTCGGGCGTGGAACTGAAACTGGGCGAACTCGCCCTCAAGCTCGGCATCGAGATCATTCACCAATCGCCGGACCGGTTGGTCGCCCGCATGCCGGTCGCGGGCAACCGCCAGCCCTTCGGCCGCCTCCATGGCGGGGCGACCATGGCGTTGGGCGAGACCCTGGGATCGCTGGCCGCCGACCTGCACGCCGCGCCGCGCGCCAAGATCGCGGTCGGCGTGGACGTCAACACCACCCACCACCTGCCCGCGACCGAGGGCTATGTGACCGGAACGGCACGGCCCCTGCACCTGGGCGAGCGCCTGACCACGCACGAGATCATGGTCCAGGACGAGGCCGGACGCCGCATCGCGACCGTCCGCATCACCAACATGCTGCTGGACGCCGCCGAGGCGTGAGCCGACCGGCCAGCTCTGGCCGGGGAGGCTCGTCGAGGTCGGGGTGGGTTTGGCTGACAAGATCACGTCATCTCTGCGGCAGGATATGGCCCTTCGAGGCTCGGTGCGCTAGGCCAAGGGGATCGGCCCCGAGAGTGGACGGACAGGGATTCCGCCCACACCTCATCCGTTCAACCTAACATGTTTGCGCCGAAGGCCCAGCAACTCGACACGTCGGCCGCGCGGCTGGGCACAGTCGCCGGAGAGCCTTCCGCTGCGACCCGGTCGGGCGGCATCGTCCAGCTAGTCGGCGCCCAGGCTGGGAAGTCGCCGGACGGCCTTCCGCCGCGACCCGGTCAGGCGGCATCGTCCATCTGGTCAGCGGCGTACTGTACGCCGATCTGGGCTCGAATCCGGTCCATGGTCTCCATGATCTGAATGGATTGGGCCAACGACATCAGCTCGCTGGTCGGCTCGCCCGCGCGGACCAGGCGCTCCATCTCCCTGGCCTGGTACTCCATGCCCCGCCCGGCGGTGGAACCGTCGAAGGTCTCGATGGTCTGGCCGTCCGTGGTGGAGACGCGCAGCTGCGTCGGCGCGTACCAAACGCCGGCCAGGTCGGCTCGGGCTTTCGACCCCAGGACGGCCGCGACGTTGGGGCCTTTCGTGTCCGATGCCGTCACCCACAGCGCCCGCGCACCGTTCGGGTACGCGAATTCCCCGGTCACAGCCTTGTCCGCGCCCGTGGGGCCGAGGCTCGAAGCCTTCACCTCGATCCCGGACGGCTCGCCGAACAAGTCGTACGCGAACGAGATGGGGTACACGCCCAGGTCGAGCAGCGCGCCGCCGCCCACCGCCAGGTCGTTGATGCGGTGGCGGGGATCGTCGCTCAGCTTCTGGGTGTGGTCCACCACCAGGCCGTTCAACTCGCCCAGGACTCCTTCGGCGATCAGCTCCCGCAAGCGGATCATGTGCGGCAGGAAACGCGTCCACATCGCCTCCATCACGGTCACCCCGGCTTGTTCGGCGGCCTTCGCGATGGCCCGGCCCTCAGCGGCGTTGATGGTCAGGGGCTTCTCGATCAGGACGTGCTTGCCAGCCTCGATGGCCGCGAGGGAGCCTTCCAGGTGGTGACTGTGCGGCGTCGCCACATAGATTATGTCGACGGTCGGATCGGCCACCAGGTCCTCGTACGAGCCGTGGGCTCTCGCCACGCCGTATTCGGCGGCGAAGGCGTCCGCCTTGGCCTGGTCCCGCGAGCCGACCGCCGCCAGGCGGTGCCCGTCCAGTTTCAGGTCCTTCGCGAAAGTCCCGGCTATTCCTCCGGTCGCCATGATCCCCCAGCCGAGATCGTCCATGCTTTGTCGCTCCTTAATATCTTGGTGTCGGTTGGTCGGGCCTCGCCGGAGGTCTTCCGGCGTCTGGTGGTCCAAGCTGTCGCCCCGTGGCGTCTTGGTGTTGGTTGGTAGGGTCGCCCGGCCTGGTCGCGCAGTCATGGCCATTGTCCCACCGCTCAGCCTTCCCGAGGGGAGCCCTCCGTCATGGCCGGGCGTTCGGGTAGCCTGGTCGGGTCAGGTGCTGACTTGCCAGCGCCCAGGCGCCACTCCCCCTCCGGCGTGCCGGGAAAGCGGGCCGATGCGGCGTGTGGTTGCACGCGGAGACGACCGAGCGGCATCGTGCATCTCGACACCCGCCAACGACCGGACAGAAAGACCGAACGAATTGCCTGCCGACCGCAAGAAGATGCGCGCCAACCTGCTGCTGCTGGCGGCCGCCATGCTGTGGGGCCTGGCGTTCACCGCCCAGAAGGTCGGCTCGGAGTACGTCGGGGCTTTCACCTTCAACTCGGTGCGTTTCGGGCTGGGAGCGGCGATGATCGGACTGGTCGTGATGGGGCTGGATCGGCACCGCCGGATCGACCGCGCGCGGCGGCGGCGGCTCTCGCGGTCGGTGCTGTGGCCGGGGTTCGTGTGCGGCTCCATGCTGACCGCTGCGGCCGGGCTCCAACAGGCGGCCGTGCCGGACACCACTGCCGGGAACGTGGCCTTCGTGACCGGCTTGTACCTGGTGCTGGTGCCGATCTTCGGGGTGTTCCTGGGGCAGCGTCTGCGCTGGTTGACGGTGGGCGGGATAGTGCTGGCGCTGGTCGGGCTGTACCTGATCGCCGTCACCGACACGTTCACCTTCGCCCGCGGCGACGGCCTGGCGATGATGGCCGCCGTCTGCTTCGCGATCCAGATCCTGGCCGTGGACCGTTACGCCGGTCGGTTGCCAGCCTTGCGTTTCGCCTGCTCGCAGTTCTGGTTCTGCTCCTTGACCTCGGCCGTGTGCGCTCCCGTGTTCGACTCCCATCCGTTCACTGGGTTGTCTGCTGGTTTGATCCCCCTGCTCTACGGCGGGCTGATCTCGGTCGGCTTGGCCTACACGTTCCAAATCCTGGCGCAGCGCGACGCCGAACCCGCCCCGGCGGCTTTGATCATGTCGTTCGAGAGCGTCTTCGGGGCTCTTGGGGGCGCGGTGATCCTGCACGAGAACATGGGGGTGCGCGGCTATGTTGGCGCGGGCTTGATGATGGCGGGGATCATCGCGTCCCAACTGGGTCCGCCGTCGCGGCCGACTCGGACGACGCGTCCGAAGAAGGCTCTGCGTCCGCCCGCGGGCTCGCCTGTGGCCAGGGCTGCTACTTCGCGCGACCATGGGGGCACCTCCGAGACGTGACGGGCGGTGTCACTGGCGCATTTGGCGCCCGCGGGGCTATGCCCGGCCGTCCGTTGCGGGCCGAAATGCGGGTGAACGATGTTCGTGGTCGGTCGGGGCGTGCCACGAACCCCGTTGAGACGCGATTCGCGCGCCCACGGTCACGCCCGGCCGTGCCTGGCGGGCCGAAATGCGGGTGAACGACGTTCGTGGTCGCGCCCCTCATGCCACGAACGCCGTTGAGGCGCATTTGGCGCCCGCGCTGCTGTGCCCGGCCGCCCGCTGAGGGCCGAAATGCGGGTGAACGGTGTTCGTGGTCGGCCGGGTCGTGCCACGAACCCTGTTGAGGCGCATTTGACGCCCGCGCGCGGCCACGACCCGACGCCCATTCTGGCAGCCGGTAAGCTCGGGCTTGGTCACCATGGCCCCGGATGAAGGAGACACCCCGATGACGACGCTGTTCCCCGACCCTGGCCAGCCCGATGCCCCTCAAGGTCCCGTCAACCAATTCACGCCGCCACCCCAGGCAAAGCCGCAATTCCAACCACCGGGCCAATTCCAGGCGCGAGGCCAATTCCAACCACCGGGCCAGTTTGAGCCGCATGGTCAATTCCAGCCGACGCCTTATTTTGCCCCGCCGTCCCCGTTCGGCCAGCCATCGGGCCAACAGCCCCCATACGCCTCGGGCCCACGCAGGTGGCGCGGGCGAGTCTTCGCCCTGGTCACAGTGTTGGTCCTGGCCGTCGGGGGCGGTACCGCCTTCTGGATCATCCACAACCGCAGCGAGAATGGCGGCCTTGACGCGGGCGCCGGGATCGAACCCGCTGAGGTCACCGAGGCCTCGTCCTGGTGCGACCAGGTCTTCGGGCCGCATGTCGTGGTGACCGATTCCGACGGGGAACGTTGGGACATGCAAGCAGGCGCGATCTTGCCCAACGCGGCCGAACTGGGACCCGAAGAGGGCCTTGCGGACCCGCTCAAGGACAAAGCAGAGGCGGTGAGGGCGCTCGGCGGAGCCCTGGAAGCTATCCGCATGGCAGCGGACCTGGAACGAGACGAAGCGGGCATGGCGGCCACTTTCGAAGCCTATGAGGACAAAACCAACGAAGTCGTCGAATGGGCCCAGGACGTGCTACTCCACGGATCAAGAGCGAAGGTGCCCAAGAACGGCTGGTACGACGAACAGATGGCTCTAATATATTGGTGCTACCAGGACGGTTACGAGTTCCAAACCGGCAAACCGTAGCGGGTTTCGGAACGCCCCCGCAGCCTGTCGAAGCCCCCCAACGAGGAATCGCGCGGCAGCCCGCATCCGTGAAGCCGTCTGGGCGTGTGGTATCGCGTGGTATCATCTGGTGTCATGGCGATGACCCTCAGGCTAGACCAAGATGTGGAGGACGCGCTGTCCGCTGCCGCCGCCCGTACTGGGCGCCCCAAGGCACGACTGGTGAACGATGCCCTCCGACACGTTCTCGACGGCGCCGCTGGCGCAGAACATGAGTGGCGGATTCCGGCACGCGGACGCTGGACCCCCGTGGAACAGGATTACCTTGTTCCCGGGGTCTTCACCGCGTTGGACTTGGTCGATCACCAACGCGAAGATCGCCCGCTGGAGAGCATGTGAGGCTGTACCTTGACACCAGTGCGCTCATCAAGACGATCCACCTGGAAACCGAGACTCCGGCCCTGAACGGTTTCTTGGCCGGGCAGGTAGCCCAGGGAACCACCCTGGCCACTTCGGTTCTGACGGCGGTCGAGATGGAGCGAGGGCTCCGCGCATTGGCCGAGCGTGGTCAGGCCGCGCCGATCCGCGCGCTGCGTCAATCGGTCGACCGCGCGCTTGAGGGAGTCGAGGAGGTGCGTGTTGAGGTATCCGTCATCCGACTGGCCCGATGGCTCGGTCCCCCGCTGCTCCGGACCCTCGACGCGATTCACCTGGCCAGCGCGCTCCTTGACCAGGCGGACGGCATCGTCACGTATGACTACCGCTTGGCCGAGGCAGCGGACTCCATGAACCTGGCCGTTCACGAGCCTGGCCGTGCCGCCCAGGCCTGACGGACGACGCGCGGTTAGCTCAGTTCGCCGAGTCGCGGGTTCCGCTCCATCCAGATGACGCGGTCGGGACCGCGACTGGGGCACTGGGGCGACGGTGGCGAACGCGTGTCCGAGGTTATCTAGGGAGAAGAACCAGATTGTTGCAGACCCATCCGGAGCTCAAGTGGGTGTGCGATGCGGCGGAGCATAGGCTTTGCGAACTTGGAGTGGAGACGCTTCACTGATTGACTGCTCCGGAACTGCAATTGGCAGTCCGACGAGAAAGCCGATTCAATGTCTCGCGAATACCTGTTGACACCAGGCAGACTGGCCTCGTGTCCGTCAACTGGGGCAGTTGGCCACGCACCTCAGACGTTAGCGGCGGCCTCCTCGAAGTCGAGGCACCTCACGGCCCGCGTCCCGGTCTGGTCATCGAGTTCGCCGCGCAGCACCGCTCCCCGGATGAGGGTGCGGCGCTCCTCGAACTGGTCGGCGGGCGCGGCGGAGGCGATCTCCTCGGCGTGGTCCATGGCCTCGCTCGCCGCCCCGTCCTCGCCGGACAGGTCGATCCCCAGGCGGCGCGCGAGGAAACCCAGGGTCGAGCCTTGGATCAGCAGGGTGCCGATGGCCACCATGAACGCGACCGCCTGGATGAGGGACCGGCCGGGGAGGCCTGGCGTGTCCAGCACGACCGGGACTTCCGCCGCCACAGCCAGGGTGACGATGCCGCGCATCCCCGTCCAGGAGACCAGCAGCATCTCGCGCCAGCCCATCGGGCGCTCATGGCCGAATCGCGCCGCGTCCAACCCTCCCCCAGGTCTGCCATAGCCCGATGCCGTGCGGCCGGGAGCGCCGATCCGGCGTCTGCGCCCATCCTGGTCGAGGCTCCGGCCCCGGCGTCCCCGGCTCGCCCGCGCCGCCCGAATCGCGCTGGCGATATTGGCCGCGTCCTGTACCGCATCCCGCGTCGCATCCGCTGTGGAACCCTCGGTCGCGTCACTGGCCGAGCCCTGCCTCTCAGCCCCGCGCCGCCCGGCTCCCAGACCACCGGTCGGATCACAGCCCGGCGGCTCCCTGCCCGGCCCATCGCGACCTGGCACATTCCCACCTGCCGCGTCCAGACTCCGCGCATCGTCACGCCGCGCGTCGTCACTCACTGCCTCCTGCACCGGGTAGCGCGCCTCAGCCTGCCTCTCGGCCCCGCGCCGCGCGGTTCCCATACCGCCGGTCGCATCACCGCCCGGCGCATCCCGACCTGGCACATTCCCACCTGCCGCATTCAGACTCGGCGCATCGTCACGCCGCACCCCGTCACTCGCCTCACCCCGAGGTGCATGGTGGTCTGCGTGGCGCACGGCATCGAGCGCTGGATAGTGCCTGTCTGCGCGCCGCCGCGGCCGCCCTTGGGCGCCAGAGGCGTCGCGGCTCGCCACATCGCGACTCTCGGCGGAGCCGGTCGCCCTGCCACAGCCAGGCAAATCGCCGCTCTGGCCATCGTCGCCCGGCATCCCGTTTCCGGCCACGGCCATCCCGCGAAGCTCGAGCGCCCGCGCCCGCAGGGTGGCCGCTCGCACCTGCGCCGCCCTTCCGCGGCTGCCCCTCCCGGCCATGCGCGCGGCCACCGCCTCCGCCCGCTGCACCCGCTGGTCGAACACTTCGAGCCGCCTGCGGGCGCGCTCGTCGGACCGCAGATCGCTCTGGCGCTGGTGCTCCTGGAACGCCGCCAGCCGGGCCCGCATAGCCGGGTCGGTGCGAGCCGCCGCCAGGAAGCGCGCCACCTTCCGCGCCCGCCACCGATGGATCAAGTTGTTCCCCCCGAACATTAGGAACACCCACGCCACCCGCACTGCCATGACGAGCGCAAGGACAGAGAGACCCAACCCCAGCGCCAACGGGAGATGCACGGCATCGTGCGTAAGATCCACCACCACGTGACGGAGCTGCAGGCCCATATAGGAGAAGACGAAAGCCTCGAGCAGGACGTCGATCACCGGCCAGAACTCGAGCTCGCGCACTCGGAGCCGGTAGGACAGCGGGGCCTGGGCGTCCTCGTCGAAAGTGGTGTTCACCGCCGAGGTGAAGCCCGCCGCGACCACCGCCAGCACGCCGGAGGCCTGGAGCTGTTCGGCGAGCAGATAGCAGGTGAACGGCATCAGCACCGTCAGGGCCGTGGCGAGCGTGTCGTCGGGCAGGTGGCCCGTGATCCACGAGGTGGCGGCCGACAGGACGATCCCTACCACAACACCGACCACGGCACCGTAAAGGAAGAGCAGGACGGGGTTGGCGATGAACGAGGCGCGGCCCGTCACCTGGGCGGCCGCGACGGCGAAGATGGTCAGGGCGGCGGCATCGTTTATGAGGCACTCACCGGTCAGGATGTCCACCACCCGTTTCGGCAGCCCGATGGCGCGCCCGTGGGTCACGGTGGTGACGGTGTCCGGCGGCGAGACGACGGCCGCCAGGATCAACGCCCCCGAGGCCCCCAGCGCGGGCGCGATCCACGCCGTCAGCCCCGCGACCGCCGCCGTCGTCACCACGACCAGCCCAAGGCCCAGCACCACGATGGGCCGCAGGTGGCGCAGGAACGAGAAGACCGAGAACTGGCGCGCCGCCGAATACAGGAGCGGCGGCATGACCAGCGAGAAGATCAGGTGCGGCTCCAGTTCCACCCTGGGGACGGCGGGGATGAAGGACACCGCGGCGGCCACCACGACCACGATCAACGACGATTGGTGTATCCAGCGCCGACCGACCGCGGTGATGCCGACCGCGCCGACTATGACGAGGAGGACCAGGGTGCTCATCCGAGAATGTTAGCGGACAGCCCTTCGGGTGAGGGGGTCTCGACGTGCGCCCACCAGTGCATGCTGGGCCCTTTCGCGCCGTCGCCCGCCGACAACTGTCGCTAAGCTCCTAACGGAAGGACCGTCTCGGTGCCCGAACGGCGCGCGCACCTTGACGTGAGGGTCGCCGCGGGCTGCTCGGCGCAGGTTTACCTGCCGGAAACCGCCGTGAGGTGCAATTGGGTCGTATGGCTGGACGGCCATCGTTGAGATACTTGCTTTGCTGCTTCGGGGGTTGATGCTGTGAGTATGCATCGGTGTATGCGGTGAGCCAACTGTTCGCCGGTTTCGTGCTCGGACTCGGTCTGATCGTGCCGATCGGGTCGCAGAACCTCTACGTGTTGAACCAGTCGCTCCGGCTCGGCCTGCCGAGGTCGTTGGCGGTGGCGTCCGCGGCAGCGGTTTGCGACATCGTTCTGATCACGGTCGGATCGGCGGGCGCATCAGTGGTCTTGCAGAGATCGCAATGGTTACGCCTCGGGCTGCTGGTCGCCGGAGCGCTGTTCTTGGCGTTCCTGTCCGTCCGGTCATGGCGGGTGCCGGTGGGGGCATCGGGGAACGCCGCCGGAACCGCCGCGCCCGCGAGCCAAGAGTCGGTCCTCAGAGTCGTGTTGACGGCGTGTTCCGTGTCCCTCCTCAATCCTCACGCGATCATCGACACCGTCGGCGTGATCGGCGCGGCCGTGGCGTCGGCCGGTGAGCAGGCGCTCCAGTTCGCGACTGGTGCGGGAATCGCCTCGGT
>JAISCU010000298.1 GCA_031265345.1 Bifidobacteriaceae bacterium
ACGGCGGCTGGGGTCGCGATTTCGCCACCCGCACCGGCCCCGGTCACCGTCCAGCCCAGGGTCAGGAGGGCCGCCGCGAGTTCGAGCCAAGCCATCACCCGCGCCGCGAAGGTCCGCGCGTTGCCGTCGGCCCGCATCACGGGTTCCGCCAGGACTGGACGTGGCCTGCCGACGATGCCGCGCAGAGTGGCCTCGGCCAACCCCGCCACCGCGCCGCCCAGCAGAGCGCCGAGGAACGGTCCCCAGCCCCGCCCTGCCAGTCCGAAGGCCAGGCCAAGTCCCAAGGCCAGCGCCACAGCGACCCGGGCCGCGGCCAACACCCGTGTGGGGGCCGGGTTCTCATGTGGGCTGAGGTCGGCTTCGGCAGGCCCGGCAACCGGCCTCGCCAGCCGGTAGCTCTCGGCCCCGAGGGCGCCGACGATCACGCCGGCCAAACCGAGGTACAACGGGTCCGCGATCATCGAGTGACCGCCGACCCCGACCGCGACGCCTTGGGTGGTGCGAATGGCCGTGATCGTGGCGACCGCTACCCCGATCCAAGCCCCGACCACTCGGCAGCGACGATGCCGACGCAGATAGGACAAGTAGAAAGCCTCTTCCTCGGAAGCCATGGGTGGGCGAACCGCGGTCCGGATGGTGGCGAGCCAAGCGGCATCGGCGGCGGTGGGGCGCCGATAGGTCCAAATCGCGGCCGCCGCGACCAAGACGACCACGGATGCCACGAACAGGGCCGTCACCCGCATGGTCGCCGCCTCCCGCCGATTCGTCGATTCGCCCGCGTTGGCGGTGCCTGCCGTCACGCGTGCTGGTCTTGTACCATTGTCATGGTACATTGGACGTATGACGGAAGCAACCCCCGCTCCCGATTTTGGCACGTTGGCGCCCAAGCGGTCCAAGGGCCGATTCGGCGCGGCGGCCGCCCTGACCGTCGTGGCGCTCGCGGCGGCCTGGCTCTCCCCAGGGCTGGCGGCGCCGTCCGTGGCGTCCAAGGACGGCGCGAGCGCCTCCGCCATCCACCCCGGCAGACGCTTCATCGAGACCGAGACCGTCATCCAGCAACCGGCCTGGCCCGGCGCCACGCTGGTGTCCGTGGTCGGATCCGGTTGCTTCGAGTTCGGCGCGGACGACCTATCCGGGCTCGCTCTCGACCCCTCCGGCCGTTCCGGTCATTCGGAGGTCCGCTACTTCTGCGAGGCGGAGGTGGTCGGAGCACGGGTCGCGCTCGAGGCCGAGACCGGCTCCGACTTTCCCGACCTGGTCGCCGCCGAGGACCCGGCACTGCTCAAGGAGATCATCAACCAACGCGTGCCCATCGAAGGAACCGTCTTCGGCGCGGATTCCGCGCTGCCCCGGCGGCTGGGCTCCGACGGCTCGGCGACTCTGCACCTGCTGTGGGAAGTCGACCCCGAGGCCCCGGAGAGGGTCTATCGACAAGACTGGACCCAGGACGAGGCTGGGAGCTGGACCACCAGCGGTTACATGCCGGACGCCGAAACCGAGCCGGTCATCGTGGTCACCCTGCGTTCGGTCCTGGGCGGCACCCGCTCGGAACACCTAACTATGGTCGGGACAAGCTTGCCTTGACGTGGCCGGGCCGTGAGCGGTCGGTCATGAGGCCTGACCAGTCCTCGGGGGGCACCAACGGTAGCCCATGCCACGCACCGTCTCGACTGAGTCGAAACCCAGTTTCTTGCGCAGGTAGCCGACGTAGACGTCGACCACATTCGACCCCGGATCGTGGTCATAGCCCCACACCAGAGACAGCAACTGCTCTCGCGTGTAGACACGGCCGGGATGGCGCGCCAGCGTTTCCGCGAGGGCGAACTCGCGCGCCGACAGGACCACTTCGCGCGAATCGAGGAAGGCGCGGCGGGTGGCCAGTTCCAGGCGCACCGGTCCGGCCTCGAGGGTCTCGGACCGGTCCGGATCGGCGGTCGGCGTGCGCAACCGGAGTTTGACCCTCGCCAGGAGCTCCGCGAAACGAACCGGCTTGGCCAAGTAATCGTCGGCCCCGCCCTCAAGCCCGCGCACAGTGTCCATGACAGAGGACCGGGCCGTCAGGATGATCACGGGCAACGTGTGCCCGGCTCGCCGCAGGCGCTGAAGCGCGGCCATCCCGTCCATGTCCGGCAGGCCGAGGTCGAGGATCATCAAGTCGATGCCGCCCGCCACGGCCAGCGCCACCGCCTCCGCGCCGGCCACCGCCCGCGTGACCGTGTAACCCGCCGCCTCCAAGCCCTTGACCAGGAAAGATGCGATGCGGTCCTCGTCCTCGACCACCAGAATGTGGGTCATGGGGCTACCTCCTCGCGTGGAGGCGGCGGCCGCCGAGGCACCGCTTGGGGCGGCATGTCGGAGAGCGGCATCTCGGAGGGTGGCGCTTGCGGTAGCGCCAAAGTGAAGGTCGCGCCCTGTCCCGGCTCCGACTCGACCGTGACCCGGCCCCCGTGCGCGGCCGCGATCTTCGCGACGATCGCCAGGCCCAGCCCGGCGCCGTCGATCCGTCTGGTGCCGGCGCCGCGTTCGAAGCGGCCAAAGATCCTTTCCTGGTCGGCGCGGTCGATGCCGCTCCCCCAGTCCCGCACCTCGACGCGAACCCATCCCGCGGCCTGGGTCAAACCGAAAGCGATGCGAGACCCGGGCGCGGAATGCTTGACGGCGTTGGCCGCCAGCTCGAGCACCGCCTCGGTCAAGCGGTGGCCATCCGCCAGCGCCTGGGCCTCGGT
>JAISCU010000321.1 GCA_031265345.1 Bifidobacteriaceae bacterium
TGGAACTGCTTTCAACAACCATTTTCCCAGGCCAGAAAGGCATCTTCACGTGTCATGACCGGCGCGCCGCCCCCGACCCATCGGTGGATTGAGGCTAAAGCATTACGAAACTGTCCGGAGAGCTCTGTGGTCATGTTAGTACCAACAACGATGGGGCCGCTCGCAAAGGAAGTATTCTCGCTGTTTCGCGGCCAGCATAGGAAGTCGCGGGAATGCGAGCGCGAGGAGGCTCGCTTTCCGCAATTTGTCCCCCAAATGGGCTACGTTTTCTGGTCAGCTGTGCCCGGCTGGTCCCTTGACGCCGCCAAGACCCGGCACCGTCAACGCGGAGCCGCTAAAGGAACCGAAACACCCGCGAGTCGCCAACCGCGAACAGGGACAGGCCCCGACCATGGCTGGGCGGCTGGGGACAGGCCTCAACCACGGTTGGAGCAGGCCTCAATGCCGTTGAGTTCGGGGGCGCGGCCGTGGTCCGTGCCGGATGTGGCGCGAAAAGACACAATCCCTGGCAGTCGCGCGCGAGTGTTAGGGATTGTGTCTTTCTTCCGGACGGGGTTCTCATCGAGTGTTAGGGATCGTGTCTTCTTGCCTCCGGCCCCCGCTCCGCTGGCCGACGGAGCCGCAGGTCAGCGGGCCGGGCCGGAAAGGGCACGATCAAGAAAAGACGCAATCCCTAACAGTCGATGAAACGAGGCCGCCAGAAAAGACACGATCCCTAACAGTCGGCGCCGAGTGTTAGGGATCGTGTCTGTTTCACCGGCCATCCATCAGCCGGCGCCACCCGCCGGGCAGGCCACCAAAGCCCCGCCCCAAGTAAACGGCATTGGGACAGGCTCCAACTAGGGTTCGGCAGGGCGGCTCTCGACCTGCTCTTTGATCTCCTCCAGCGACTCGCCGGTCGGCAGGTGGGGGGTCAAGGGCTCCAGTTCGCGCAGCGAAGCGATGCCCATGCGCTCCAGGAACAGGTCGGTGGTGGCGTACAGGGCCGCGCCGGAGGTCTCATCGACGCCGACCTCCTCGACCAGGCCACGATTAGCCAAGGTGCGCATCACCGAATCGACGTTGACTCCCCGGACAGCGGAGATGCGGCCACGCGAGAGCGGTCCCTTGTAGGCCACGATCGCCAAGGTCTCCAGCGCGGCGGCGGTCAGCTTGGCGGTCGCGCCGTCGCGCACGAATCGCTCCACGACCTCGGCATGGGAAGGATGCGAGTAGATGCGCCAGCCCCCGCCCACCTCCCGCAGTTCGAAGCCGCGCGCCCTGACCCCGCCCGCGCCCCGGTACTCTGCTGCCAATCCCTCCAGCAGCCGCCGAGCCCGGTCAACCGGCAGACCCACCGCGATAGCCAGGTCGGTGGTGCTGGCCGGTTGGTCCACCACCATCAGCACCGCCTCCAGCGCCGCCGCGCGGTCACTGTCCACAGCCCCATCAGCCGCCACGTCAAAGTCACTCACACGAACTCCTCCGAAATCTCCAACTCGGTCGCCGCGCCGGTCCAAGCTACCGTCAACTCCCCCAGCGCCTCCGGCTGCTCAAAGGTCACCTGACCGGCCCGGAACATCTCCAGCAACGCCAGGAACCGGGCCACCACCAGGCCGAGCCGCCCCACGGCATCGTCCACCAAAGACCGGAAAGTGGCCCGCCCGGTCGCGCCCAGCCGCTGCGACACCAACCGGGCCTGCTCCGCCTTCAAGTCCAATAGTGTCGCGGCCACCACCAAGAAGTCCGATGCCGGGGCATTCGTCGTCCTCGGCCGCGTACCGTTCGCAGACCTCCGTCGGGGTCGCGCCAGAGAACCCCTCCAACGGCATCGGCACGTCGTACAAAAGCTCGTCCTCGGGCAGACCCACCCAGGCCGCCACCCGCGCGGGCGCATGGCCGTCGCCCAACAGTACGCTGACCGCCCGCTGGCGGTCCAAGACCGCCAGACGCCCCACCCGCGCCAACCGGATCGCAGCGGCCACCCGTCAAATGCCGTCACGCCATTCCCCCGCCTTCGCTATTCAACGACCGAACCCGTTTGATTTCTCCGGGCCGCGGACAAACCGGCCGCCCGGTCGGCGGCCAGCAATGGGGCACCCGGTCGTTGACGGACAAGACGGGTCTCCAACTCCCGCGGTCCACCGACCTCCATGCCCCTGTAGAGCCGGTACTCCATGACGACCGGGCACTGCTCCGCCAACTCGCGCGCCGCCAGCTCCGGCTTCGACGGTTCGCCCGGCCCGTTGAACACCGAACGGGCGTACTCGGACGGCACCCACCGGCCGCCCAGGGCGTCCTCGCCGGCCATGGCCCGCTCGTAGCCGTCACGGTAACGCTGACGGATCGACGCCTCGGATACGAAGTAGGGGACTTCCACGTCCAGCACAGTGATCCGGTAGCCGCTAGCTTCCAAGAGACGCCCGAGCCGGATCGCCTTCGCCTGGTCGGACAGCACCGAGTCCGCCACCAGGTTGCGCCCGGCGGCCATCGCCTCCCTCCTCATCCGCTCAGCCAGGATCGAGGACTCCTCGTGGACCAGCGCCGCCAGCTCCATCGGCGCGAACCGCTCGCCCTGCGCTCCCAGGTCCTTGACCGCGGCCGGTTTGATCCATGACTCGTACGAGCCGTCCCGGATCGCTTCCCGCAGCAATAGGGCCTTGAACTCGTCGGGGTCGATCACCACGAACCCCGACAAGTCGAACTCGTTGGCCTGCACCCATCCCTTCCCGGCACCCGGCGGACCCGCGAACACCAAAGCCCGCAGACCATTAGCGGCGTTTCGGAACGCCGCCAAACGGTGCGCCAGCAAACGATCATGCAGGAATCCCCGTTCGCGAGTCTCAACGGACTGTCCTGACGGATTCGTGTAGAACCACCGCGGGTTCCGGATCGTC
>JAISCU010000366.1 GCA_031265345.1 Bifidobacteriaceae bacterium
AGGACTGGCCCGCAGTCGGCTGCTTCAGAAGGTCAGCCACCTTGAAGCGGACGAACTGGCGGAGCTCGACTACGCCCTGGCCATGTCGCTCGGTCTGAGGTGCTGAATGACCGGGGGACTTGCGGGAAAGCCGCCGCGGCTCACGCGGGACGACTGGTTTCGTTCGGAGCGGGAGGCGTCGCGCCTGGATGCTCTCAATCCCGAGGCGATGGCTGAACAGGCGCTCTGGGAAGAGACCGACGAAGACCTTGACGATTTGCCGGGCGACGGCTGGCCCGGCCCTTGACACCGGCGCGAGTGGTGTCAGGCGATGGGCCGAACCCGTTCGAGGGGGATCAAGAACTCGGACTCACGTTTGGCGAATGTGCCCCAGGGATGGGCGTCCGCATCGCCAAAGGCGGCCAATAGGAAAATCCGGCCGCCGGTGGAGATGAAGCGGCCGCGCAGGAACTCCGCCCGGCAATCCTCGATCGGCAGGCCGAGAGGGCCACGCCAATTGCGGTCGTGGCGGGCGCGATATGCGAATAGCTGAACCCGCCCCCAGGTGCGGATTCCCTCGCGGGTCATCGGGGTCTCCCGGCCGGGATCATAGAACGCAGTCGGCATCCGCCGGTCGGACGAGTATCGTGACAGACACAGTGCGAACAGGAGATGGGAGTCCACCAACTTCTCGGCGCCACGGCCTGAGGGCAGCGGGCCGAGCGAGAACAGCGTTGAACCATCCTGCAGGCCGACCCCAGCTGTCGCGTAGTTGCCTGTCATGTCTCGGGCGGGGCGGCCGGTTGGCGACAGTTTGGTACTCCAGCCGCCGATGCCGTGCCTTGGCCGCGCGCATCGCCCGTTGGTTCCCGCTGTCATGGACAAAGACCACGTTCCCCCGGAGCCGCGCCTGAGCCGACACCCTGATTGAGAGCCGAGGGGTGGACCTTCACGCAATGTGAGCCACTAAAGTGTCGCGCGTCATTTCAGAGCGGGTCTTGCGCTCCTGCTTCGCGCGGGAGTCCACCTTGGCGAGTTCTTCGGCGGTCAAGCGGACGAGAACACCCGCGATGGCCGGGCGCCGCCGCCCGGTCGGTCCCGGTCGCGTCGCTTCAACTCGGCCGTGTCATACCTGCGTTCCGCCTCGGCCCTCCAGGCCTCGGCCTGGGTTTCCGTGACCGGGCACGGCGCTGCTTGACGCTGAAGTGTCCGCCGATGACGACTCCCTTCAGATCGTTCCACACCTCATCCCCGAGGATCGTTACCTGAGTTGGCTTGAGCAGCCCTGACAGCGAGTCGCCCGGTGGGCAACCTTTGACCATCGGGTTCGACTCGACCGGCGACCCCGAAGAAGGTAAAGAATCATTCCGGCATTCCTGCACATCGGTGCGCCACGAGTCTCACATGCGCCCGGTTAGTGGGCATAGACAGAGCCAGCTATAAGCCGAGGACGATGTGAATCGACCCTATCTGAACATCGGTGCATCAGGCATTGACAGAATGTCACCCAATCGCTAGATTCGACGCGTTAGGGGCGGGCCCCGTGCGCGCGGCCCGATTACGGTGCCGACAGAGACGGCGGTGCCTAATCGGCGGGGTTTTCGCGCGCTCGCGGCCCGCGCGACCGAAGCAAATACCCACTACTGGAAGGTTGGCGACCAATGGCGCTCAAGAAGAGGCTGGCAAGATCCGTTCTTTGCCTCGTGTTGGTTATGGCGGTGATTCCATCTGGCGCGGCTTTAGGCGCCCCGGCCAGCGATGGCACGGTGACAGTTGCGGCGGACGGAATCGAGGGGATAGCCGACGCGTCTCACAACGATTTGTTCGGAGGGGATGCCAGGCAAGGAGTATCAGACCTGATCGCGGCTGGCGCGGTGAGGATCAATGACGTGACTGTGCCGGTCGCGCTGGGCCAGGACGCTTACAGCGTTGACCAATTCGACATCAACGGCGGCAGGGCCCTTTGGAAGAACGCTGACGGGACGTGGTCGTGGAACATCCACCCGCTATTCTCGGGCTCTGACCAGGGCTACGAGGAGGCGGTGGTCGCCTTCGTGAACGGTGTGACCATGCTGCGGGGAATAACCTATGACCTCACCATTTCGTCAGGCGTGGTCACCGGACTCGACGCGCGGGTTTTCGATGTAGTTTTCGCCAACACGGTGACAAGAGGCACCGATTACACGACCATTACGCTCGTGGAGCCCAGCGGCGTCACCGCCAGGCCGGACCCTTCCACAATTCAGTTCCCCAACGCTAACGTGGAAGGCGCCCCGCAGAGCCAGGATATGGTGTTGTACTGGAATGACGGCCAAGGCTGGCACCTGGAGCAGGCGACTAGCGAAGAAGTGGTTCTGACCGCGAATATCCCCGAGACGGGAAGCATTTTTGGCACAGTCAACGGCGAGCCGATGGTCGATTCGCTGCTGACCCTCGCCTCGTCGCCCTGGAACCGGCCCTCCCAACCGATCCGAGGCATAGTTTGGATGGACGAGGGCCAGGCCACTGTCATTCAGTGGACTTGCGCCCCAGGTATCACGGTCGGCTTCTCACGCGGGGAACGCGCCAGGGCCGCACTCGAAGCCGCGCTCGACAAAGCGCAAGAGGCTCTCGCCACCACCCAGGTCTCCGCGGCGGGCGACGGAACCGATGTGGCCAGCGGCGAGTTGTGGGTAACTCAGGAATACCGGACTATATTCACCCAAGCGGTCGCTGACGCGCGAGCGGCCTACGACAACGATGACTTGACGAACTCCCAATACGAAGGGGCTCTCTACCGCTTGGCGCAGGCCTACGGTGGCCGCACGGGAGACCGCTTCAGCGCCTTGGACAATCCCTACTTCGGGAGCGGGAGCGGCTACGACACCGGTTACAACGGCACCGGGTTCTGGACCTTCGCCCAGGCCCATGAAGGAACGCTGAACAAGGTGTTGCTGAAAGCGGTTGTTAACAACATGGGTGAGGGCACCACGGCGACGAATAGCCAGTACGACGATTACTTCGACGCGGCGACTGCGGAGGCGGGGGTGGCGGCCATCATCGCGGCTGGGCGTTTCTTCATCAACGGCTTCGCTCTGCCGGGGACAGAAGCGGAGTACACGGCCACGTGGCCGGACGGGTACGCGCTGAACCAGTCCGTTTGGCTGGCGAAGAGCGGAAACCGCTGGAAGGGCGGAAACGGGGGAGCGACGTTCTTCGACACTTACGACGAGGCGGCCCTCTCCATAGCGAACGCGATCCCCGCCGGGCTTGAGGTGAGGTTGTACGACACGGATGAAGACGGGTTCGCGGATTTGATTGAGACTCTCTACCTGGGCGCGGTGATAGCGGACACGATCACCGAGAACGCGGACGGTACATACACCATAGCCCGCGCCGAGCTAGACCCGGCGCTCACTTATTCGGAGAATGACGGCACGCCCTACAGCGCCGCTGGAGGACCGTTCTCGGCTGGCTGGGAACAGACGGTCAAGCCGGAGAACTTCGACTCCAACATCCAAAAGGGAGACATGGCGCTGTACTATTACGGCCCGGATGGTTGGGTAGTGAGCAGGGCGATCGAGATTCATGGGATGTACATGGGTGGCGAGGACCACCGGAGCTACCAAATTGACGACGTCTTGTACTACGACGCGATGCGGTTCCCGCGGGGCAATTTGCTTATCTCCAGCAGAAACGGCGAGTTCGCGAATGGCCACAACTATTTCGGTTTCAACAACAACCCCCAGATGTTGAAGATAAGCTTCTGGCTCGCGCCCACGACTGACTATCCGGCCACAAAGGGCGCTCCCCTCGGGTTCACCACCAAGGGCAACGGTGGGGCGTTCCTGACGAGAGCGCTGGCCATAGCGCGGGAAAAGCTCAATAGCGTGGCGGTCAGCACCGACGGCAAAGACGTGCCGGTTGGCACCAAGTGGACAACGCAGGCCATGCGCGACGAGTTGAGCGCCGCGATCGATCGAGCCGCCAGGGCAAAGGACTTGGACCAGAGCCCCGAACTGCTCGACTACCAGGTCTATCTGCTCTATTTGACGCTGGCTGGCAGCGCCGCCGACATTGGCGCGACAACCTCCGGCTACGACTATGTGGGCTTCGACACGATGATTTTCGAAGGAACCAGGGTAGGCGGCGGAACCGACCCCTCGCGGTCACCCTCCAGCGGAACCGACTCCTCCAGCGGTGCCAGCCCAGGCAGCCAGTCTCCCACCACCCTGCCAGTCACCGGCGGTTCAGCAACGAACCTGACCCTCCTGACGATCGCAATGACCCTGATCGGCGGCGGGGCGGCACTGTTCGGCCTGGGTCGTCGCCAGAGGAACCGACTGTGAGGCCTCTCATACGAGCGTGGTGAATCGACCCAACTGCGCAAAATGCTCCCGGTCGGCCCCGGCGGCCGACCGGGAGTTTCTTGTCTTGGCACTGTCCGCCACCAGCGGTCGAGAGCCAACAGCCCAGCCGATAGGGCAGCACCGGGCCGCCCTATTCGTGAGAACGTCAAGGTCTCGGCGGGTATGCCTCAGCGCGACGCGGTCCAAACGAGTTTCCCGCGCACATGGCGCCCGGCGAGCTCGGTCAGAGCGGCGGGCACTTGGTCAAGCCGCAGCGTGTCGGCGATCATCGAGTCGATAAGGCCAGCGTCGGCCCACTCCAGCAGCTCGCCAA
>JAISCU010000001.1 GCA_031265345.1 Bifidobacteriaceae bacterium
GTGACTGGTGTTCAGTCGTTTTCTCTTCCGATCACAGCGCAACCGAACACTGGTGCGGCTCGATCGGGATCGATCACGATCAGGGCCGGCAGCGCCACCCGAACAATCGGCATCACCCAAACCGCAGCCCCCGCACCGACACTGACCGTGGAAGTGTATTCACCACCCCGATGGATCGCGGCGGCCAACGCGTGGAACCCGGCACCGGCCGCGGGCGGAACCCTGTCGTTGCGGATAACCACAAACCAGCCGACCTGGTCGGTGACCTCGGACCGAGACTGGTCAACCGTCTCCACCAACAGCGGGGCCTCGGGCGAAACGTTCACATGGACAGCGGCACGGAACACCGGTGCGGCTCGATCGGGATCGATCACGATCAGAGCCGGCAGCGCCACCCGAACAATCGGTATCACTCAAACTCGCGGATAACCGATCGGAGATAGTCACTCAAGAACGGGATAGCGAAACGAACTAGACCGCGCCCGGCGGGTTCGATGATCTCCGCAGAGATGAGCCGGGCGCGGTACTTGTTGACGTGGTCGCGGGTCGCACCGAGCCTCGCCATGACGTCGGCCATCCGCACCGACTCACCAGCTATCTGAGCCATGGCCGCCAGAAAGCGTCGGTCACCATCGGACAGATCTGCCAGAGCCGGCTCGTGAACCAGGCGACCCGCGGCCTTGCGAGTTCGCGAGAGGGCCAGATCCACCGCCGCCGTATCGATGTGGGGGGTAGCCGGGTCCGCCTCCCATAGTTCGAATCCGACCACCTGGACAAGGAACGGGTAGCCCTGGACCGCGTCCACGGCTCGACCAAGCGCTTCAGGCGCGATGGAACGACCGCCGCGCGCGATCGGCTCCAGGAGGGCGGGACGAACCTGAGTGTCGGGGAGCCTACCGAGCACAAACCGCTCGGCCCGTCGCAGGTACGTCAGCACGTTCTGGGCGAGCAAGCGGCTGACCGTAGACGGCAGACCCGCTGCGGCAAAGGCCACGGGCAGACCTCGACGGAAGCAGTGCTGGATCGCGTGGAAGAGCGGGGTGAGCTGGGAGATCTCATCGCGATGAACCTCGTCCAACGAGATGAACACACCCGAGTCACGGTCCGCCTGCGCGAGCGCCAGATCCTCCAACCCCCCGCGCAGCGACGGTTCGACCGGGAACGGCTCGTGAACGTGGCGCGTGAGGCTCGCCTCGACTCCAAGGACGGTCGCGGAAGCTCCGGTAATCGTGGACCGAGTCCCGCTTGGGTCGAGCGCGGCGCGCAGCGCGGGAATCGTGGTCCGAGTCAATGTCTCGGCCAAGCGCGGCTGAACCGTCTCGGAGATGACAATCCAGCCAAGCTCCGCCGCGGCGTCCTCCAAGGCGTTGAGCAGGACGGTCTTGCCGGTTCCGCGTGCCCCAGTGAGCAGGACGGCGCGAGCCGGGTCTCCTGGTCCCCTGACCATCGCTCGGCGAACAGCCGAGATTTCCGCATCTCGTCCCACGAGCAACGGTGGGGTGATACCGAATGTCGGAGTAAACGGGTTCTCCCCACATGTGACAGCCATTCGACTCCCTTCCACATCAGGGCACAAGTTTACACATCTTCCACATCAGGGCACATGTCTCACCATGTCACGTCTCACGCAGCAGCACCTTCGCCGCATGGCAGCGCCGTCGGGCTCTGGACACGCTGTCGTGATCAGCCTCCCGGCGCCTCGCTTCCTCCTGGACGAGCACTACTCTCCGAAGCTTGCCACGTGGTTGATGGAGGACGGAATCGACGCGGTTGCACTGGTGGGCTCCCGACCCGAATTGTCCGGTACACCCGATGCGGACATGTTGCCGGCCGCCAAAGCGGAGGGACGCGTCGTGGTCACCGAGGATGTGACCACCTTTCCCGCGGCGATCGCCCAGGTTGCCGACCACATGGGCGTGGTCTACTGCCGCTCCCAAGCCTTCCATCGCACACCCGAGAGGCTGGGTAATCTCAGGCGCGCGCTGGCTGCCCTCGCCGTGGACCCACCCACGGGCCTCGGCACCACACCCCTGGCCTGGTGGCTCTCCTTTTCCCAGTAGACGCACCGACGTTCAACGACGGCAATGCCGGCTCGGCGCCCGAGCTCGGATCAACTTCGCGGCACTTTCGGGGGCCGGGAGCGCGTGGTCCCACGGAAGGGTCTTGCGTTGTCCCAGGTCAACGAGTTTCGTGTGGACCAGGGACACGGTGCGTCCACCCGGAAGTGCCGCAAAGTCTCACTCGAGTGAACGTTGCGGCACTTCTGGGGACCAGGAGCATGACTGACCATCAACGCTGGGCAGGGGCCGCCAGCAGTGGGCGGGACCTCGACCGTGTGTCCTATTCCACGGACGATATTGCACGAGCCCGGCACAGGCCACCGCGGCAACCCCCCCCCCACCCGGGACGCGCGAATAGTTGGACCTGACGACGATCGTGACCATGGAAGGACCCCATGTGGCGGCGACTCGTTGTCACCATGCGCTGCCATCGGAATCCGACCACCGACCCCCACCGACCCCGACCACAGCGCGCAGACCACTCCCACCAGCCGACAGCCTGCGTGCGGTGTCTTGACGACTTGGGCGATCTTGTCCAACGCGAGCATGACGGCCATCCCGGCCTACTCGGCGCGGTCACCAAGATGGAACAGCAGGATCTACGATTCAGACACAGCACAACCTACGATCCGAACACTGCGAAACCTACGAACGCAGTGTTGCAGACCCTGCGGTCCAGCTGTGTGACCTGCTACAATGCTGTCGTGTCCGATCTGGTTCCGCGTCATCTGCTTGAACGTGGCAGGCAGCTCCTCGACGCCTCGCCGTGTCTCATCGTCGAAGGCGCGCGGCAGGTCGGGAAGTCGACCTTCGTCACCATGCTCGTCGCCGGGCGTCCCGCCACCGTCGTCACGTTGGACGACAGCCAGACCCGCCACCTGGCCGCGGCAGACCCCGACGCTTTCGTCGACCAGGCCCGTGAGGCAACCTTGGTGATCGACGAAATCCAGCGTTCCCCGGAGTTGATCCTCCCGATCAAGGCTTCCATCGACCGCGACAGGCGCCCCGGACGCTTTGTGCTCACCGGATCAGCGGACCTCTTGCGGCTTCAGCGCACTCCAGACTCTCTGGCCGGACGTGCGCTGACCATACAACTCCGGGGATTCAGCCAGGGCGAGATCCGTCGCCGGCCTGACGATTTCATCACGTGGCTGATCCATGCGTATCACGATGGTTTCAATCCCTGGGCGATACGTTCCGACCTGACTCGATCCGACTACGTGGACGTGTTGGCCGTGGGTTCGTATCCACAACTCGTTCTCGGAGACCCCACGGTCAGAAGGTCGTGGGTCAACTCTTACTTGCGGCAGATCATCCAACGGGATTCCGCGGATGT
>JAISCU010000030.1 GCA_031265345.1 Bifidobacteriaceae bacterium
TCACCAAGTTCGCCGCACCCCATATCTGGACCAACGAGGTCATGTGGACCGACGACTACTACTTCTCGCCGGTAGGGATCACCGGGGCCGCGCTCGGCACAGCGGTACCAAAGGAGCCAGGCCAGCGGTCTGCAAAACAACCCGGAACGGAAGGAATTGGCAATGGGACGTGTTGAAGGAAAGGTGGCTTTCGTGACCGGGGCCGCCAGAGGCCAGGGGCGTAGTCATGCGATTCGTCTGGCGAGCGAAGGAGCGGACATCATAGCGGTTGATCTGACGGCCCAGATCGACTCAGTGCCCTTCGCTTTGGCGAGCCCGGAGGATCTGCAACAAACCGTTCGATTGGTCGAACGGGCCGGCGGTCGTGTGTTCGCGCAGACGGCCGACGTCAGGGACTTCCAGGCTTTGGCCGCAGCTGTTGACGAAGGCGTTTGCCAGCTAGGACGCCTCGACATAGTGGTGGCCAACGCAGGCATCCTCTCGGCAGGGCGGATCGAAGAAATCGAAGAACAGACCTGGCAGGACATGATAGATGTCAATCTGACGGGCGTGTGGCATGCCGCGAAAGCCGCCATTCCGCATCTCCGGAGGGCCCAAGGAGGGTCAGTGATCCTCACGGGATCCACCTCTGCCTTCCGGGGGTTCGAGAACATTGGGCATTACGTAGCCGCTAAACACGGCGTGGTCGGTCTGATGCGCACCATGGCGCGCGAATTGGCTCCGGACCGGATTCGGGTCAACGTGGTCAACCCGACCAGCGTGAACACTGACATGGTCCACAACGACATGAACTATGCGCTTTGGGCGCCAGATTTGCCGAAGGAAGAGCGGACGCGCGATGTGATGGTGCACAGGTTCCGGGGTGCGAGTTCGCTTCCGATCCCCTGGGTCGAGGCCGCCGACGTCTCCAATGCTGTCCTGTTCTTGGCTAGCGACGAGGCGCGCTATGTCACGGGCTCCATGTTGACCGTCGACGGTGGGGTGACACTCAAGTGAGCACTCAAACGAGCGATCAGGCGAGCGGGTTGAACCGAATCTCGACCGGCCGTTACGGGTTCGAAGGCCTGTGCGCGGTTGTCACCGGAGCCGGTACCGGTATAGGACGATCAATTGGCCGGGCGTTTCTGGAACAAGGCGCGAATCTGGTGGCCGCCGGATTGGTGCGTGATGACCTCCAGGAAGCCGTGTCGGTAGCGCCTGCGGATCGCAGCCACGTGGTCGTGGGCGATGTCGCCACCCTCGAAGTGAGCGCCAGGCTGGTGTCGGAAGCGCTCGCGGTCTTCGGACGGATCGACGTTCTGGTGACCTGTGCTGGCGTGTTCTATCCCGGTGAGATCGAAGACACCTCGCTCGAAGACTGGCGTGAGATGATGCGAGTCAACGCGGACGGCGTTTTCCTTAACATCAAGGACGCGCTGCCGGCGCTTGAGGAATCGGGCGGCAACGTCGTGGTGATCTCGTCAGTCTCCGGAATCTGCGGCGACTGGGGCCAGCCGGCCTACAACGCAACCAAAGGGGCCGCGAATTTGCTCGTCAAGTCGCTCGCTCTGGACTTGGGGGCCAAAGGCGTGAGGGTCAATGCCGTCGCTCCTGCGTACACCTTGACCCGCATGGCGCCTTTCACCACGCCCGAAGCGCTGGCCCCATACTTCAACCGCTTCCCGCTGGGCCGAGTGGGTGAACCCGAGGATGTCGCCCGGGCAGTATTGCTCATGGCCAGCCGGGATGCTGGTTTTGTGACCGGAGCCGTTCTGCCGGTTGATGGAGGTCTGACAGCGGCGACGGGTCATCCGCATCTGAACGGTGGGAGGGTAAGCAAATGAGCCGCTCTTGGTTCGAGACCGTGGACGAGGCCCGGCGCAGAGCCGAGCGGCGGCTTCCCCGGTCGGTCTACCTTGCCTTACGTGCTGGTTCAGAACGCGGCGGCACGCTCCGCGACAACACGCGTGCCTTCGGCGAATTGGGATTCGCGCCGCACGTAGTGGATCTTGCAACTGGGCCGGACCTGTCGGCAACGGTGATGGGCTTGAAGATCGACCTTCCGGTCATCATTTCTCCGACCGGTGCTCAGGCGGTACATCCGGCGGGCGAGGTCGCGGTCGCCAAAGCCGCGGCAAACCGGGGCACCGCTATGGGGCTCGCGGGATTTGCCAGCAAACCGGTTGAAGACGTGGTGGCCGCGAACCCGGCCACCCTATTCCAGACTTACTGGTGCGGTGATCGCGAAGCAATGCGCCTTCGAATCGAACGCGCCCGCAACGCTGGCGTGGTTGGCCTGATCGTCACTCTTGACTGGTCCTTTGCGAATGGACGCGATTGGGGTAGTCCCCGAATTCCGACCAGACTTGACTTGAAGACGCTTGCGAGTTTCGCTCCGGAAGTCCTATTGGGCAGGAAATTCCGCTACTTGTGGGACATTGCCAGGTCGGGTCACCTCCCGGTCCTTGGAGTCCCCAACATGGCGCTTCCGGGCCTGAAAGCGCCGGGCTTCTTCGAAGCCTACGGGGAATGGATGGCGACGCCACAACCGACGTGGGAAGACATCCGCTGGCTGCGGGAGCTTTGGTCTGGACCGTTCTTAGTCAAAGGAATCACCCGGGTGGACGATGCCCGCCAGGCGGTAGCGGCCGGCGCCAGCGCCATCAGCGTGTCGAACCACGGAGGCAACAACCTTGACGGCACGCCGGCTTCGGTTCGTTTCTTGCCGTCAGTAGTCGATGCAGTCGGCGATCAGGTCGAAGTGCTGATGGATGGCGGCATCCGCCGGGGCAGCGACGTGGTCAAGGCTTTGGCCCTGGGGGCCAAAGCGGTACTGATCGGACGTGCTTCACTTTGGGGACTGGCCGCCAATGGCCAGGCCGGGGTCGAAAACGTGCTCGACATACTGCGTGGGGGTATGGAATCAACGCTCATGGCTCTGCGCAAACCGCGCATCGGGGACTTGCGTCGGAGCGACCTCCTAATCCCGGAGGGCTTCATCAGATCAGTGGGCGCGGCGAAATGAACGAACTATCCGCCAAGGCGGCGCCTCGGGCGGCGCCTGCGACAAACCCAAGGAGAAAGATGTGAACAATCAACGAAACGCCAAAGCCGCAGTTGATCCGGATGAGAGCGCTGAGGTGCTGTTCGGCGACCAAGTGGTGATCGACGAGGTCACGATCGACGGGATGTGTGGGGTCTATTGACCGCCGGGCCCGTCCGTGACTCGGTGGGCGTCCAAGAGTTGTTGCTGGACCCTGCCACCAGGCTTCGCTCAGAGGCGTGGGGATCCCTGGCGTACAACGATGAGAGGCGAACGCTACTGGCCGTCCGGGATCCAGAAGCGGATCGGCTGCCCCGCACCTGGGCAGACTGTGTCCGAGCTGGCCTCAGTGCTCCCATCTGCCTGTCATGGGAGTGGACCTATTCGTGCAATCTGAATTGTGTCCATTGCCTGTCCGCTTCGGGAAGGCGCGACCCAGCCGAACTACGCACTGCCGAATGCCTGCGGGTGATGGATCAGTTGGCAGAAATGAAGGTGTTCTATGTCAACGTGGGCGGTGGTGAACCCATGGTTCGCCCCGACTTCTGGGAGTTGATGCAAGGCGCGGTGGCACGGGGAATCGGTGTCAAGTTTTCGACCAATGGAACCCGCCTTGGCCTGCCCGAGGCGCGCCGCCTCGCAGCGATGCGTCACGTGGATGTGCAGGTCTCGTTGGATGGCGCCACCGCCCCGGTCAACGACCGGTTGCGCGGCGCTGGGTCCTTTGACCGGGCTCTGGCGGCTCTTGACGCCCTGGCGCTGGCCGGGTTCGCCGAACCGAAAATCTCAGTAGTTGTGACCAGAGAGAACGCGAGTCAACTTGACCACTTCAAGGCCTTGGCGGACCGGCATGGTGCCGTGCTCAGGCTGACCCGCCTGCGTCCGGCCGGCCGCGGGGCCCGGATCTGGGAGTATCTCCGGCCAACGGCGGATCAACTGCGCAGCCTCCATGAATGGTTACTTGCCGAGGGCCGGGCCGTCATGACAGGCGATTCGTTCTTTCATTTGTCTGCCTTCGGGGGGCGCCTGCCGGGGATGAATCTGTGCGCTGCGGCCCGCGCGGTCTGCTTGATCGATCCGGTGGGCGGGGTGTACGCCTGTCCTTTCGCGGTTGACTCGCGATTCCGGGCTGGCAGCCTGCGTGACCAGGGGCTGTCCGATTTGTGGCAGGCTCCCGCTTTCCAGGCCTTGCGTGTGGAGACCGTGGGCGGTCTTTGCCGGGCCTGCCCCGTCTATGCGGCCTGCGGCGGAGGTTGTCCAGCGGCGAAGTT
>JAISCU010000147.1 GCA_031265345.1 Bifidobacteriaceae bacterium
TCGAGTGCCCGCTTTTGCATGGGAGGGTTTTGCGTTCCCGCAGGTCAGCGTCTCGAGGCCGTCTGGGAAAGGGTGCAAAACTAGGCACTCGATCCCAAATCGGGTGCATTTGTGGGCACTCGACGCGAACGAGCGTGCAAAACGAGGCACTCGGCGCGCCAAGGCGGCGACCCGGACGCCCAACCGCCCGCGCCACCCTGAACCGTCGCGATCTGCGGACGCGCGCGGGGCGGTGGATGAGTCAACTGATGGTCTCGGGCCCGAAGACCCTGCCAACCGATGTCCTGGCTGGCGGAACCATCCAAGTGCAGGCTTCCGGGGTTCGCCGTGGACGATGCCGTGTGGCCAGGTTTGCGCGGTGGGATGGGCCGGTGATCAGTCGGTTGGTGGCATGTGCGGCGCGGGCGGGGAGACCCAGACGGCCTCAGCGGCGATGTCCCCCAGTTCGACCGTCGCGCCGGTGGCTTCGATCCGGATCGAGAGCACGCCGGCGAAGTCGCGTCGTTCGACCAGTGTGATGGCGGCGTCCGGGACCAGGCCGACCGACGCGAAATAGCGCAACATGGCCGGGTCGGCATCGGAAATGCGCTCCACCACGGCCGAGGCCGGGGCTGGCGTGACAGCCAAAGATTGGGCGGCGGGGTGCGCGATCACGCCCTCGTCGGTCGGGATCGGGTCGCCGTGAGGATCGCGCCGCGGGTGCCCGAGCAACTGGTCGATAGCCGCGATGAAGCGGTCAGAGGCGGCGTGCTCGAGTATCTCGGCGTCATCGTGCGCCTCATCCCAACCGAAACCGAGCCTGCCGACCAGGAACGACTCGAGGAGACGGTGGCGGCGGACCATCGCCAACGCCAGCCGTTCGCCCTCGGCGGTCAACTCGATCGAGGAGTACGGGTCGTGGCGCACCAAACCGCGCTCGACCAGGCGTTTCACCGCTTCGGAGGCGGTCGAGGGCGAAACCGCCAAGCGCGCGGCCAGCAGGGAAGTGGTGACGGGTTCCCCGGCGTCCCACTCGCGGATCGACCAGATCACCTTGAGGTAATCCTGCGCCACGGCCGAGGGCTTGTGCTTCATCACTGCCAGCCTAACCCGCGCGGCGTTGACGGCGGCGCCGACAATGGTAGAAGGTCCTGCTTGCGGCGCGTACCGACTTCGCCCCAGAGCACGCGCTAACAGCTAAGCAGGACCTTCTGATAGTTAAACGTCTCTGCGGCGGCCAAAGTTCCGGCAAAAGATGTGTTTCTCATCACATTTCGTCAAGACGATTTCGCGGGTGTCGGCGGTGGTGGCGGGGAAGTGGAAGGATCGGATCATGCACCCACGCGCCGGCCAGGCAGCCGAACCCGCAGACCTGATCGAACTGAAGGCGCTCGAAGACGCCTATTACGACATCAAGCCCGATCCCTCGAACCCCGCCCAGCAGGTGGTGTTCGGAACCTCCGGGCACCGTGGCTCATCGTTGGACGGGGCTTTCAACGAGTATCACATCATCGCCATCACTCAGGCGATCATCGAGTACCGCCGTGGCCAAGGGATCGACGGCCCGCTCTTCCTGGGGCGCGACACCCATGGCCTGTCCCTGCCCGCGTGGCGCACCGCCGTCGAAGTGCTGGGCGCCGCCGGGGCGGAGTTGCGGATCGACGCCCGCGACTCGTACACGCCCACGCCGGCGTTGTCGCACGCCATCCTGGTGGCCAACGGCTCGACGTCCCCCAGCGGTTTGCGCACCGACGGGCCCGGGCTGGCGGACGGGATCGTCATCACGCCTTCGCACAACCCGCCGCGCGACGGGGGCTTCAAGTACAACCCGCCCAACGGCGGCCCTGCCGACACTGCCGCGACCGGCTGGATCGCCCGGCGCGCCAATGAGATTCTGGCGGCGGGCGAGGTGGCCGCGGTTCCCCGAATATCGGTCGAGAAGGCTCTGGCATTGGACACGACCAAGCCTTACGACTTCCTCTCGATCTATGTGGATGACCTGGTCAACGTGGTGAACGTCGACGCGATCCGGGATGCGGGGGTCAGGATTGGGGCCGATCCGTTGGGCGGCGCGTCGGTGGACTACTGGGGCGCCATCGGCGAACGCTACGGCCTGGACCTCACGGTGGTCAACAGTTCGGTGGACCCGACCTGGCGTTTCATGACCCTGGACTGGGACGGCAAGATCCGGATGGACCCGTCCTCGCCGTACGCCATGGCTTCGCTGCGCTCGCTGCTGGACCATCCCGGTCCCGACGGCAAGCCCCTCTACGACATCGCCACCGGCAACGACGCCGATTCCGACCGGCACGGGATTGTCACCCCCGATGGCGGGCTGATGAACCCCAATCATTATCTGGCCGCCTGCGTGGCCTATCTGTTCTCCGGCAACCGTCCCGGCTGGTCGGATGGCGCTGCTGTCGGCAAGACGGTGGTTTCCTCTTCGCTGATCGACCGGGTGGCCGCGAACGAGGGCCGGGCGTTGATGGAGGTGCCGGTCGGGTTCAAATGGTTCGTGCCGGGCCTGCTTGATGGGTCGGTGGCGTTCGGCGGCGAGGAATCGGCGGGCGCGTCGTTCCTGCGGAAGAACGGCGTGGTGTGGACCACCGACAAGGACGGGATCATCCTGGCTCTCCTGGCGAGCGAGATTCTGGCGGTCAGCGGGCGGACGCCTTCACAGGTGTACGCCGAGTTGGCGGAAGTGTTCGGACGCAGTTGGTACGCCCGGATCGACGCTCCCGCCACCCGCGCCCAGAAGGCGGCCTTGGCGGCGCTCGACCCGGCGCAGGTGACGGACACCGAGTTGGCGGGCGATCCGATCACCGCGCGGCTGGTCAGGGCCCCCGGCAACGATGCGCCCATCGGCGGGTTGAAGGTCACCACTGATCGCGCGTGGTTCGCGGCGCGCCCCTCCGGCACCGAGGATGTCTACAAGATCTACGCCGAGTCGTTCGTCTCCGCCGACCACCTGGCTCAGGTCCAAGCCGCCGCCAAGGATTTGGTCGATGCCGTGATCCAGTAGGCGGCCACGCTGGGGTCGCCTTTGGCCGGGTTGGGCGTCAGGTTGATCGGGGCGCTTGCCCGCGACGCGGGGGACACCCCGTTGTGCCCGCAAGCCCTGCCATGGCGAATCGGCTGCGGACGTCGATCGGCCTGCTGCGTATCTTGAGTGCGGCCCGGTCGATCAACCTGTTCGTGTCGAGCAGCCCACAGCGATCGCCATGGCGTCAGCGGGCGAACGGGCCATCGGCGACCTGACCTGCGGAAGCGTCAAAATCAGCGCGGAAGGCCTCCGCGTCGACGGATGGGAGCCCATGTCCCCGCGCTACGAACTCCTCGCGCCCCAGGAACGCGCGCCCGCGCGGCACCGGAACGATCTCGCCGATGTCGCGCCCGTCGCGGATCACTGCGAACGTCTTGCCTTGCTCGAATGCGTCCATGATTTCACCCGGCCGCAAGCGCGCGTCGCGTTGGTTATTCCGCTGTCCGGGGCCGTGGCGTCCAGCGCTGCTTCGTGCGGTCTATCCCTGAGCGGACCATTGTCACCAAGACGCGCCGACTCGACCGACTCGGGTGTGAATTGCGCCTTGACGGGGTTCGTGGCACGACTCCGGCGACCACGAACGCCGTCAACCTGCATTTCGGCGCCCGCGGCCGTCGGTTCGGGTGTGAATTGCGCCTTGACGGGGTTCGCGGCACGAGCGCCGCGACCACGAACGCCGTCAGCCTGCATTTCGGAGCCCGTGGCCGTCCCGCGCCGCTGCCGATCAGAAAGTCGAGGCGGATTCCCTCCATCACGGAGCTGCGGAGCAGGTTGGGCAGTCACCCTGCGCCGTCTATCCCTGAGCGGACGATTCCGCCACCAAGACGCGTCGGCTCGAGCGCCGGGAATGAATCGTCGACGTGTACGAAGCCCAGGCGTGCTGGGGAAGAGACAAGGGGCAGCCCACTGACGCCCAGCCGCGCTTGCTAACATATGAGCATGTCAGGCTTGGACAGGCGGTTGCAACTACCAATAGACGAAGACCGCCTGTCTCGGATCGAGCACGAGGCGGAGCGTGCTTCGCGCTCGGTCGCCTCGGTGGTCCGCGAGGCGATAGACGAACATCTGGCGGCCACCGCAGGAGGCCGTTCGGCGGCCGGGGAACGGTTGCTCGCCCTACCGTTGGATGAGCGCCCCGAGCCGGACTGGTGCGAGACGAAAGCCGCGCTGGAGTCCGTCATGGAGACGAGACCGTTAGGGTGGTGAAGCGATTCTTCGTCGACACGCCGGTGCTGCTTTACGCAATAGGTGGCCCGCACGAACTCCGGGACCCCTGTCGGCAGATCGTGGCGGCCGCGGCCCGAGGGCGGGTCGAGCTACACGCCAGCATCGAGGCGATACAAGAGGTGCTATTTCACCGATTGCGCAGGACCAATCGCCGGGACGCCGTGGCTGCCGCACGGGACTATCTTGATCTGGTGGTTTGCCGTCCGCTTGATGCCGCAGTGATGCGGCGGTCGTTCCTGCTAACCCTCGCGGGAAGGATACGGGGGCGCGATGCGCTGCACGCGGCCACGGCGCTCGCCGGGGGCTTTAGCGCCATCGTCACCACTGACTCGGACTTCTCCGACACTTCGGGCCTGTCGGTCCTGACGCCGTGGGCTTTGGCCGAGCTTCTCGAGGCAGGTTCGCCCTGAGTGTCGGGCCGAGTCTGCCGCACCAGTTTCAGACGGTCGCCAAGGGGTGCCGTCGCCGTGTCGAGCGCGCGCCGCGCTCCAGCGCGGCACTGACTTCGGCCGTCCCGGCGTCGAGTGGGCGCTGAAGTCGCATGGGCTCCCCGGACGCTCGGTGGAGCCGGGCAGGTCTGCGTAGGGGGGCTTGTCCATGTCGCTGCCGGGTGCCCGCCCACGCGCCCGGCAGCGATATGGTTAGGCCGTGAGAGGGGTGCGGCCGGTGAGAGCAAAGACTCGGCGGCGCGACCTGACTGGGTCGGCGTCCGTGAAGGCCGCGGCGGCCGTCGTGGTGGCGCTCTTGGCGGCGGGCGTGGTCGCGTGTGACCAGCACGGCCCGGAATCGGGTGAGGCGGTGAAGCTGACCGGGTCGTCCTCTTCTGGCGCAGAAGGTTCTCAGGTAGCGAGTTCTGCCAGCGTACCGCCCACGGCGAGTTGGAGCACGCCGCTTGGCCTGGCCCCGCCCCTCGCGGAGTACGCCACCTATCTCGCTGGACCGTCGGCCGACGCTGGGCAAACAGCGAGACTGAAGGAGGCGTGGGACTCACAGCAGGGCGAAATGGCGTCGTGCATGAGGAAGCAAGGGTTCGATTACACGCCGCGCGAATTTCAACCTCCCATCGATCTGGGCGCTGCGGACCAGACGATCACCAATCTGCCCGTGCCGCTACTGGCGGGCGAAAGGGCCGACGTGGTGGCGTACGGCTACGGGCTGATGGCAGATCCCGAGACTCGGCTAGCCGACGATTCTCCGGAGGACCCGAACGTCGCCCACGCCGATTCGCTCGGCCCGGCTGCGGCGCTCGAGTTCAACGCCGCCCTTTACGGTGACCCGTATTCGCAGGACCCTGGGGACCTTGGCTGCTCAGGGGAGGCGTTGACGAAGTTCCCGCAGCCCGCGGGGACATCGGCGCAGGAAGCCTTCGATTCGCAGTTCGGGGACTTGGCGGCGGCTGCGAGCATCTCCACGACCCGTGGTCTGATGGAGGACCGGCGGACCTTGGAACTCGACACCGCCTGGGAGGTCTGCATGTCACGAGCTGGGTTCGAACTCGATTCGGACGCGGATCATCACGGACCAGTCTTGGGCCTTGACCTGGCTATCCGCACCAGGCAGGACGGGAGCGCTGGCCCTCGGCAGCCGGACACTCCGACTGCCGACATATCTATGGAGGAGAAGTCTTTGCTGGGCACCGAGGCGGAGCGGGGTGTGGCAGTAGCAGATTTCGATTGCCGAGTTACCACGGACTACATCACCCGGATTTCGGCAATCCGCGTTGCCCGCGACAACGAGTTCATCGATGCCAACCGGGAAGCTTTGGAACAACTGGTCGTGGCTGCATCCTCGTGGTAGGGGCAAGGACAAGCTCGCGTGCTGCCTGCCTTTCCGGGCGAAGGCCATAGCGACAGACGGCTGTCGGGTGGTTGCCCAGTACGGCGGCCCAGCAGGGCACGGTAGTCAGGTGTCGCAAGGGGCCTCAGTCGGCCCCGGCCGAGCGGACTCGCAGCGTCGAGTTGGACCGAGGCGACTGCCTGCGACGCGGGGAACGCCCCGATGCGCCCGCAAGCCCTGCCGAGTCGAATCGGCCGCGGACGTCGGTCGGCCGCTCGCTGACACTGTCCCGCCCAGTTAGGTTCTGGTGGCTTCGCCTCCAGGTTGTGGACGTGCGACTGCGACCAGTTCGAGGATCGTGTCCAAACCGGAGTAGTCGGTCGGATCGGTCGTGTAGAGCGGCAACCCGCGTGACACCGCGATTGCGGCGATCATCTGGTCCGCCACGCGACTCCTCGGCGAGCGGCCGACTCCGCGGACGGCGGCCGTGACGCGGCCATAGGCCCGAGCTGCCGCGAGGTCGAAGGGCAGCGGCGCGAACTCGCTTTCGGCGCGCTGGAGCAATTCGAGGCGGGCGGCGCGTTCTAGCGGGTCGCGCGCGGCGTGCACCCCAGCCGCGAGTTCGGCGACCGTCACCGTCGAGATCGCGGCCAACTCCGGGAGTTCGGGTGCTCGGAGAGCGGCCCAATGGATCAGAATGTCCGTGTCGAGCAGTCCGGCGGTCGCCATGGCGTCAACGGGCAAACGGATCGTCGGCGAATTGATCCGCAGAGGCGTCGCGATCAGCGCGGAATGCCTCCGCGTCGATTGGCGGGAGCCCGCGCCCGAGGGCCAGGAACTCATCGCGGCCTAGGAACGTGCGCTTGCGCGGCAGCGGAACGAACTGGCCGATTCCGCGTCCACCGCGTGTCACGGTGAACGTCTCGCCCTGCTCGATGGCGTTCATGATCTCGCGCGAGCGGAGTCGCAGATCGCGTTGGCTGATCCGTTGTTCGGCGATCACAGAGTCGACTGTAGCACCTGGTGCTTCCATGTGCCATCTGTCCTTGGGGATGCTTGCCTCGGTGCCGGTGCCGGTGCCGGTGCCGGTGCCGGTGCGGTTGCGGGGGGGCGGGGGGGCGAGCCGGTG
>JAISCU010000370.1 GCA_031265345.1 Bifidobacteriaceae bacterium
GATCGGTCACAATGGCATTAGCTGGATCACCCACACCTAATCGACCTCGCGGGAGACTGCCACGTTAACGCGAGGCGAACGGGATGGCTCGCTGCCAATGGCTCTGCCATCGACCCGCGGGCGCCCGGCGTGGGCACGCTCCACGGCCTCCACGTCCACACCCGCGTCCCGCAGCGTCGCGGTGCCGAAGGCCGCGGCCTCCCGGCCACTCAGAACCTCAGATGGGCGGCCCCAGCTGGCGGAATCGGCCGTGAAGGCGGCGGCCGCCCTCTCACGCTCCCTCGATGCCCTCATTCGTCAATTCCTTTCTAGTACCCGGCCGCCAATCGAGCGGAACCCCGAAGCGGCAACATCTGGAAGATATCCAAAGATGGCTGGGCGGAGTCAACTCAGCGACGATTTCCAACGTGCCGTAACGGCTCGGCCCGATGAACGGCGTGGGAGCCAGGCCACCCGAACGCGGGCGGCACCGTGCAATAGAAGAAGACCGGTCAGGGCTCGACGGCCCCAGGCGGCCGGGACAAGACGTGCGGCGCGTCACGGGGCACCCGCAGCAGTCTGGTCGCCAGCCTTATCGACTCGAACCACTCGCGGTCCTGGCCCGTCCAGAACCGGCGGTACGCCCAGGCGGCGAAATCCGCGTAAGCCAGCAGCGGCTCCGAGCTCGGCCGGGCGTGGACAAACGCGAGGTCACGGCCACCGCCCGGCAAAGCCGCCCTCAACCGGCCGACGACCCAACGATCCGAACCGTCCAGACGCTCGTCACGCGCGTCCGCCACGACCGCACGCACGCCCAAGCGGGCATGGAGCTCCCGGACCGCCCCCAGCAGGCAGGCGGCGCGACTGTCCTCGCCGACAGGCAGCCTACGCTTCGGGTCGCCGGGCGCATGGGAGAGACCATCATCGAATGGAAGGAGCGGCGCGCAGACGGCGATGAGGCACTCGTCAAGTTCGTCGCGGACAACGGACCAGGCGCGCCGGAACGCGGGCCGGTTGCCCCAGAAGTCCTGGCTGGCGTGCGGGGAATCGCCCGTGTGCGATGCCGCCATGATCGCTTCCCTCGCAGCGTCGAGCCCGCTGACCGGGAACACCGCGGCCGCGAGGATATAGAAAGTCCTACCGTAACGGTCTGGTGCCACTTGGGTGGATTCGTCGACGAACGCCACTTTCCCGGAGCCGATGCGCCGGTAGAGGTCGTCCAGTCGCGCCGCCCTCAACGGGAAGATGCTGTTGGCCATTGACGAAGTCCGAGGCAGAATGTGGTTCCGTGGGTTGACATGAAAAGGGGAAGCCGCCCCGACCGCGCCCGTAGGCCCGGTCGGCGCCCTTCCAGCGCCGCCCGCCAATGGCGGGGGGGACCTTCCAGTGCCTCCCCTTTGCAACAAACCATACGCCCTGCGACCACCCGCCGCAACCGCGCGGCGGCGCTGCGGCGGATGCTTGAGACAGACGGAACCGACCTGGCTCGCCGGGGCCGGGAGGGCGGCATCGTGCAGCGGAAGACGAGGACGTCAGGACTCGACGGTCGCGTCCGGGGGCTTCTGCCGACGCGCCGCCAGATTTGACACAGGACGAGCACAGGCCTACCGTGGCGGAAACCGGATGTTCAATTTCGCAGAGCCGAGCGACATCCTGAACACCGGAACGGACGGAGCCTCGCGCCCCAGGAAAGGCGACCACCATGCTCGACTATCGCGAGTTCGCCGTTCTCGACGCGCTGCGGCAAGGCGGGGCGAAATCGCAGCGGGCGCTGTCCGCAACGGCCGGCATCTCGCTGGGAGCGGTCAACCTGACGCTGCGCCAGTTGCGGTACGAGGGCCACGTCGACGGGTACGACCTGACCAGCGAAGGGCTGGCCGCGCTCGAGCCCCACAAAGTGGACAACGCCGTCATCATGGCGGCGGGCATGTCCACGCGCTTCGCGCCCATCTCCTACGAGCGACCCAAGGGTCTGCTCGTGGTCAAGGGCGAAGTCCTGATCGAGCGGATGATCCGCCAGTTGCAGGCGGCGGGCATCGAGGACATCACTGTGGTGGTGGGCTACAAGATGGAGCAGTTCCTGTACCTGGAGGACGCCTTCGGCGTGAGGATCGCGGTCAACCCGGAGTACGAGACCCGCAACAACCACTCCTCGCTCAAAGCGGTGGAGCACAAGCTGGGCAACACGTACATCTGTTCCTCGGACAACTACTACATGGAGAACGTCTTCTCCGCTTACGTGCACCGCGGCTACTACGCGACGGTCTGGCAGGACGGGCCGACCGACGAGTGGCTCGTGACAAGCGGCAGCTTCGACCGGATCACCCACGCCGCCCCAGGCGGCCGGGACGGTTGGGCCATGCTCGGCGAGGCGTACTTCGACCGCGCCTTCTCCCGCCGTTTCGTTCAGATCCTGGACCGGGTGTACAACGAGCCCGCGACCAAGGGCAAGCTGTGGGAAGCCGTCTACACGGACCACATCGCGGACCTGGACCTCCGCGCGAGGCGCTACCCGCCGGACACCGTCCACGAGTTCGACTCTCTGGACGATCTGCGCGGTTTCGACCGGGACTTCATCAAGAACATCGACTCGTCGATCCTGGACAACATCTGCCGGACTTTGAATGTGCGCCGCGAGTTCTTGACCGGATTCGAGCCCATCCCGCTGGGCCTGTCGAACCTGTCCTTCCGGTTCTCCGTCGAGGGGGGCGCCGAGGGTGTCGTCCGGGAGGGCGCCGAAAAGGCAGCGGAGCACGATGCCGCCGCCGGAGCCTACGTCTACCGCCACCCCGGCGTGGCCGGCCAGGGCATCATAAACCGGCGCGCGGAG
>JAISCU010000205.1 GCA_031265345.1 Bifidobacteriaceae bacterium
CGGCGGCTAGCGCCCCAACGTCAGCCAGCGGAACGTCGCCGTTCGTTGCGAGCCCGGTGAGCAGGTCGCGTAGCCTCGTCTCGGCCGCGATCACGTCCAGGCCGGTCAAGCAGGCGACATGCTCCGGGGCGGGCGCGCCCAGGGGCAGCACCGACAGGCAATCCTCCCGCGCGAGGCCGGCGGCCCGGTCGGTGAACTGGCGCAACTGTTCGGGGGTCGCGCGCACGCCCGCCTCGGTGACCAGCGCCGCGACCTGTTCTCGGATCGTGTGGGGTGTCCACGCGGACGCCCCGGCGGCGCAACGATCCAACGCGCGGCTCGCAACGGTCCGCGCGTCCAAGGCGTCCAACGACACCACACGGACGGGCGCGGCACGAAGCGGCGCGGACTCGTCGTAGCCGCCGTCGCGCAGTTCCGCGATCCACGCGGCCTCGCCCGCCAGAGTCGTCGGCTTCTTCGACGGCCGGTCCTGCGCCCACGCGGACGCTTGCAGCCTGCCCGAGGTGGTGCGGCTCATCGTCTCGCCCGGATGCGACGCCTCCCACTCCCGCGCGAGACGTTGCAGGTTCGCCTCGACTTGCGCGCCGCGTTTCGACATGACCTGGTTGAACGGCTCCAACTCGACCACCTCGCCCGTCTCCGGGTCCAACGTCAACCCATGTCCGTCCAGCACAGCCGCAAGCTGCGGATGCGCCGCGATCACAGCGGTGCCTATCGCGCGGATCGCGCCTTGCATCTTGAACAGCGCCACCCCGTCCAACCCGCGCCACGCCCCAGCGGCCAACACCCTCGTGCCGATCTGGAGGTGGATGTGCCGGTGCGGGTCGCCCGCCCTGCTGGTGCGGTGCACGATCCCGACCGTCTGCAACTGCTCGACGGGCACGACCTCCTGCGCGCCGCGCGGCCCGACCCTCGTCGTCGCGTGCAATGCGAGGTAGCGGCGGATCTCATCAGCGGCCGCAGCCTGCGCGGCGTCCAGCGCCGCAGACACGTCCGGGTGAAGGGCGGCGGCTATCGACAGCGACTTGGGGGCGTTGACGATCATCTCCTGGAACCGGGGCGACCCCTTCCTGCCGTCGCCCGCCGCGCGGGGGACGCCCATCCGCTCGCCCGTCAGCGGGTGCGCCCAGTCAACCCACGCCGCGTACGCCTCCGGCTCCAGATCGGCCGCAGCCGCCACCCCGCCCTCAGCGTCACTCAGCGTCCATGACGCCAGCGCGTCACCACCGCCCAGGTAGTAGTCGTCGGCGGTGGAGCGGTCGGATTCCACATACCGGCGCGCGTCGGCGCCGGTGCCTCGGAACGGCCTGACACCACCATGCATCGCGCCCCGGCCTCCCTCCTGACGGCGGTTCCGTCAGGAGACAGGTGCGCGCGGCTACCCCCGGTAGATTACGTCCCTTCGGGAGGGATGCCTCAGCCGGTGTTTGAGTCCTTGAGCAGGCGGTAGGGTGTTTACATGTCTACAGCCATTATGTCGGTGAGGCTGCCGGCGGAGGTCAAGTCCAGGTTGGACGAATTGAGCGTCAAGACGGGCCGGCCCAGTTCCTTCTACGTGCGCCGGGCGGTCGAAGAGTACCTTGACGATTTGGAGGACGCCTACGCGGCTGATCATGCCTTCAGGGAATGGCAAGCCGACGGGTTCCGCACCCGCGACTGGGCCGAGTTGAAGACTGAGCTAGGCCTGTGAGCCGCAAGTGGACGCTGGTCCCGACCGAGCGGTTCGCGCGGGACCTGTCCCGGTTGGACAAGACCGCCCAAAGGCGCGTGGTTGACGCGCTCGAGGCGGTGATCGCGCTGGAAGATCCCCGGCAACGCGGCAAAGCGCTGGTCGGCGAGTTGGCCGGTTCTTGGCGCTACCGGGTTGGCGACTATCGCGTGATCGCGTTGCTTCGCGACGATGAGATGGTTGTCATCGCGCTGACCGTGGGCCACCGGTCAAAGGTCTATAGGGCCTGACTCGGCGCGAATCGACCCGGCGAAAGGATCGGCGCTCGAAGGTGGTCTCCCGGTGCTGGCGCCGTGCTGATCGGCCGGGCAGGCGCTGGCTGGCGCAGGCAGGAGGACCTTGAACTCGAACCAGTTGTCTTTGACCTCGGTGGTGAGGTTTCCGCCGTACTTGTTGACGACGTGCCGGACGCTCTTGAGGCCGAACCCGTGATAGTCGGAATCGGCTTTGGTTGTGATCGGCAAGCCATCTCGGAGCCGCACCGAAGCGGCGTCGGCCATGTAGTTGTTGACCCGAACCAGAGCGAAAGTCTTGAATCTTGAGACGGACACGTGAACCAGCCGCTTGTCCTCGGAGGGGATTTGCCGCACGCATTCGATGGCGTTGTCCAATGCGTTACCGAAGATCGCGCAGACGTCCATTTCGCTGACGTGGTCTAGCAGGGCTCCGTCGGCGGCGCAGGTCAGTTGGATCGAATGGTCGGCGCAGGCCAGGGCCTTGGAAGTCAGAACCGTGTCGAGCGCAGCGTTGCCGGTCTTGAGCTGCGATCCGTAGCCGTGGACGCCGCGTTCGATTTCGTCCAGATGCGACTTGCGCCGGGCCGGATCGATTTCACCGCGCAGCACCGCGATTTGGTGCTTGAGGTCATGGTATTTGTGGTCGATCAGATCTCTGCTTTCCTTGTGCTGCTGGTATTGGGCGTGTTGGAGCCTGAGGATGACGCGGATCGTGTCGGTTTCGGCTTTGGCACGGCCTCGAAGCAAATGGTTCTGGTAGGCGTAAAGGAAAGCGACGCCGCCGACTCCCACCAGGGTCCTGATGTTGAACGAATCGGCGCCGACCGGGCTTGAGAAGGGAGTTGACGGGGAAACGTAGCTGAGGTTGCTCAACGCGAAGGTGGCGATGGTGATCGCCGCCGGCCACCACAATTCCTGCCAACTGGTTTCCAGGCGCGAGTCGGCCTGCCGCAGTTCCAACGCCAAGGCGATGCCGAAAACGGCGCCGTAGACCACCACCAGGAGCGCGGCGCCGACCCACACGTAGCTGCCCCACATGTAGGTGGTGGAAAGGTAGAAATGCAACTGCCATTCCAACGATGCCGCCGCCTCGGCCAGCAAAAAGGCTTTCGCCGCCAGGAAGGCGCCGGTGGCCGTGGACACGGACCCGCAGCGCCAAATGGTCAAGAACATGACCAACACCGCGACTCCCATACCGGGCAGCCAGAACGCCACCGGGACCACGCCGATCACGATCTGGAGGGCCACCAGCACCGCCAACGACGCCGCCAACCAAGCGCATTCGCGGGGTTTGGGCGCGCGCCGCAGGCAGGCCAGCACGCACACCAGGCTGAAAAGCCATTCGGCCAGCGCGGTGTAAACCTTGGGAATGTCGGAAAGCCCGCCGACGACGTTCACTTGACGACCTCGCCGGCGTAACTGGTCAGCGCGTCGAGGAAGTCACGGCGTTTGGAATCGCTGACCGCGAGCTTGGTCCCGTCGTACAGGACCGCGAACCCGCGCTCGATTCCCACGGCGGCCGCCAGATTCACCAGGTAGCACCTGTTGCACCGGAAGAAGTGGTGTCCCCTCAGTTCGTCCGCGACCTGTTTCATCGACTTGGTGGTGGAAATGTGCTGGCTGCCGGCGGTGTGATAGATCAGGCGGTGTCCCCGGCTTTCGATCCAGCGAACCGAGGACACCGGGACCCGGTAGACCGCTTCGCGGGCGTTTATCACCAAGTAGGCGTCTTCGCGGCGGCGCATACGGGCCAACGCCCGGCCGATCCTCTGGCTGAACGCGAAGTAGGTGACGGGCTTGAGCACGTAGTCGAGCGCGTCGACCTTGTAGCCCTCGATCGCGTAATGGCCCATGTGGGTTATGAAGATGATGACCACCCGCTGGTCGACTTGGCGGATCAGTTCCGCGGCGGCCAGCCCGTCCAGATGGGCCATTTCAATGTCCATCAAGATGATGTCGAATCCGGCGCGGCAGTCCGCGACGATGTCTTCGCCGTCGGCGAAAACCGTGATCTTGAACTCTTCGTGTGACTCGTCGGCGTAGCGCCTGAGGTAGGCGGTCAACGTCCGGGCGAAGTCCTGGTCGTCTTCGACCACCGCGACGCGGATCACGTTCACACTCCTTCGCTACGAACGCTGACAGGCAAGCGCGACAGCGGGCGGCTGGCCCGACGCCGGTCGGCCACTGGTCAAGCCTACCTGCGGTCCCGGCAGATGCGGCGAGCAAGAACCCCTGGCTTGTGCGACAAAACCTGCGTTTGTGCAACGACCCGTTTTGGCGGCGTCAACCGCGTCAACATAGGTATCCGACATCAGAGCGGAGGGAGGATCAGCGAGAGACATGGAACCAACGCACGGTCGGGCCGCCAATCCGTTCCTGCCGGGCGGCGAGTACTTGCCGGACCCGGAACCGCATGTGTTCGGTGGGCGAGTCTATGTCTACGGTTCCCACGACCGTTTCGGGGCGCCGATGTTCTGCGTCAACGATTATGTCTGCTGGTCCGCGCCCTGCGACGACCTCAGCGCCTGGCGCTACGAGGGCGTCATTTACCGCAAGAAGCAAGACCCGAAGAACCGCCTGGGGTTGCGCCTGCTGTTCGCGCCGGACGTCGCCCAAGGGACGGACGGGCGCTTCTACCTCTACTACGCCTTCGATTTCTGGGGCGTGATGGGAGTCGCCGTCGCCTCGCAGCCAGCCGGGCCGTATGAGTTCCTGGGGCATGTCAGCCACCCGGACGGGACCGTCTGGGGTCGCAAGGCGGGGGATCCGTTCCCGTTCGACCCGGGGGTCTTGGTGGACGCCGACGGCAGGGTCTACTTGTACTCCGGCTTCTGCAAGCCGGTCCCGGCGATCATCACTGGCACCAAGAAACTACGGTTCGACGGCGGCTACGTGGTGGAACTCGAGCCTGATATGGTCACGCTACGCGGGCCGGAAAGGCTGTTGTTCCCCAAGCGAGGCGAGGGTTCGTTCGCTGGGCATGAGTTCTTCGAAGCCAGTTCCATCCGCAAGTACGGCGACGCCTACTACTTCGTCTATTCGTCGCGGTTGAACCACGAGTTGTGCTACGCCGTCAGCGACAGTCCAACCGGCGGGTTCCGTTTCGGCGGGACCTTGATCTCCAACGGCGACATCGGCCTGCCCGGCCACCCGGACGAGGCCCGCGGGGCGAACTACACCGGCAACAACCACGGCGGCATGCTGCGCCTGGGCGACCAGTTCTACATCTTCTACCACCGCCACACCAACCGGACCTCCTACGCCCGCCAAGCCTGCGCCGAGCCGTTGACCCGCCAGCCGGGGGGCGGCTTCGAACAGGCGGAGTTGACCAGCTGCGGACTGAACGGCGGCCCGCTGCGCGGCGCCGGGCTCTACCAGGCGCGCATCGCCTGCAACCTATGGTCGGGAGGCGGCGCCGGCCGCTATGACGGCAAGGCGAAACTGGGGCAGCATCCCTACCTGACCCAGGACGGGCGCGACGGCCCGCCCGGCGCGCGCCAATACATCGCCAACCTGCGCGACGGGGCCACAGCCGGATTCAAGTACTTCGACCTGAGCGCGCTGACGGCCATCTGCGCCACGGTCAGAGGCAAAGCGTCCGGCCAACTCGTGGTCTCCACCGATGCGGACGGCCGATCGGCCGTGGCCATCATCGACTGTTCCGGACTTGGGGAGAAATGGGCGTCCAGACCGGCCGCGGCGCAGGCACCCGATGGCCGGACCGGTCTGTTCTTCACGTTCCGGGGCGCCGGGGCAGTTGATTTCCTTGATTTCAGTCTCACAGCGGAAGGCTGAGAAATGGCCCAAGAACAGCCGGTTTTGGAGGAGCGGCGGAGCGGAGCCTGGGCGTCAGTCAAACGCTGGCGCGCGCGCCATCCGGCGGGCTACGAGTTCATCATGTTCAACCTGCTCGCCAACATCGCCACCATCACCAACTTCGCGGTGTTGTTCCTGTGCAACGCCGTGCTTTTCGCGGGCCTGGCGGACACGGACTTCAATTGGGGACCGTTCGATTACTCGGCCGCCAATGGCGGCTTGGCCGGATTCTTAGCCTTCTTGTTCGCCTACGGCGTCGCTCAGACGGTCAACTTCATCGTCCAACGAAAGCTGGTCTTCCACGCCGACAACCGGCTCGCCGGAGCGATCACGACCTACATCTTCGCGGTCATAGTCGTCTACTTCATCTGCCTGTACGTCCCGACCTTGGTCATGGAACCGCTGTCGACGCTGATCGGCGGCTGGGCGCCCTACGCGGCCAACTGCGTCAACATCATGATCCAGGTGGCGATCCTCTTCCCGACGATGAAGTTCGTTGTCATGCGCAGGGTCCAAGACCAAACCAAGGCGAACAGCGGCAGCGAAGGAGTCCAGCAGGACAGCGATGCCGTGGGGGCCGGAGGCGGCAGCATGTAGGGCCGAGTCGGCGGTCAAACCACCACCTAAACGACGAGTATGAAACCAGTTTCACACGCAAGGAGAAATCAATGGGCACGAAACACGATGACAAACCCGGCCCCACACGGGGAAGGCTCGTGGCGGCGTTGTGCGCTCTTGTCGCCGGAGCGGGGCTGGTGTTGGCGGGGTTCGGCTGGCCCGCGCAGGCGGCGACCGACGATCCGTCCCCGGCCGCCACGCAGGCCGAACCGACGGGCGAGGGCAACGAGGCAACCACAACCGAAGGCGAGGCACCGGCCGAAGGCGAAACCCCATCCGAAGGAGAGGCGCCTGCTGAAGGCGAGACGCCGCCCGAGGGCGAAGGCGGCGGAGAGGGGCCGCCCGGAGGGGCCGGTCCGCCCGACCTGAGCCACTTCGGCTACCCCGACACCACTGAGTTGTCCCCGACCCTGACCGGCAAAGCGGAAAGCTCGGGCGCGGCATTGCTGGTCTGGGTCAAGATCCTCCTGGCAGTCCTGGGCGTGATCATCCTCGCTCTGGTTGCGCTACTGGCTTGGCGGGAGCTGCGCAACCGCCAGCGCGGGGCACCGAAGAGAAAGCCGACCGTCTTCAACGTTGTCATGGGCAGCGTTTCGGCGCTGCTGGTGGCGGCCATGATCGCCGCGAACGCGCTGGCCAACACTTACTCCGGAGCACTCAACAACGTCTTCACCCAGCCGTATTCGGCCGACGCCAACATTGAAACCAGAGAAGCCGACTGGCGGGAGCTCACCTTCGAGATCGCTGCGGAAGGCATGACGCTGCTGCGCAACGAGAACGGCGCCCTGCCTTTGGACTCCTCCGGCGACAGCGCGAAGATCAACCTGCTCGGCTACTCCGCCTACGCGCCGATCTACAGCGGCGGTGGCTCCAGCGCCGTGTCCGCAGCGGACGCCATCGATGTGGTCTCCTCGCTTGAGGACGCCGGCGTCGAAATCAACCCCGCACCGCTCGACGCGGGCGTTTACAAGATCCAAACATCGGAAGACCAGGGCCTCGGGTTCGATTGGAGCAGTTTCGAAACCAGCGAGGTTCCGGTCAGCTCATTCGCGGGCGAGGCCTCGTTCGACAACCTGAAGGCGTATTCCGACACGGCGGTGGTCGTGATCGGCCGCACCGGCCGAGAAGGGGGAGACCTTCCCGGCGCCAACAGCGGCGAGACGAACTACCTTGAACTGACCGCCGATGAGAAGAGCCTGCTGGAAAAGGCGCGGGACACGTTCGGTAAGCTGGTCGTGGTGGTCAACAGCGGCAACGCCATAGAGATGGGGTTTGTTGAGGATTACTCGGTGGACGCGGTGGTCTGGGCTGGTTTGCCCGGCCCGTATGGTTTTGGGGCTCTCGGTCCGATTCTGACCGGCGAGGTCAACCCGTCAGCGAAGCTGCCGGACACCTGGGTGTATGACAATGACAGCGCTCCGGCCAATGAGAACTACGGCGACCACGTGGCTGCGAACGCGGAGAACAGCCATTACGTGGACTACGTGGAGGGCATCTACGTGGGCTACAAGTGGTATGAGACCGCTTACGCCGAGGGGGCGGTGACAACCAACACGAAGACGAAAGAGACGTTTGATTACGCCAACGGCTACGACGGCATCGTCGCTTATCCGTTCGGCTACGGACTGTCTTACACGACGTTCGAGCAGAAAGTGACGGGCGGCAGCCTGAAAGACGGCGGCAAACTGGAGGCGGCCGACAGCTACAGCGTCGAGGTGGAGGTCACCAACACCGGCTCGGCGGCGGGCAAGGAAGTCGTGCAGTTGTACTTGACGGCCCCTTACACCGATTACGACATCACCAACGGGGTCGAGAAGGCGGCGGTCTCGCTGATCGGCTTCGCGAAGACGGGCCTGTTGGAGCCGGGCGCGTCGGAGACGGTCACGGTCGAGTTCGACATGGAGGACATCGCCTCTTATGACGCCACCTATGACAACGGTGACGGCACGAACGGGGCTTACATGCTCGACGTGGGCGATTACGAGTTCTCGATCCGGGCCGACGCCCACACCGCCTACGAGTCGGTTACCGCCAATCTGGGCGATCAGCACTTCTTCTCCGGCGAGGACCAGCGCACGTCGGACGACCAGGCGGCGTACAACCAGTTCGCCGATGCCGCGCGCGGCGAGTACCTGTCGCGGAACGGCGCTTTCGCCAACTACGCCTCGGCTATGGGTTCGGTCAGCGCCGATGTCAAGTCGACCGCCTATGAGGATGACCCGAGCGCCTATGATCCGGCCTACGACGAGGCGGTGACCAAGAAGCACGTCAAGGGCGTGGATTACGCCGCCGACGGGGAATTGACCTTGGAAGACATGATCGGTGTGCCCTACGACGACGACAGGTGGGCCGAATTGATCTCGCAACTGACGCTTGAAGAGCTGCAATCGCTGGTCGTGGACGCCACCTACGTCCAGCCGGCGTTGCCGTCGATTGGCACAGTGCGGACCCTGGACACCGATGGCGCGTTGGGCATCTCCAGCGCCTACAATGCGGGGCTGAGCGGAATCGCTTATCCCTGCATCCCGCTGCTGGCGGCGACCTTCAACGTCGACTTGGCACGCGAGATGGGCAATCAAATGGCAGACCAGAGCCACTCGCGCGGTGTCACCGGCTGGTACGCCCCGGCTATGGACACGCATCGCTCGGCCTACTCCGGGCGCAACTTCGAGTACTTCTCGGAGGACGGGTACCTGGCTGGCGCCATCGGAGCGGCCGAAACCCTGGGTTGCCGGGAAAAAGGCCTGGTCGTCTATATCAAGCACTTCGCGCTCAACGACCAGGAAACCAACCGGGGAGCCAACCTCCACACCTACAGCAACGAGCAGGCGATCCGGGAAATCTACCTGAAGCCATTCGAACTGTCGGTCAAGGATGGCGGCGCCACCGCAGTGATGTCCGCCATGAACTTCATCGGCGACACCTACATTCCCACGCACGAGCCCTTGCTGATCCAAGTGCTGCGAAATGAGTGGGGCATGCGAGGCAAGACGCTGACCGACATGACGGGCGGTTCGCCTTCGGTGGACGCCGCCCTGCGGGCCGGCACGGACGCGTGGCTCACCATCGACTCCAGCTTGGCGGTCAGGGCCGATACCGATGCGGACATCTACTATTTGCAGCGGACGGCTCACAACATCCTCTCTGAGTCGGCTAGCGCCACGACAGTTAGGGCCGATGTGCTGAATTGGCGGTTGCATGTCAACCTGTTCATAGCGGAGTTGGGATTGCTGCTGCTGATCAGCCTGACGGCGTTGGTGCTGCGCAACCGCCGCCAGAAGCCGAGCGGCCAGGTGGTCGAACCGGCTGAGGGCTGAAGGACCCTCCTGCGAGAAAAATGCCTCTGAAGACGAGAGGGCGCGGGGCCGGAATCGGCCCCGCGCCCGCAGTCTGGGAGCGCGGTTGGCTATGTGCCAGCCGGAGGGTCGAGGGCCGTCCCATCCTGCGGACTTATGTCCGCGCCAACGCTGTACCACGGCAGCCGTTTGGCCTTCTGGGGGCGGCGACGTGGCGAGGCTAAACGAGCGGCCGGTGCTGACGGTTGTTGTGCCCGCCTACAATTCCGAGGTCTATCTGGGACGTTGCTTGGATTCGCTGGTCGGTGTGGATCGGGTCGAAGTGTTGGTTGTCAATGACGGGTCGACCGACCGCACCGCCGAGATCGCCGCCGACTACGCCCGGCGCCACCCTCAGGTGCGGGTCGCCTGCCAAGCCAACGGCGGGCACGGCGGGGCGGTCAACACCGGGGTCGCCCAGGCGCAGGGCGACTGGATCAAAGTGGTGGATTCGGACGACTGGGTGGACGGGACGGCGCTGTCTGCGCTGATCGACACCCTGCGCGCCTTCGGTGCCAATGGCACCGGCCCGGACCTGGTTGTCTGCAATTTCAGCTATGACAAAGAGGGACGTCGGCATCCATTCCTTCAGCACAATCGCCGCGCGCTGCCGCCGGGCCGAGTGGTCTCTTGGGATGACATAGGGCGTTTCCCGTTCGGCCGGTACCTGTCGATGCACGCCCTGGTCTACCGTCTCCGCGTCTTGCGCGACTGCGGGTTGGAACTGCCGCGGCACACCTTCTACGTTGACAATTTGTACGCCTTCATTCCTCTCCGCGGCGTCCGCACCCTCTACTACTTGGACGCGAACCTCTACCACTACGCCATCGGCCGGCCGGATCAGTCGGTCAACGAGCAGGTGATGATCTCACGAATGGAGCAACAACTGCGGGTCAACCGGCTGCTGCTGGCCGAGTTGGCTGCTCGCTGGCGCGATCCGGTGCTGCCGCCGCCGTTGCGGCGCTACCTGTTGCACTACGCGGAAATCGTGACCCTGGTGTCGGCAGTGTTGCTAACCCGCTCCGGCGAGCCTGAGCATCTGACCGCCAAAGCGGAGTTGTTCCGCTGGCTCTCCCTGACCGATAAGGAACTCGGGCGCTGGTTCCAGCGCCGTCCCCTTGTCCGCCTGGTCAACCTGCCCCAAACAATCGGCCGCCCGCTGGCCGCGCTCTGCTACCGTGCCGCCCACCGAGTCTTCGGTTTCAACTGACCGCAACACCCAGACAAGCGGCGCGGTGGGCAACACGGGGTTCGGGAGGCGCCGCGTTGGCCGCCCGACGGTTGGCCGGGCAGCATGGCGGAAAGCGGCATTCCTCATAATCAGGCTCCGGATGAGCACGGGAACGCCTCAATACTCCCCGTAGCCAATGGCGTTGACTCATCCGAGCCGTGTCGGCGAGCCTTTCGACGCACAGGCCGACTCCGACATCGCCCCCTGACATCCCCCGTTCGGCGTCCCCCGCGTTCTAGCCCCGGTGGTGACCGCACGCCGCTGACGGGCGGCAGGTGTTTGGGCGAGCCGATGCGCGGCCCGGTTTGGGTCGCGGTGGCGCACCTCCCCTGCGGGAGGCGCCACCGTGACCACACACACCACACCCGCCGCGGGCGATCCTGCGGCCCCTGTCAGTTCAGCCAGCGACGGCTTCAAGTCGCCGGAAGGGCTGCGTTCCGTGCTGATCCGGCTACATGGATCCGGGGACGGGGCGTGGGAGCGGGACCGTGAGGCGGGCGAGTTGATGCGATATGTCGCGGTCAAGTACCTGCCGTTGGCCCGCAAGCACGGGCTGGACGTGTGGGATGTCGCCTCGGCGGCGTTCGAGGCGATGCTCAACCCGTCGGTGCGCCGCGCCGGCAATCCCTGGGCTGTGGTCACGCGGGCCGTCCAGATCACATGCAACGCGGAGGTCAGAGCCACGGGGCTGCTCGTCTCGACCGCCAAAGCGCGGAGAGCCTCCAGCCTTGCCGGATTCCACGACGCCATCCGGTTCGCAGAACGCGAAAACCTGGCCGACTACCACCCGGCGTTCCAAGTGGACCCCGCCACCGACCGGGACACCGACGACCATGCGGGCGGCGACGGCGCTGGGCGGGTTGCCGCTGTCTTGTCGGACACTGCGGGCTTGTTCGCGTCCCTGGGGTGGGAGGCCGCGCTAGCAGAAGACGCGGTGGCGCATGTGGCGTGGCGGCTGGGCGATCTGTCGTCACGCTCACGCACGCTGGAAGCGCTGCGCCGCGACCGTGATGTTCCCGCGCTGCTGGGCTTGCCGCCGAGGTCATGGACCGGCCTGTTGCGGATCGTTTTGGGCCATCCCGGCCCGAAGCACACCGGCACCGCCACAGGCGACGGCGTGCTGGCGCGCCTGTTCAGCGGCGAGCCCATCGAGGCGCTGCGCGACGATCCCGCCCTGTCAGCCGCGATCCGCGCCGCCAACCCCGACAAGAACACCAGCCAGTGAGCCGTTGGCGGGAAAAGACACCAGGGCCAGCGCGGCGCACCTACCCGACATGAACACTCCCGCTGACACCGCTTTCACGCCTGCGGTTCCGGCGCCGCTGCCGCCAGCGGCCGCTTCGACACCAGGAGCGCACCTGGCGGCCACATCACGGAGGGCGCAGGGTTTCGGAGCCAAAGTGGCCGACCCTGCGGCGGTGGAACGGCTGCGCCAATTGTGTTCCGCCCCCCGCCCGCGCGGGGCTTCCCGACACTCGAAAGGCCCCGCGTCGTGAATCGTCGCGGCGGCGCAGGATACGGGGTGGTCTAGCGGGCAGCGCGGCGGGTTAGGCGTGCCAGATGAACTCGACCCGGCGCGGCAGCAGGCCGGCCCGGTAGGCGCGGCGGCGACTCTGGTAGTCGTCCTCGGTCTCTCCGCGTCTGCGGGAGACGGAGCAGGGCGCCCCTTCGGGGTGCGGGCCGATGAGCACGGCCTCCAACACGGTGCGGGCGGCGTCGTGCCGCCATTGCGGGCGACGCCCGTGCCATTCGGAGGCGACAGTGGACAGATCCAGGGAGGCGGTGTCAACGAGCGGGGTCTTGGCGAGGCGCTGCTGGTGCTCGCTCTGGCGGGCGGTGATCCGCTCCACCAGCCGCGCCCGCTGGCGCATCCAGTCGGCCCGGTCGATGATCCGGTCGTAATGGTCGTCGTCCAACTGGCGCAGCGCCGCCCGGTCGGCGTCCACCGACAGGGCCAGTTCGTGCCGCTCCTTTGCGGCCGCGGCCTCGTCTTGAGTGCGCCGCTTTGGGTCGAGGCTCACTTGGGCGAACACCGACATGAGGGCGTCCTCGATCAGTTCCTCGATCTCGTCCCCGTTCACGCGCCGAGAGCACACCCCGCGTTGCCCGTTCAGGCACACATAGGACGGGCCTTGCCGCCGCATCGCCGTGCCACAACGGGCGCACCGGATGATCCCGGAAAACGGGTAGACCCGCTTCGCGCCGACGCGCGCCCTGTGCCTCGCCCTGCGCTCGGCCATGACCGAGTTCACCCTGTCCCACAACTCCGGGGCGAGGATCGGCGCCCAGTTTCCCTGCGTGAGGAGTTCCGGCTCCCCTTCGCGGTCCTGAGAGCCGTCCGGCCTCACCGGACGGTACGACCGCAGCCCTTTCAACGCCGGGTTCCGGAGGATGCGGACCAGCAGGCTCTCGTTCCACAACCCGCCGTTTACCGTCCGCTCCCCGCGTTCGTTCCACGTCCGGGTGATCACATAGACGCTCTCCCCGGCCAAGACCCGCTCGGCGGCCTCCCGGACCAGCGCCGCCCGCTCGGGGATGACCGCCAAGGTTGACTCGCCCATCACGTATCCGAACGGCGCCCGCCCGCCATGCCACTTGCCCTCCAAAGCCTGCTGACGCGCAGCGCGTTTGACACGACGGGCGGTGTCCGCCGATGACTTGTTCGCCATTGCCACCAGCACCCGCGCCATCGCGACATCGGCGTCGGAGTCCAACCGGAGGCTGCCGGTCGTGGACGTGACCGTGAACCCGTGGAGCACTTTGGCGTCGATCAAGTCCTCCAGATCGCGCGGGTCGCGCACCGCGCGGTCCAGGTCGTAGGCGACCAGCACGTCCGCGCCGCCCGCCGCGAGCAACCGGAGCATCGCGCGGAACTTCGGGCGCACCACCCGGCGCACCTTCTCGCCCGACGGCAGGACGATGGTGCGCTGTTTGAACGCCGACGTGTCGTTCTCACGGAAGACCTCGGCCACCGTCAACCCCTGGGCCTCGGCGTAAGCGCGGCAGTCGGCCTCCTGCCGGTCCACGCCCTTCTCCGTCCCTTCCGGATCGTCGCTGATACGGACGTACAACACCGCCCGCCCCGCAACGGCTGTCGTTGTGGCGGATGGCGCCTCCCGCAGCTTGCCCTTGCCCATCTCGTGTGCCTGCCTCTCTACGAGGCGTAGGTACGTTTGGACTCCCACGGGGT
>JAISCU010000206.1 GCA_031265345.1 Bifidobacteriaceae bacterium
CGCCTGACGTGCACATCGACCGTGCGGGTGCCGCCATAGTAGTCGTAGCCCCAGACCTCCTGGAGCAACTGCGTGCGGGTGAAGACGCGGCCTGGATGGGCGGCCAGGTAGCGCAGCAACTCGAACTCCTTGTAGGTCAGGTCGAGGCTGCGGCCGTGCAACTTGGCGGTGTACGCGACCGGGTCGATCACCAGGTTGCCTTGGGAGATGGCCTCGTCCGGCTCGTCGGCGCCGCCCATGATGGGGGTGGCCAGGGCCAGGCGGATGCGGGCTTCGACCTCGCCCGGCGAGGCCCCGGCCAGCACGAAGTCGCGACCGCCCCACTCCGCCGTCAGCGCGGTCAGGCCGCCTTCAGTGACGACCAGGAGCAGCGGCGCCGCCAAGCCCGCGACCTGCAGCAGACGCGCCGTCGCGCGGGCCGATTGCAGGTCCTTGCGCGCGTCCAGGGCGACCAGTTCGGCGTTCGGCAGCTCGACCAGAGAGGAGGGATCGAAGCCCATTGTGCGGACCCGGTGGGGCAGGAACTCAAGCGCGGGGAGCACCGAACCGGGCGCGCCGGGAGCCTGGGTCAGGAGCAGGATCTCCGCCATCTGCGAGCTCCTTTGTAATGTTGTCTCAAGGCCGCTGCTGTTGAGCGGCTGCTGGTTCTTGCAAGGGAGAGTTTAGTGGAACGTCTTGTGCGCCTCGTGGTCACCGCCCTGGCTGGGTTCGTGCCAGCGGGTGGACTGGCGCTGGGCGCCGTCACCGGCGCGTCATTGGCCTGGGCTGTGGCCGCCGTGTCGCTTGCCACCGCCGCACTGGTCGCGGGGTGGCCCGCGCTGGCCCACTTGCCCGAGCCGCATTCCGCGCGCTTGGCGTTGGCGTTCACCGGCGCGGTCGCGATCACGTTGTCCGCATGGGCTCCGGGAGGGGGCTCGGCTGTGCTGGTGGCAATCGCGCTGGGCTTTCCCGCAGTGTTCATCCGCGAGCTGACGCGTCCCGCGCCACGGGTGGACCTGGTCCGCTCCGTGGCCGGGACCACCTGCGGGGTGATGGCGGTGGCGGCCATGGGCCTGTGGGTGGCGGCCAGCGGGATGTCGCATTTCGTGGACTTGGCGATCCTGGCGGGCTGCGGCGTGGCCGCGTCTTGCCTGGGCCTGGGGCTGTCGCGGCTGCTTCCGGACCGGCCCTGGCGCATGGAGGCGGGCGGAGTTCTTGGGGTGGTGCTGGCGGCTGCCGGCGGGGCCGGAGTGTCCTTCCTGGTGGTCACGCCCTGGTGGGCGGGATGCGCGGTGGCCGCGGCCTGCGGGGTCGCGCCAGGGGTGGTGTGGCTGGTGGGAGAGCCGCGCGATGTGCCCGCCTCCCGGTTCCGGCTGCGGGACTTGGCGTTGGTGACGCTCCCCTTGGCGGTGGCTTCCGTGCCGGTGTGGGCTGCCGCCCTGATGCGGTGATGGTACGGTCCCCTCATGGGCTTTCCTGAGGTCGCAGCTAAGGTCGCGCCCGAGATCGCACCCGAGGTGCAGCCGCTGGCTTGGCTGGTGGGGACCTGGCGCGGCGAAGGCACAATCGGCTACGGGCCCATCTCGCCTGGCCGGATCACGCAGGAGGTCGAGTTCAAGACCGCCGACGGCCCGTACCTGGGCTACCGGGCGCGCACCTGGCTGTCGGCCGACCAGTCGCCGACCGACCAGTCGCCGACCGAGCAACAACCGCCAACCCTGTGGCACGAGGAGGCCGGTTTCTGGCGCGTCGCGCCCGGCCAGGACGCCGCGCCCTGGGACCTCGAGGTTCTGATCTCGGACGCCGCCGGCTACCAGAGCCTGTACCTGGGCCAAGTGGAACGCACCCGCGTCAACCTCGCCACCGACGCCGTGGTCCGCACCGTCTCCGCGCCCGAGATCAATGCCGCCACCAGGATGTACGGCTTGGTGGACGGTGATCTATTGTGGGCTTGGGACATCGCCGGGTTCGGCCACGAACTCGGCTCGTACACCGCCGCCCGGCTCGAACGCGAGGAGAACCGCCATGGGTCGTTATGACTTGGCCGACCAACGAGCCTTCGCCGCGGGGGAACCGGTCTTCGCTTTGTCCGATGCCGTAGGGGCAGTCCGCCTATCCGGCGTCGATGCGCTGAAGCTGTTGAGAGCCTTGACCACCCTGTCCGGCGAGCCGGAGCCCGGCGGAACTGAAGCCTTGCTCCTGGGAGGTCAGGGCCACATCATGTTCGGCCTGATGGCGGTCCCGGACGGCGACGACTTCCTGCTTCTGACCGACGGCCCAGGCACCCCCGGCGGCGCCGACGCGACCGGCGGCCCCAACGCGACTGAAACACGGGTTGGTGCCAGGCACCAACCCGTGTTCGACGCGGTCGCGGACCTTCTCAATTCCCGGCGTTTCCGCCTCCAAGCCGAAGCCGCTCCCCTGCCCTCTTGGAAAGCCTTGGTCACTCGCGACTGGGTGGACGGCATCGTCCAAATCGGGGCCCAGGACCCGTGGCCGGGCGGCGCGAACCTGCCGCGCTACGCCCTCGAGTCGCCGCATCCGGGCACCGAATGGACCGGGCTGACGACCTACCTGTACGACCCGAGCGAGGCGCAGCCGCTGCCGGACCAGCTGGAGGCCAGGGGCTATCGCCAGATCGACGCCGCCTCGCTGGAGGCGCTGCGGATCGCGGCCTGGCGCCCGCTGGCCAGCCGCGAGGCCGCCGATTCCAAGACCCTCCCCCATGAGCTCGACTGGCTGAGGACCACCACGGCGTTGAACTCCGGGTGCTACCCCGGCCAGGAGACGGTGGCGAAGATCATCAATGTGGGCAAGCCTCCCCGGCGCCTGGTGTTCCTGCACTTGGACGGCGCGGACGCGGTCCTGCCGGAGGCGGGCGCGGCGGTCTACGACTATCCGCTCCCTGACGATCAGCGACCGGTCGGCCGCATCACGTCCGTCGGCCTGCACCACGAGCTCGGCCCGATCGCTCTGGCGCTGGTCAAGCGGACCTTGCCGGAGGACGAATGCCTGGTCGCTTCGGTCCCCGAGGACCCTGCCGGGTTCATCGCCGCCAGCCAGGTGGTGATCGTGCCGGGCTCCGGCGAGTCGGATTCGCGCCCGACTGCAAGAAGGACCGCCCCGCCGAAGCTGGCGTCGCGCCGGCGCGGCTAACCTGGCTTCATGTCATCGTTCATCGTCGCGCCCTGGTTGATCATCACCGGGCTGCTCGGCCTGGCCGCCCTCGCGGTCGAGATCACGGCCTTCGTGTGGGCGCTCAAGACTCCGCCCGGCGCGTACCTCGCGGCCGGCAAGCTGTCCAAAGGCGCCTGGGTCGCGATCACCGGCGTGGCCATGGTGATCGGGCTCGGCGCCATGCCGTTGCCGTCGCTGAATTCGGGGGCACGCTTCGGCGGCCTGCTCTCCATCGCCGCCGTGGTTGCCGCACTGGTGTTCATTATCGACGTGCGCCCCGCGGTCAAGCACTTCCGTGGGCCGTCCGGTCGCGGGCCTTCCGGTCCCGCCCGGCCTGGAGGCTGGTGACATGAGAGCGGTCATCCAGCGCGCCACGGACGCCCGCTGCGAGGTCGGCGGCCGCCAGGTCAGCGGTTTCCTGGGCGAGGGCCTGGTGGTGCTGTTGGGCGTCACCCATGACGACGGCGAGGCCCAGGCCCTTAAGATGGCCCGCAAGGTCGCCGAATTGAAGTTGCTCCGCGACGAACGCAGTTTGTCCGATGCCGCCGCCCCAGTCATGCTCATCAGCCAGTTCACCCTCTACGCGGACACCAAGAAGGGCCGCAAGCCGTCCTGGTCCAAGGCCGCGCCCGGCCCCCAGGCAGAGCCGCTGGTCTCGCGGGTGGCGGCGGCCTTGGAGGAGCGCGGGCTGGTCGTGGCCCGCGGCGTGTTCGGCGCCAACATGCAGGTCACGCTGACCAATGATGGCCCGGTCACGCTGATCGTGGACGTCTGACGCCGCTTTTCGAGGTCGCAGGGCTTTGTCTGTACGATGCCGTGGGGCCGTCTCCGCGCCTCGGCGGCCTACCCCGCGGCCGCCTTAGGTCCTGCTTTGTGTACGGTTCAGTAACATTTTGGCCACGCTTCGCTGTTCGCGCCGGTTCGGCTATTGTGCGGGCTGTTGGCCGGTGCTAGCTTGGGGACCGGTCGGTCGGGGTACCTGGAGCCCGGCACCCGACGACGCGCGGTCGGCCACCGACAACAACAACTCTTCCCCATGAGCCCACAAGGGGGTTGGTATGTCCAGCGCACGCGAAGTCGTTTTCCGGAGCCGAGCGGACGGTAGGCACCGTTCGGCCGGCGGCTCTCTCCTGAGGCGCCGGGCGCCCGGCGCCATGATGCTGGCCTGCGCGGCGGCGGCGGTGTTGGTGTTGTCGACGGCGTCGGGGCAGGCTCCGTCGGTCGCGGCCGGGAAGCCGGAGGCGTTCGACCCGGCCCGCAGCTGCACCATCCTCGGCACGACCGCCGGAGAGGTACTGAAGGGCACCGAGGGCGATGACGTGATCTGCGGCGGGGGCGGCGGCGACACGATCAAGGCCGGCGGCGGGAACGACGTGATCTACGGGGACGCAGGCGGGGACACTATCTACGGCGGCCCGGGGGACGACGTGATTTATGGCGGTGCTGGCGGGGACACGATCCTGGGCGAGGCTGGGGACGACGTTGTCCTGGGCGGTGACGGCGGCGACACGATCAAGGGCGGCGGGGGCGCGGACTGGCTGGTCGGCGGGGCCGGCGGCGACACGGTCTGGGGCGAGGACGGCGACGACCGGATCAGCGGCGAGGACGGCGCGGACACGCTGCGCGGCAACGACGGGAACGACGTGCTGGTCGACGGCGCCGGGGCGGACACGATCTGGGGCGACGACGGGGACGACCTGGTCGTGGCCGGCGCCGGGTCGGACACTGTGGTCGGCGGGTCCGGTTCGGACAGGCTGTTCGGTGAGGCCGGGAACGACTCGATCTCCGGGAACGCGGGCGCGGATGTGTGCGTGGGCGGGTCGGGTGTGAACGCCCTGTACACCTGCGAGACGAAGGACACAGGCCTGAACGGGCGCGAGGAGGAGGACTTGGACGGGGACGGGCTGCCCAACGCGGACGAGGCGCTGTGGGGCACCGACCCATTGAACGCGGACACGGACGGTGACGGCCTGGACGACGGCGCGGAGTGGGCGTTCGGGTACGACCCGTTGAACCCGGACAGCGACGGGGACGGGATACCGGACGGCCAGGAGGACGTGGACGAGGACGGGCTGGACGGCCCGGCCGAAGCTGCGCTGGGCACCGACCCGTTGAGCCGCGACACCGACGGGGACGGGTTGGACGATGCCGAGGAGGCCGGGCACGGCACGGACCCGTTGGACCCGGACACGGACGGCGACGGCGTGTCGGACGGCCGGGAGGTCGAGTTGGGAACCGACCCGACCGTGTTCGACGCGTCGTTCACCCAGGTGATCGAGTTGAGCGTGGTGGACCGCGAGGGCCTGTCCGTGTCGGCTGAGGCCACGTTGCGCGGGCTCGGCGGCGCGCAAGTGGACACCGGCCAGGTGCGGCCCATGCCGGGCGACCATCCCCTGCTCGGCGAGGCGATGCCTGGGTACGTGGGCGGCGCGTTCGACTTCACCGTGGACGGTGGCTTCGAGGCAGCGGACCTGCGGTTCGAGTTGGACGAGTCGTTGTGGGAGCGGGACGGGTTCGAGCCGCGCCTGGCCTGGTTCGACCCGGACGCGCAGACCCTGTGGCCGGTCGACGGGCAGAGCCTGGACGGGCG
>JAISCU010000296.1 GCA_031265345.1 Bifidobacteriaceae bacterium
CATCCAACGTGTCCGGATCTCGGAAGTCGAAATCTGCCTGCGTCGCGCCGATAGCCGAAGGGTGCTGGTTCATCAACTCGGTCCCAAGCTGGCCGTCCGCGCCGATTACCACGAGCGATCTTGGTGGTAGAAATGTTGCATCCGCTAAGGCTGGATGGGCCCGGTCCGCAGTGCTGATCTCCGCCTGGTCCAACGGGATTGGCCACTCGATCGCCAGCGCTGGATCGGCCAGGTTGACGAATCCGCAGGCCGACTTGGCTGCTGGGCTCCAGTGCTCGTTAACCAAATAACTGTAAACGGTGCCGTCTTCCAGGGCCTGATATGCGTTGCCTACACCGGCGGGCACGAACACCGCGGTTTCCGGGCCGATCTCCAGGGACTCGACGCGACCGCGGGTCGGTGAATCGGCTCTCAAGTCGACCCACGCCGCAAACACCCGTCCGTGAGCCACGCTGACGAGCTTGTCCCACGGCTCCCCGTGAATCCCGCGGGTGGCGCCCTTGCGAGGATTGTAGGACATGTTGTGCTGAACAGGATCGAAGCGCGGCAACCCGAGGGCCGCCATATTTGCGCGCTGCCAGTTCTCTTTGAACCATCCACGTGCGTCCCGGTGAACGTCTAGGTCGATCACCGTCAAACCGTCAATACTGGTCGCTCCGACCGCCAGTTGTGGCATCGTCTCTCCTCTCGGCCGCTGACTTAGGCAGCATCGAGCATAGCTGGGAGCGGCGGGTTCAGAACTAAGAGGGATGCCTGGATGGGGCATGGGCGACATGTAATCGTTGGTAGGCGGCCCGGCGCGTCCATGCCATCATGGACAGCGTGCGTGGAATCATCCTGGCCGGCGGATCGGGCACACGCCTGCACCCGATCACCATGGCCACCAGCAAGCAACTGACACCGGTGTACGACAAGCCGATGATCTACTATCCGCTGTCCACACTGATCCTGGCCGGCATAAGGGACGTGCTCGTGATCACGTTGCCCCGTGATGCCGAGCCATTTCGGCGACTCTTAGGAGATGGGTCAGGTCTGGGGGTCTCCGTCACTTACGCGTCGCAGCCTGAGCCGAAAGGCCTGGCGCAGGCGTTCACGATCGGCGCGGATTTCATTGGTGACGACAATGTTTGTCTCGTGTTGGGGGACAACATCTTCCACGGGTTCGGGTTGGGGCGCCAGCTCGATCGCTTCGCGGCGTTGAAAGGCGCTGCGGTGTTCGCGTACCGGGTCGCCAATCCCGAGGCGTACGGTGTGATCGAGTTCGGCCCCGACGGCATGGCCAAGTCTTTGGAGGAGAAGCCCGCCCGGCCCCGGTCCCATTACGCCGTGCCCGGACTCTACTTCTACGATTCGCGAGTGGTCGAGGTGGCCCGGAGCCTCGCTCCGTCGGCGCGCGGCGAGTACGAGATCACCGATGTGAACAGGTATTACCTGGATCGTGGGGAGCTGCGGGTCGAGGTTCTTGAGCGGGGCACCGCCTGGCTGGACACGGGCACTTTTGAGTCCTTGAACGATGCCGCCAACTTTGTCCGTACGCTGCAGATGCGCCAGGGGATGCAGGTCGGGTGCCCTGAGGAGGCGGCCTGGCGCAGGGGTTTCCTGAGCGACGATGAGCTCTTGGAGCGTTCGGAGGTTTTCGCGAAGTCGGGCTATGGCGATTATCTGAAGATGCTGGTCGAGGAGGGCAGGCAACGCTCATAGCGCGCCCGGCCGAGTCAAGTCGGGGACGGGGCTTGCTCGGGCTCTCAGGCCGATTCGCTCTGCCGGAGCGCCCAAGACAGGAGTGCAGCAGTTCGGGGGACGCCGGCCTTGAGCAGCGCTTGGATCGTCGAGGCGCCGGTGGAACCGGGTAAGGAAGTGAGTGTTTCGCGGTGGACCCACGACATGCCGTCGATGAGCCGATGACCGCCTCCGTGCCCAATTCCCTCCCGACGACCGCGTTCTGGCCGTCGCGTCAACGGTCGGGCGTCGCTGGTCGGCGGCCCTCCATCAGGACCCGCGGCTGGTGGTCCATGAACGCCAGCGCATGGCCGGCGAGTTCGCCAGCCAGCATCTCTTCAGAGCTGCGCCATGTGTCGAGCCACGCGCCGATGTCGGAGTCGATGAAGCCGGCGAGTTGGCGCACGTCGTCAAGCAACTGGAGCGGAGTCAACCTGCGGTGCTTCCCGGACGCGGTCATCTGCCCGGCCAAAGGGAACCCGAAAACTACCGGCTCGCAGTGATTCGTCCTGTTGCGCGCCCACAGCAGCCGTTGCGCCAGGGCGTAGACGTCGCTGCGGGTCCGGGTCCGTCCGGGCTCGGCGTCCGATTGGAATGCGGCCGCCAGGGCCGGGTTCCACAGTCCGGCCTCTTGTCGACCACCCGCGCCGGGTGCCAGCAACTGGACCCAGGTGCCGAGCATCAGCCGCGCAACGACGTCGCCGGCCGGCGCCGGGCCGCGCCTGCGCGCCACGCTCGCGGCGGCCTCGTCTACCTGCTGGAGGACCCGGGTGTCCGCCCCGGCGCGGAAGATCGGGGCGGCATGCCACGCGGCGGTCGAACAGTAGGCGGATAAGGCGCGGTGCACTGCCTCCCGCAGCAGGATCTCGGCGAAGCGGAACAGAGCCTGGAACTCGGCGGCCAGCCTCGCGTCGAGCAGGTACAGCCGCAAAGCGGCGCCCTGCGCGCCGCCGGGAACGGCCTGCCGGAAACGTCGTAGCCGTTCGGGTGCCACCGACCGAAGCAGCGCGCGGGCAGCTTGGGAATCGGTCGGCTCGGGAATCATCGGACCCGATGCTACACTGTTGGCCATAAGTCCCCGTTCGCGGGGTTTCGAAGAGCGTCGCAGCCCCCAGGGGCACGGCGCTCTTCCGCTGTCCGAGGCCGGTCGGAGCGGCCGGGCGCCCAGCGTCCCACTTCGATGGTGGCCATCGCAGATGGTCCGGACTTTCCCCCTTGGATACTGTGACCCTCTCCCGCTCGCCCGCCGCTATCGAAACACTCACAGAGCAGGTCGGGCGGCACATTCGACAGGCTCAGGGTCATCGCTGAGCCGACTCCGGTGTCGTCAGCGTGTGGCCGACGTTGGGTTCAAGCGAACACGGCAGCCGCGGAGGCCTTCTCTACGGCGATGTCATCCACGACTTGGGACTTGACGACCGCCCCCACGGCCATCGCGTAACGTCGAATGGTCGACAGCGTCGGGTTCGAGTCATACCGTTCAAACTGGGCGACGGACGGCTGTGTCACGCCCATGCGTTCCGCCACTTCCGCCTGGGTCAGGCCGTGGCGTTTGCGCATGGCGACGAGCGCATCCAGCAGGTTCTCGTGGTTACGGACCAGGTCATCCGCCCGCCGGTCGAGCGCTTCGTCGGTTTCGGTCGGCATAAGAAGAAACCTATAACACGGCGCCGGAAGTCACAAGTCGCGCGCCTAGGGTCCCGCTGGGATGCCCCACCGTGACGGAGAGCCTTCGCGGTATCGCCTCACGGCCTCGTCGATGTGCTGATCCTGGTCACGTTTGGCGTCAGGGTCGGCACTTGGCGAACTCTGCCCGGACCATCGCCGTGTTATACCGACTCCACTCGCGGCCCGGCCGTGAGATGGCTTCCACGAGCGCGTCGACAGCGGCTTGCACATTGTCAGCCAAGCTCGAGGTCGCGCAACCGTACCAGTAGAAGTCCACCGGCAAACCTGAGGTGCAATAGGAGTTCGGCCTGCTTTGGGGCACCGGTCCAGCCTACCGGTGCCTGCGGACCCGCCGCGGCGTCCGACCCGTCCGCGAGGTGTTCCTTGATGGTGATCGCTCTGACGTCGGAAGGATCCTGGCCGCACAGTTCGAAGACGCTTCGCGCGGGCTCCTCGCCTTGATCGGCGAGTCCCGCCATTGTCCCGGCGAAGTTGGCGGCGCATCGGTCGCCGCCGGTCGCGATTGGTGACGCGTTCCCAAGCGACCGTCGCTGCCGCCGACTCGTCTACTTGCGGTAACGCTGGGAGCCGAGCGGGCGGCATCGTGCGCGAGTGGCACGTTCGTGGTATGACTGCGAAGGTCGCCATCAGCCTGCCCCACGAACAGGTCGACTCGATCCGCGAACGATGCCGCCAACTCTGTTCGGACGCTCCAGATGCGCCAGGGGATGCAGGTCGGGTGCCCTGAGGAGGCGGCCTGGCGCAGGGGTTTCGCGCTGTTAGCCTTGTGCGGTGCATCTTCTGGTCACCGGCGGTGCCGGATTCATCGGTTCCAACTTTGTCCACCAGGCCATTGAGACGACCGATCATGAAGTGGTCGTGGTCGACAAACTGACCTATGCGGGCAACCCTCAATCACTGGCTGGATTGCCGCCGAATCGATTCCGGCTGGTCCAAGGGGACATCGGCGACAGCGATCTGATGGACGCGCTGGTGTCCGAATGCGACGCCGTGGTCCACTTCGCGGCAGAGTCGCACAACGACAACTCGATCGACGATCCTCAGCCCTTCATCGGCACGAACCTGGTCGGGACTTTCCGTGTCGCCGAAGCCGTTCGCCGTCATGCCAAACGCTTGCACCACATATCCACCGATGAGGTCTACGGCGACCTCGAGCTCGACGACCCGTCGAGATTCACTCCTGAGACGGCCTACAACCCTTCAAGTCCGTACAGCGCGTCGAAGGCCGGCTCGGACATGCTTGTGCGGGCTTGGGTCCGCACCTACGGCCTGCGGGCGACTATCAGCAACTGCTCGAACAACTATGGCCCCAGGCAGCATGTGGAAAAGTTCATCCCCCGCCAGATCACCAATGTGATCGACGGCGAGCGCCCCAAGATTTATGGCGCGGGCGCGAATGTCCGCGACTGGATCCATGTGGATGACCACAACGCTGCGGTCCTCGCCATTCTGGAACGGGGACGAATCGGCGAGACCTACCTGATCGGTGCCGATGGAGAATTGACCAACAAACAGGTGGTCGAATTCATTCTGACCGAGATGGGACACCAGGCAGACGCGTATGAGTTGGTTAGGGATCGCCCGGGCCATGACATGCGGTATGCCATCGACGCCTCCAAGTTGCGCGAAGAACTGAACTGGCGCCCCGTCTACGGCGATTTTCGTCAGGGCCTCAAAGCCACAATCAAGTGGTACTGCGAGAACGAGGCCTGGTGGCGTCCGGCCAAGGCAGCGGCGGAAGCGAAGTACCGGGCCAATCAGCAGTGAATGCCGACAGCTACACCCTTGGCTCCTGGTCGACCCGCAGCGTCCCGAAAACAAAAGGCCCGGCCCCTTAGGGGCCGGGCCGTGTGTCTCGGTCATACCGGAAACCCGGTTCTGCCGCTCACTTCCCAGGAGGGCTTTCGTGCGGTGCGTCTACACTGGGGGCATGGTGACGGAGGCTCTGCTGGCGCAGATCGAGGCCCTGCCGGTGGACGAGCGGGTGGAGTTGTCAGCTTATCTTGACCGGAGCATCGAGGCCGAGGCCCGCGGCGACGAGTTGAGCCAGTCCACCAAGGACCTGCTGGACGGCCGCCTGGCCGCGATGGAGGCCCGG
>JAISCU010000333.1 GCA_031265345.1 Bifidobacteriaceae bacterium
GAGCACGATGAATCCGTCGATCAGCAGCGGGAACGCCCACGACACAGGGGGCGCCGCTCCCCACGCCAGCCCGACGTCCCGCAGCGCGAGGAACGACAGCGCGAACCCGAGGGCCGCGAGGAGCGACGACAGGACCGCGCCCGGCCACAGGGCGGACGCGAACCGGGCTCGGCGGCCGGGACGTTCGTTCGCCATGGTCATCTCCTCCCCGCCATCGACGCGGCGTGCGCGCGGCGGATCGCGGAGCGGTACCGGGCCAGGTCCGTGCCGGACAGCGGCTGGTCGGCGGGGCCTGCCACCGCCCACAGCTCTGTGGCCCGCGCGTACAGCTCGAAGGCCTGGCGCTGCAGGCCGTCCAGCCAGGCCGCGCGGTCCGGGGCGCCCGGCCTGCGCTGGTCGAGGACTTCCCCGACGACCTTCAACGCGGCCAGCGCGTCCTCGATGCCGCGTTTGATCTTCGCGCGGCTCAGATCCGCGCCCGGCGAGGCCAACGCGATCCCAGCCAGCCGGGCGAACTCCGCCGCCCGCTGGCCGGCCGGCAGTTCGGTGCGTTCCAGCACCCGCTCGGCGGCCCGCCGGGTCTCCGGGGCCAGCGGCGCCACGAATTCCCGCATCTGGGCCTTGACTTGGGACACCCGCCCCTGGGTGACGCCGACCTTCGCGGCGACCTCGGACTGGGAACGGCCACCGGCCAGCGCGTCCAGGATCTCCAGGTTGCGGGCCAGCATCTCCGGCTTCGCCAGCGCATGGGTCTTGTACGTCTTCCCGTCGCGGCCCTGCACCGAGCCGCCGGTGCCATCAGGTGCGCCATCCGGCGCGCCCAATTGCCGGTCGCGCCGGGCCGTGGCGCTGCCGATCCCGAGCAGCGCGCCGATCGCCCGACTCGACAGGCCCGCCTTGGCCAGCCGCGCCGACCTGTCGCGCCTCTCCTCCACGGTGCGGAAGAGCCTGGTCTGCGAGAACTCGCCCTGGCAGTACGCCTCCCAGGTGCCGTAGCCGAGCGCCTGCCAGGCCCTGCCCTCGTAGGCCCGCCTGACCGCCTCCTCGGCGCCCGCCCAGGCCTCGGAGAACACCACCGCCGCCTCCCGGATCTGGCCCGTGACCGCCACCGCCTCCTCGCGCGTCAAACCGGAGGCGAGGGCCGGCGCGCTCACAGCGCCACCGCCCAGCCGGACGGGCCCGGCGCGCGCCGGGGACGGCCGCGACAAGGACCGGCAGGCCGGCCGACGACGCTGGCCGCGTGCGCCTCGATGGGTGGGCCAGGTGGGGCTTGAACCCACGACCGACGGATTATGAGTCCGCTGCTCTGACCGGCTGAGCTACTGGCCCCCACGGCGCATGAATCGCACACACGGCGCGCACACGGGCCCCCAAACGGCCCCTGACCAGGCTCCCGGCACTGGACTCGAACCAGTAACCCTCTGATTAACAGTCAGATGCTCTGCCGATTGAGCTAGCCGGGATTGGCGCGGTAAAGCTTACCAGGTGGAGCTCGGCAAACCGGCAGCCTCGCCCAGGCGGTCGCGGGCGGCCCTCACCGCCGGTGCCGCCTTAGCCAAGTCGACTCCCGGATCGGGCAGTTCCTGCAGGTAGAGCACCCCGTCCGAGGGCCGTCGCCGCAATGCCACAGCCACCCGCCCACCGGGCACAGTGACATGTTCGACCTCCACCACCGACGCCCGGACAAACTCGTTCACAATCGACGCGAAGCGCTTGTCCTTCGGCTGGATGGTGAAATCCTCGGTCGCCCGCGTGTCCGCGTAGGTCACCGAGAGCACGCCGCCCTCCCGCCGCAAGGTGGCGCGCTCGATCAGGTCCCAGGGATGGAACTCGTGGCTGCCGACCCGCGACACGCCGAGCCCCGTGGTGGCGGCGACGAGCCAGGTGGCGGCATCGGGCAAGGCGACGGCCGCGAGAACGCGGGACCCCTTGGGCAGCCCGAGCGCGTCGATCAGGTGGCCGGGCGGCTTGTCGGCGTGAAGGTAAACCACCTGGCCAGGTTACCGCGCCGCTAGGATAAGGCCATGGCACCAGAGCAACGAATCCAGCTCAAGCTTCCCACCGACTCCGAGGCCGGCGTGTACGCCGACTTCGTGCGGGCCTGGCACACCAACGACGCGTTCGTGCTCGACTTCGCCGCCCTGTCCGAACCGCCTCGCCGCGAGTCCAACCAGGTGGTCCTGACCGCGAGCGTGGTCTCACGGGTCAGGATTCCGCCCGCCCAGGTCTTCGAGTTGATGAAAGCCCTTGAGCAGCAACTCTCCAGCTGGGAGAAGCAGCACGGCAAACAGCCCGGGCCGCCCCCGTCCGGCAACGGCGGCTTCCCCGCCGAGGAGGCCTGACACCCCCTGTACGATGCCGCCCGCCCGGGCGCCCAGCGTCCCGTGGGCGTCCGCGCGTCACGGCGGGCCCTGCGGACGATGTCGCCAACCCGTCGTCCAGCGCCCAGCGGGCCTCCGCGTCACAGCGAGACCCCGGACGATGCCGCCCGCCCGGCGCCCAGCGTCAGTCGGCCCGCAACGCCCCGCGTTCGCGCATCAGTTCATTGATCTGCATCAGGGTCGCGGCCTTGCCCTCGGCGTCCCCGGCAGCGTCCTGGCGACCCAGCTTCGCCCGCAATTCCCCGAGCCGTCGAGTCATCCCCAACTGAAGCAGCCCGCGAACCACCCCGACCACGTACTCAGCCTCACCTCCTTCCCGAATCGGCAGTGTCTCGACCGCCAGCGCGGTGACCACTCCCGCGACCGGCGGCGCGGCCAGGTCGCGCACCTCGGCCATCCAAGCGGCGGGATCCGAGCCCTCCGCCCGAGCCGCCCCGACGCCGCCGGCCGCCCGGACGGCATCGTGCACGGCCCGTAACTCCGGCACCTGGAACACGTCCCCGGGCAGGTCGTCAAACTGGGCTGGTACCAACCCCGGCAGTTGCAGCACGGCCGCCAAGGCGTCATGCTCGGAACGCCCCACCGAATCGCGCGGCGCGCGCCAACCCTCCCCGGGCTCGCCCCGCGCGCCAGGCCCTCCGGCGGCCCCGCCCAGACCCCCGCCGGGACCCCCACCCGGGACTCCTCTCGGACCTGCATCAGGCGGACCACCGGGCCGGCCGCTGCCACGTCCCCCGCCGCGGCCCCGGCGTGCGCCCGCCACCTCGCGGCGCACCAACGACTCGTCCTGCCCCACCCAGCCCGCCAACAGCCGTGTGTAGTCGCGCCTCAACGCGTCATCCCTGATCCCGGCCACCATCGGGGCGGCCAGGCGCATCCCGGCCACCCGGCCCTCGGCGGTCTCCAGATCGACCGAACGCAGCGCCGCGCGCACGGCCCACAGGAACATCGGTTCGGCGCCATCGATCAGTTCGCGGACGGCCGCCGCGCCGCGCCCGACCCAGAGCTCGCACGGGTCCTGCCCGTCCGGCGCGACGGCCACGAACGTCCCGGCATAGAACTGCTGCTCCTCGCCGAAGGCTCGCATGGCGGCTTTCTGACCGGCCTCGTCGCCGTCGAAGGTGAACACGACCTTCCCGCCGATCGACGCGCCATCGGACATCTGCACCCCGGCCGACGGCGACCCGACGTCCCCGAGCAGGCGGCGCACCACCCGAATGTGGTCGTTCCCGAAGGCGGTCCCGCAGGTGGCGACCACCTCCTCGACCCCGGCCAGATGCGCGGCCATCACGTCGGTGTAGCCCTCGACCACCGCCACCCGACGGTTCCGGGCGATCGCCTTCTTGGCCAGGTCGACCCCGTAGAGCAGTTGCGACTTGCGGTACAGCAGCGTCTCCGGGGTGTTCAGATACTTGGGCCCTTGGTCGTCGTCGGAGAGCCGGCGCCCCCCGAACCCGACCACCGCGCCGGTCAGGTCGCGAATCGGCCAGACGATCCGTCCCCGAAAGCGGTCGATGGGCCCCTGCCGTCCCGGCGAGGTCAAGCCCGCGGCCGCCAATTCGACCTCCGCGAAGCCCCGTCCCCGCAGGTGGCGGGTGAGGTCGTCCCAGGCGGCGGGCGCGAACCCGACCCCGAACAGGTCCGCCACCAGGCGGTCGAAATTGCGCCCCCGCAAGAAGTCGCGGGCAGGGCGGCCCGCCGCGGAGCCCAATTGCTCCGCGTAGTACGCCGCCGCCAACCGGTTCGCCTCCACCAGGCGCGCGCGGGTCGGCTCGGAGGGGTCGCGCTCGCGGCCGCCGCCCGATTCCTCGTATTGCAGCGTGATCCCGTAGCGTCCGGCCAGGTACTCGATCGCCTCGGTGAAACTCAGCGCGTCGGCCTTCATCACGAACGCGATGGTGTCGCCGCCCTCGCCGCAGCCGAAGCAGTGCCACAACCCCAGTTGCGGCCGCACGTTGAACGATGCCGTCCGCTCGTCATGGAACGGACACAGCCCCTTCAAAGAGCCCACGCCAGCGCGTTTCAGGTCGACGCGTTCGCCCACGATCTGCTCGACCCGGACGGCAGCGCGGACCGCCTCCACGCCCTCCGCCGAAATCCGCCCCGCCATGGCGCCCAAGTCTATGGCAACCGTCTGACACCGCGGGCGGCGCGCTCCCGGCTCCCGGCGCGCTCAGGCCAAACCGGACGCCCCGCCACCCGCGCCGACGAACCGCCGATGCTCGATCAGCGCCGACGAGTCGGTCAGCGACGCCAGTTGGTCCACCACCACCCGAGCCCGCGCCGCGTCCGAGTCCGCCTCCGCGAAGTCGGCCTGGAACTCCGGCTGCAGCGAGTTCGGCGCCGACTCGAGCAGGTACCCGA
>JAISCU010000361.1 GCA_031265345.1 Bifidobacteriaceae bacterium
CGCAGGCGGAATCGGGAGGCCTGACGCCCCCAGATGCGAGAGCCGGCCGAGACAGGTCCGCAGCCCACCTCGTGGGTCTGGTTCTGCGAGAATGGGAGCCGAGGAAAGGAGCGCCGTGATGGTCTACCGAGGCGATGTGCTGCCGGTCGGCGCGCTGCTGGAGCACGCGCTGGCCGTCGCCGCCGTGGGCCGCAGATCCCGGCCGCCGGACGGACGCCTGGTATCCGGACGTGCCCGCGATCTTCCGGGCGGAGGCGGAACGCGACAGCCCGCCAGCGTTCCGGCGTCGCGGCATCTGGATCACCGCCCGCTCACTGGAGCGGGCATGAGCGCACCAGGCGGTCGCGTATTGGACGGGCGGGCGGTGCTCAGCCTGTTCGCGGAACTGGCCGACAGGCTCGAAGCAGAGGGGCTGCGCGCCCGGCTATTCGTGGTCGGCGGCGCCGCGATGGCGTTGGCCCGCTGTAGTGCCACGCACCCCATCCCCGGTGTCAGGGCAATCCTCCTGGGACGTCAACGTGAGTTGCGCCGTCTCGCCCGGGGCACAATCACCCAGTCCTGATGGTCCTACCCGAGCCCCCGGTCGCGCTCGCCTGAGTAAGCAGCCGGGCCGTGGCTGACCAGCACGGCGGTCGCAGCGGCGACAATGCGGTCCCCGATTCGGCGCACGGGGCCTCCCTTGGGTCCTCTTGCCGGTCCGTGACCGGTCCGCGTTCACGGTGTCCGTCGTGGGCAGCCCGCGAGATCAGTTCGTCCAATCGTGGGCCCCGGCCGCTGTCGGCGACAGTCCTCCATCTTGGGTTGAGGACAATCTGCACGATGCCGCCGGGCGTCTCTCCGCGCCAGCCCAGTTCGGCCGCGGTTGGTGTTGTCCGGCCAAACCACGCCCCAGGCCTTCAATGGGTGCGTCTGCGCAGGTCGGCATTCGAGTCCGAGCCGTCTAGGGAGCCGTCTGAGGGCCCGAGCAGGTCGCGGGCACGCTGCTGCCATTTGCCCCCCCTTGCCCTGGAGCAAGTCGGATGAATCCGGTCGCCATCAACCCGGGCAGCCTCGGCCGCCACATCCCGCCGGGCGCGGGCGCCCAGGATGCGTTGTCCGCGCCGATCCCGACTCGCGCCAAGGTGTCCGACGCCGTCCGATCCCGCTACGCCTTCCTCGCCGACCTCGACTGCGGCGAGAGGATCATCGCGCGGGCGCGCGAACAGGCCCGACGCTTCGCGCTGAAATTGCTCGCGGGCCTGCCCGGCGGCGGTCGTCGCAGTTGGAGGCCGGGTTCGCGGCTGTCGAGTCCCCGCGAGGCCTGGGCCGCCTTAGCCGGCGGTTCTCATCGTCACGGGTTGGCCGCGTCAATTTCGACCACTCGGTCGATCAACCAACGCTCGATCAGGGTCTGACGGTCCACGCCCTCCGCGTCGGCCTCGGAATCGATCAGGGCCACCAGGCCAGCCGACAGCAGGACACTGACCCACTGGTCGTCGGCGTCGCGGGTACCGGTCGAGAGATCCATGTATTGGTAGAGTTCATCGCTTCCTTGGTCGAACAGTCGATCAAGTTCTTCAGCGTCGATTTCTTTCATTGTATAGTCGCGCCTCCCTCTGGGTCGCTCGTCGTACAGAAATCAGGCGCACGACCTCCCCGCGCGGCATCCGAAAGGCCGCGTAGATCCTTCCTTCCAGCCGCGCAAGGCGTGAGAACCGAGGTTCCGACGGATGACCGGCAGCGAGATCGAAGCCCAACCGGTCCCTCCACAGGAGCTTGGCCCTCTCGAAATCGATCCCGTGTTTCGCCCGGTTGGCCTGGCCCTTTTTGGCAGATCGTACTCGAAGGTGGTCGCGGCGTCGCGCGGCCACGATCCGTGAGGACCGCCCCATTCGCCCCGGCCGCCCATCAACCATTACCCGGAAGACGCTCCGCGATCCGCTGATCTCGGACGTAGGGCACAACGACCAGATCACCGTAGTCCCACATCTCATCGAATGGCTCCCCGTAACAGACCACGACCTCAGGCCGAACCACCCTGAACAACTCCCCATAACCGCGCATGAATGCCTGAGGAACGTCACGGCAACCGACCGTGGAAACCGACACCACGGAGCCGACTTCAATCCCGGCGAAACAGAAATCAAAGCTCTTGCCGCCGCTCCACGACACGGTCGGGATCACCGTCATGCCCCGAGACTGCCAATACGCCCCACACCAACGGTTCCGGAGCGTGTTGACAAGCTGGAGCATCACTGGCATGTCCATCCACAAGCTAAAGTCTGGCGACAGAACCTGCCGGTATTGAGCCAGTTCCGGGACATGGGCTGCCGGATCGTTCCACACCTCGTCGAACTTCTTGTCGTCCTCAAGGAAGTGGACTGTGGCCGCCGTGTGGCGCGTCTCGGCCTTGACCGTGTTGCTGTACCGAATGAGTTGCAGGTCACTCAGAACCACATCCTGCTGACTGATCAGCGGCATATCATAGCGTCCCACCAATGGCAGGCATTGCTCGAAATACCATTCGACCAGATGCACCGCCCAAGTCTACCCGCGCCGCGACCGGCTTCGCCGCCTAAGGGCTGTCCATGCCAAGCCGCATGCGGCATAGCATGGACAGCCCTTTGCCGCCTTGCCCGGAGAAGCCCCTGGCCGTCGGCCAGTGCGGGCTCGGTCTAGCCGAGGGTCTTCTGCGACCAGCGCGTCAACAGCCCCGGTGAGCCCTGTCTCGGACACTCAAACCACTCGACGGCTGCGGCTGCTCCACCGTCGCAACGCTCTGACCTACGGAAACGCCGTCAGGCGAGCCATAGGGATGCCACAAGAACGGGGTTCCTTTTGACACGGCTCTCAATCATTGCCCCGAAGGCTGCGGAGCTATATAACCGCTGGTCAGGGCAGGTGTGCGGGTGGGATGACGGGTGCTTGGACGGGCCGTTGGAGTCCCCTGTCGGGGCGGTTGAGGGGAGGTATGTAACACCTCGAACATTCCTCCCCCCTGATCTGACACTCAAACTGGCTGCCGACTACGAGGCCGGCGCGACGGCCCGTGGCCTCGCCCGCGAACACGGCATCCACCGCACCACCGTGGTCCGCCACCTTCGCCGGGCGGGCGTCGTGACCAGGCAGCGGCGCATGGCCGACTCACAGGCCCTGGTCGACCGGGCGCGGGCGCTTCACGCCGAAGGCCGGTCGCTGCGGGCCATCGGATTGGAACTCGGCATCTCTCATCCGTCCGTCAAGCGGTTGTTGGACATCTGAGCCCGGATGCCGTAGCTGAGGCCATCGCTGACTGGTCCGGACGATGCTGTCCGGACTCGTCGGCCATCCCGCCGCCCAGTCCCGATCCGGCGACCGGCGTCTCTGGCGATGCAGTCCGCGCGGCCGCGCGATGGTGGTGTTCGGCGCGCACCTTCCCGGCATGCGCAGACGGATCACAATCGCTGACGAAACAGGTTTTCCGGGTACCGACCGGTTGCTCCTAGGCGGGTTTACAGCACGCGGGCAGTTCGCTCAGATGAGGTCGGACGCGGGCGACGCAATCGTCGGCGGTTGCGAGCTTGTGGCGGGCTGGTAACGCTGTGACCAGCGGCAATGTTGAACGGCGCCTCAAATGCGGGTCGCTCTTCAGCGGATACGGCGGCCTTGATCTGGCGGTCGAGGAGGTGTTCGGCGCCCGCACGGTCTGGTTCGCGGAGACCGACCCGGCCGCCGCGAAAGTGTATTCGAGCCACTGGCCCGGGGTCCCCAACCTGGGCGACGTCACCATGGTCGACTGGGGCGGCGTGGAGCGGGTGGACGTGCTGTGCGGAGGCTTCCCGTGCCAGTCGGTTTCGGTCAGTGGCTTGCGCCATGGCCTGGCCGAGGGCACGCAGTCGAACCTGTGGGCCGAGATGGCGACCGCGATCTCGGCCCTGCGACCGCGGTGGGTCGTAGCGGAGAACGTGCCAGGTCTGCTCAGCGCACCAGCGGCGCGGCACCGGCCAAAGAAAGAAAGGGGACCGGGCGATGGGGGATTCGGGGACGGGTCGGGCGCCGTTCGCGGTGTGGGAGCCCGCGCTTGGGGTTTGGAGGACGAACCAGCCGGATCTTCTCGCGCGATGGGAGCGATATTGTCAGACCTGGCCGGCCTGCGGTACGACGCGGGATGGGTCAGCCTACCGGCTGCCCGCGTGGGCGCTCCGCATCTCAGGTGGAGGGTTTTCCTTCTCGCGTGGCCGGCTGTTCCGGACCCCGACGGCGTCTGACAGCGCCAGGGGCGGCGAGACCCTCACGAAAGTCAGGGAGCGCGGCGGCCAGGTCGCGTTGACGCATCAGTTGGTCGACCTGGCGGTACGGCGCTCCGCGATGAAGGACCCGGAAGAGGCGGCCGGGTGGTGGGGCGAGTACCAGCCTCAGGTTGGGCAGTGGGAAAGGGTCACCGACAGATCCGCGCCCGAGCCCGCCGCGCGAGGACGGGCGGGCAGGTGGTTCTCATCGGCGGCATTCACAGAATGGGCGATGGGCCTACCCGAAGGCTGGGTCACAAGCCCTGAACTCGGATTGACCCGCGCGCAACAACTGCACACTTTGGGCAATGGTGTGGTACCTGAACAAGCTACTGCCGCGCTTCGAACGCTCTTGGCGCTCGGAGATCGGCCACCGCAACCGCGGCGAGGTGTCGGCCACTGCGAGTGACCGCAGCGGTGGTTCTCGCGTCCGTCGAACACTGAGGCGGAGTGAATCGCTGGGCCTTGATCGCAGGGGTTGACCGCGAAGCGACTCGCGGCGGTCGACCAATAGCTTCACGGACAGTCGGCACGCCGCGCCGAACCTCGCAGAGCAAGCGAGCTTTCGTCGCGCAAGAGGGTGGCCGGCGCGGGCTCCCGTCGATGGTCTATGGGGGCTGCCTTTGGTGCCGCCGGTCTGAGTGCGATGACCTGCGAGCTTGCCGTTGATGGCGGCCAGGCCGGTGGCTCAGCTCGTCGCTAGAAACTCGTAGCTCTCACTGACTAGACAAGCCGTTCGGTTGCTGATAGTGTCTGTCGGCAGCAATACGCCACGCGGGACGGATTCGCGGGCCGATCAAGGCAAGAGTCGCCGGTGATGGGCACTCGCGGAAGGGTCTCGAATAGTTCTCACATGATGCGCTCGGCGTCCTGTGAGCGAGTCGTGAGGCCCGTTCTCGGCAGTCGGTGCGTGGTGAGCAGGGATTGAAGTTCGACCATGCAAAGGAGCAAGACATGACACGGGTTGAGGATCGGATCGGCGCGGCACCGATCTCGTGGGGGGTTTGGGAGGCGAACGGCGCGACGGGCTGGACCGTCGACGCCGACACCTACCTGGCGCAGGTCAAGGAACTGGGGCTAACAGCAACCGAGTTCGGGCCAGAGGGTTGGCTCCCGGTCGACGGGAGTGACCGGAAGGCGAAACTGGACGAGTATGGCCTGCAGGCCCTGGGCGCTTTTGTGCCGGTTCTGCTGCACCAAGCAGACCACGATCCCTTGC
>JAISCU010000402.1 GCA_031265345.1 Bifidobacteriaceae bacterium
GGACGTGACGCCTTACAGCGTGGTGGCGGGGAATCCCGCGCGGCTGGTCCGGGAGCGGTTCGATTCCGAACTGGTCGGGCTGCTGGAGCGGCTGAGATGGTGGGACCTGCCGGTCGCGGAGATTCAGGCCCTGATTCCTTTGTTGGGGGACCCGGATCACGATGCCGTCAAAGCGGCCATCCGCTCCCGCTTGGGTTGACGCCGGGTCGGCCTGGGCGGCTCCCCGCTGCATCAACCCGAAGACACCCGTCCGGCGCGGCACTTTAGCAGTGTCGGACGCCGCCGGTAGCGTGGGACCCGCACCCGAGCACAACTTAAGAAGCGCCACGGCGCAGGAGACGAACTACATGGCACCTAGCACCAAAGAGGGACAGCGCGCCGAGCTGCACAAGACGATCTGGCGCATAGCGAACGACCTGCGCGGCAGCGTCGACGGTTGGGACTTCAAGACGTACGTGCTGGGCATGCTGTTCTACCGGTTCATCTCCGAGAACCTCACCGCCTACGTCAACCGGGGCGAGCACGAGGCGGGCGAAGCTGGGTTCGACTACCCGCTCCTGCCGGACGGGCAAGCAGAGGTGGCCCGCGCGGAGCTGGTGGCCGAGAAGGGCTTCTTCATCTACCCGTCCGAGCTGTTCCAGAACGTGCGCGAGCGCGCGCCCGGGGACGCGAACCTCAGCGAGACGTTGGAGCGGGCGTTCAAGAACATCGAGGGCTCTGCGGTCGGCACCGACAGCGAGGATGACTTGAAAGGTCTGTTCGACGACCTCGACGTGAACAGCTCCAAGCTCGGCAACACCGTCGCCCGGCGCAACGAGAAGCTGGTGAAGCTGCTCGGCGCGATCCAGCAGCACGTTGTCGACGCCTTCACCGCTCGCGTCGACGTCGACAATGTCGCGAAGCTCGTGCCGGGCGGGAACATCGCCGCGAACGACTACAACATCGCCGTGTCTTCATACGTCGAGCAGAAGGACACCCGCGAGGTCGTTGACATCCAGGCGCTGAACGCCGAGATCGGCCGCATCGTCGCCCGCCAGGCCGAGCTGCGCACCTCCATCGACGCCATCGTGGCTGACCTGGAAGGAGGCGCCGCATGACGGATGAAGGTTCCGGAGAGGTGATCCTCTACCAGCGAGACGACGGCGCACCCGCGCTCGAGGTGCGCCTCGATGCCGAGACGGTGTGGCTGAGCCAGCAGCAGATCGCGGAACTGTTCCAGACGTCCCGCACGAACACTGTCGAGCACATCCAGCACGTCTACAAGGAGGGCGAACTCGACGAGACGGCAACCTGTCGGAAATCCCGACAGGTTCGCACCGAAGGCTCCCGCCAGGTCACCCGCGAGATCCCCTCCTACAACCTCGACATGATCATCTCCGTGGGCTACCGGGTCAAGAGCAAGATCGCGACCCAGTTCCGCATCTGGGCCACCGAGCGCCTCCGCGAGTACCTCGTCAAGGGCTTCACGATGGACGATCCGAAGCTCAAGAACCTCGGCGGCGGCAACTACTGGCGCGAGCTGCTGGAGCGCATCCGCGACATCCGCAGCAGCGAGAAGGTGCTGTACCGGCAGGTGCTCGACCTGTACGCGACGAGCATCGACTACGACCCGAAGGCCGAGGAGACCGTCGAGTTCTTCAAGATCGTCCAGAACAAGCTCCACTACGCCGCCCACGGACGCACGGCCGCCGAAGTCATCGCAGCCCGCGCGGATGCGACGAAGCCCAACATGGGCCTGACCTCGTTCGCAGGCGCACGGCCGCGCAAGTCCGACGTCTCCGTGGCGAAGAACTACCTCGATGCGACCGAACTGAAGAAGCTCAACACTCTTGTGTCGGCGTACTTCGACGCGGCCGAGTTCCGCGCCCAGAGCCACGAGCCCACCCACATGAAGGACTGGCTCGACCACCTGGATCGGCTCATCGTCGCCATGGAGGCGCCGACCCTCCCCGGTGCCGGAAGCGTCAGTCACAGCCAAGCCGTCTCGCATGCTGAGGGCGAGTACGCGAAGTACCGCGCTCGGCTCGACGCGGTGCCGACCGAGGTCGAGGAAGCCTATCTGGACACCATCAGGCGTGCGCAGCGCGAGATCGAGGGCAAGAGGTGAGCCGCATCGACGACCTGATCGCAGAGCTCGCGCCGAAGGGCGTCGAGTTCAAGACGCTGGGCGACGTCGGTTGGTTCGTCCGAGACAGTCGACGGTTGATGGTTGACGGCTTCCTTGAGCCGTCGCGCTGCTGGCGGCGCAGTTGGGCGAAACCTGCACGGATTCGGCGGGGCTGGCGGGGCGGGCAAATTCCTGCAAGTTCGGCCTGCGGCCGGGGAGCGGCGCCGATGCCGCCGACGCGTCCACCTGCGCAAACGCTGGGAGCTGATCGAGCGGCATCGGGCAACCGGAGACGAAACTTGCACGGTTCCGCCCGACGGAGGAAATCCCTGCGAGTTCGGCCCTCCAGATCGAGCGCGAAACCGGCGATTGCGTGGACAGCGTCGACACAATTGACCCGTCGCGTCGCGTCGCCTGAGGTCTCGCGGCGCCGAGCCTGAGCCGGATGAGCAGATTGCCGTCCCGGCGGGACGACGATCGAGTTGGGCGCGCAACCTGGCCCTGATGCCCCTCAGGCAGCCATCGGCTGAGGCATGCCCGCTGTGGTGGTGCCATGGCCCGCGGGAAAGCGACCTCTGACTGGCCCCGTGCCGGTCAGGCACCACGGGGTTTGCTTTGCCCAAGTGCCTGGGGGCGTGGGCTCCGCGCTGCCAACGTGAGTGAAGCCAACGACTTCGCCGTTGGACGAATGCGGCGCAGGGTGCCGTTTTGTACGAGATACTTGAACGCGGGCGGCCCTCGATCATCGACAATGCAGGTGTCCGACCCGGGCGTTATTCCCCAGAAGAACCGACAAGGAGCCCCCGACCATGATCGATGGCGAGACACCGGTCAACCCCACCGCTGCCAAGTCCTGGAGGGAATGCGAATGGTCGCCGCAGTCATCTGATGCGAACACAACGCATGTTTCGCTCATGACTTGTCGCGTTGGTACCCGCACCGGCATGACAGTCTTGTTGACACGAGCGATGACTTGATGGTCCATGAACGTTGGGCGCGGTGCGGCAGCGATTAGGAGGCCCGCAGGGACGTGCTGCTCACTCAGTTGGCGAGCCTGCGGATCAGACGCGGCGTGGTCGGGAGGCGCTTCGACGCCGATCGGGTGCTGCTCGAATGGAAATGACCACGATGACCGAACCCCGCGGCCTTCGCCGACTCAGGGAGAGGCGCAACCCTGAAACGATTCCCGGCTTTCGGGAGAATGCCCTTGTCCGCAATGAAGCTGCTGGTCAGAAGAGTGTCAGTGCCTTGCGCCAAGATTGTCCCGGGAAACAACCGAGGTAGGGCGCAAGGTGACTGGATCAGACGGGCGCGTCGGCGATATGAATGGCCGGTCAAGGTCTGCCGATGGCGGTCCGGCGACGCAGAGAGGAAAACTCTCAGCGCCTCTGAGAGAAATGGACCCAACCGGGCTCGATTACGATCTGGAGTTCGCGCCCCTCATTGCCATTATCGAAACGGCTCAGGCCAGAGCGTACAGGGCGGTCAATCGTGAACTGATCAGCATGTACTGGCAGGTCGGAGAGTACATCAGCGCCAAGGCGACAACGGAAGCCTGGGGACAGGGTGTAGTTCAGGCGTTCTCCCGGTACGTCCAAGAGCGCCGCCCGAGCCTTCGAGGTTTCTCCCCACAGAACGTGTGGAGAATGAAACAGTTTTACGAGGCGTACGCGGGGAATGACCGCCTCGCGGCGCTCCCGAGGCAGACCACCTGGACCAACAATCTGCACATCATGGCAGGAGCGAAAACGGACGAGGCACGGGAGTTCTACCTGATCCTGGCGGCAAGGTATCACTACTCGGAAGCCGAACTGGTGCGCCAGATCGACAGTGCCCTGTTCGAGCGGACCATGCTGTCCGGCAGTAGGACCAAGCACACTGTGGCTCGGCACCCGCAACTTGCCGTGCTGCGTGACTCCTACGCTATGGAGTGGCTGGAACTGCCCTCGCAACATCGCGAGTCCGACCTGCGTCGTTCCATTGTCGCCCACCTGCGCGACTTCATGCTCGAGTTCGGAGGCGACTTCAGCTTCATCGGCCAGGAGTTTCGGGTCCAGGTGGGAATGACGGATGGATACATAGACTTGATATTTCATCACCGCGAATTGACTTGTTTGGTGGCAGTGGAATTGAAGCTGGGGCGGTTCCGTCCGGAGCATCTTGGTCGGCCAGACCTGTACTTGGAGGCGCTTGATCGTGATGTGAGGAAGCCCAACGAGAATCCTTCCGTCGGCCTCATCCTCTGCACCGCCAAAGATGACGCCGTGGTCGAATACACAATGAGCCGCTCTCTGTCTCCAGCCATGGTCGCCGAGTATCAGGTCCACCTTCCGGACAGGGCGGTTCTGGAAGTGAAGCTGCGGGAGCTGGCCCGAGTCGCCGCCTTTGAGATGGGCGAGGATGACTACTACAAGGAAGGCGCAGATGACTGACGCGAACAAGGGCGCCGCATCCGAAGGATATGAATTGTCCGTTCCCCTGGACGTCACCTCATGGGCGGCACGGGAGGACCTCGTAGACATCCTTACCCGTGAGTTGCTCGGCCCGGATGGCGGGGATCACGAGGTACTCGACGTCCAGCCTGATGCGCGGTACATCATCGGCCTTATCGCACCCGCCAAGCTGCGGCACTCGTATGATGTTCCGGAGCCTAAGGGCGGGGGAGGCGATTCGACCTTCGATCTGGGCGACGACCAGGGCGCCTTAGCATCGACGGGCGTTCCCTTGAGCGATGTCGGCGATGCTGGCCCGGACGGGGACGAAGACACCGGAGGTGACCGGGATGACGAGCCCGTCAGGCGGGGTCTGATGATTCCAGCTTCGATGGGATTGCGCTTGCAGATTCCGTCCAGTCTGGAAGCGTCCACGGTGCGGGCGTCGTGGGGAATGTACAACCCGGAAAGAACCGGCGAGACCAGCCCGTCGGGCCGTGAGTAAGGCCTCGGCAAAGCCACGCTCGATCGGCGCGCACCGTTCAAGCGGCAGCCTGAAACGCGACCTTCGAGGGGTCGTGGCCGACCGCGACCGCCCCCGACGCCAACCCCGACGCCAGCAGGTTGACCACCCGCCCGCCGACTTTGCCGAGGCCTTGGGCAGATTGTTACCGGGGTGCGGCAACAGTCGGCGTGGCGCTTCGGTCGGGATGCATATTCCGCTTGGGGGAGCCGGACCCAAGCCGGATGATCCAGTTCCCAGCCGAGTATCCGGGCGACCAGATCGTCGTAAGGACGCTGTCGTGACAATCGGTCCAGCGCTACTGGTCCGGCGTTCGGCCGACGCGGAGCGGCCCGCCGCGATTGTCACGGCAGGGTCGGCCGACGGCGGTCATTTCGAGGTTGAGGCGTTGCACAAGGACCGGTTCAGCTCGGATCTTTCAACACCGTTGAAAGATTTTGGCCCCGTCTGCATCGGCTATGACGGAGCTCTTGCCCGCGCGTGATCCGGCCACATGTGCGACGACGGCTGTGGACCGGGCCGTGAGCGGATGAGGCGGTCAGTCCCGGCACAAGTCGCGGCGGTGCCCTATCCGGAATGCGTAGATGATGACCTGGGCATCGTCGATTCGCGCCAGAACGCGGTAGTCTCCAACCCGATAGCGCCACAACCCGGACTTGTCACCGCCGATGCTGCGGCCGAGGGCACGAGGGTTCGTGGTGCCTTCCAGGCGTGATCGAATGTAAGACAGGATCAACCGCCGCACCGATCCGTTCATCTTCCGGAGCCCTTTGAGCACCCCTTGTTCGATTACGACTGTGTAGCGGTCAGTCATCGGCCAGCATCGCCTCGGCCTGGTCAAGGGTGCAAAAGATGCCTTGGCTGTCAGCGATCGCCTGTTTCAACTCTTTCAGGTCGAACTCGTCCTCGATCCGTTCGAGTGCTGATCGGCGCAGGACCTCTGCGGCAGACATGCCATGAATCTCGGCGTAAGCCCTGATCAAGTCCTTGTCTTCGTCGGGGAGGCGGATGGTCATGGTGGCCATGGCAGGTCCTTTCGCATCGGGTGTCTTACATTGTAACACGGCGGCGCGACCGGTGTCCGGCCAGCCTCACCCAGAGCGCCCAGGGGAGCTGGCGCTTGCCTCAAGTAAGAGCGTCCGCCCGGAGCCGCCAGACCGGGCGCGAAACCAGCCAATTGTTTCGACGGTGTCGAAACAATTGAAACTGCGCGTCGGCTGCGGCCTCACGGCGCCGGGCCTGAGCCGGATGAGCAGATGGTCGTCCCATCGAGACGACAATTCGACTGGGCGCTTGGCCTGGCCCTGGCCCCGATCTCCCCTCCGAGACTCGCGGCGATCCGGCCAAGCCGGGCGGCACAGTCCAAACTGCCTGGAGACGAACGAGTAGGCTGACCCCGGACAATCGGGAGGACTTGTGTGCTACGTCGTGACCGCCGCGGTCGGGGGCATCAACGCGCGCGAACTGAACACCACGCTGGCCCGCGCGGGGCTCGACATGACGTTTGAGGTGCTGGACAACCCGAAGCTCCAAGCGCAGCTGCGGGCGGGGGAGCGGTACCTCGCGCAGGTCGGAGGAACGTGCGACTGCGGCACTTGGCTTGGCGCAGACCCGCGCGGCGAACGGCTTACGAACGCCGTCCACAGGGCGGCCGAGGAGCGGCGACGGAAGGGCTGGTCCCAGAGCAAGATCGAGCGCTGGATGAAGGAGAAGCACGCCGCCGACCAACCCGCCCAACACCGTCGCGACGAGCCTGAGGCCCGCGCGCCCTGGCTCGATGTGGTCGACACCGCGATCGCCGCGGGCGGAGCCAGGAGTTTCGGGCTGATCCTGCACTGGTACGGCGGTTCGATCGACACAGAGGAATTCCCGCTGTCGCGACTTGATCTGTCAGCCGACGAACTGACAACCGGAACATTGCGGGCCATGCGAGAAGACGTGCTCTATTCGTTCGGCCCAAATTGATTCAGGCCTGAAGGTTTCCCTTTACGTTTCTTGACTCCGCCGCGCCGATTTGTGAGCATCGTCAACGTGATCGAGCAGGCTCGATCCAAGCCCGTCCCCCACACTCGCCGGCCGACCCCGCTGGCGGCGGACCCTGCCGACGGCAACCCTGGCATGTCACCCCTGACAGGCAAGGAAAGGCCGACCGCGCGGCATCGTCCAAAGCGTTGTCCGAAGGCCACGGGCCAGGACAAGTGAGGAGACAACCAATGAAGAAGACAGCCTTGCTGCGGCTGAGCGTCGCGGCGACCGTCGCAGCCGGGGCCGCGCTCGCGCTGAGCGGTTGCGGACCGTCCAACCAGACCGAGGCCAGGCCCGACCAAGTCGAGACCGCGTCGGCCGAGGACTTCGAAGCACCCGGGCCGAAAGACAAGGGCGGCGAGGACAACCCGATCAAGATCGGAGTGATGGGGCCGGAGATCCATTACGACGTCCTCGAGCGCGACGCCGCCGAACTCGGCATCCACGTCGAGTGGGTCGAGTTCTCCGACTACCAACAGCCCAACCCGTCCACAGTTCAGGGCGAGACGGACCTCAACCAGTTCCAGCACATTCTGTTCCTGGCCCAGTACAACGTCGAATCGGGCGAGCGCCTGGTGCCGTTGGCCGCCACGGCGGTCTATCCGCTGTCGGTCTTCTCCGAGAAGCACGCGTCGGTCGATGAGATTCCTGCGGGCGCCAAGGTCGCGATCCCGAACGACGAGACCAACCAGGCGCGTGCCATCGCGGTCCTGGCCCAGAACGGGCTGGTGACGCTGAAAGATGGGACCGAGCCCCTCTACGCGACGCCCGCCGACGTGGTCGAGGACAAGTCCAAGGTGGAGGTGGTGCCGGTCTCGGCCGAGCAGACGCCGCGTGCCCTCGAGGACCCGGAGATCGCCGCCGCCGTCATCAACCAGAACTATTCGCTGGACGCCGGACTCAACCCGCAGGACGCGCTGGCCAGCGACGATCCGAATGCTCCCGGCTCGGCGCCCTTCATCAACGTCTGGGCCGGCCCGGCCGGGCTGTTGGGCGATCCGGTGTTCGTCAAACTCTTCGAGCTCACCCAGCAGCAGGATTTCGCGGACGCCCTGGTCGAGCAGTCGGGCGGGAGCGGGGTCATTGTCCATCGCGCCGCCAGCGACTTGACGGCGGTCTTGGACGACGTGGAAGCCCAGCTCCGGGCGCATCAGTAGGTCGTCATGCCGATGCCCGATGCCGTCTCCCCGGTCCCGCCGCCCGCCAGGTTCGCGGGTGGCGTCTCGGGCGTCGAGGGCTTGGCGGGCGGGGGCTCCGCGCGTGCGGGCCGCACGGGCGCGGGCCGCGAGGGTGCGGGCCCAACCGGCGCCGGCCGCGAGGGTCCGGGCTGCGAGGGTCCGGGCCGCGAGCCCATCATCCAGTTCCGCGACGTCACGAAGACTTTCCGATCCAAGGGGCGAACCGTCCTGGCGGTCGATCACGTCAGTCTCGACATCGAGGCGGGCGAGATCTTCGGCTTCATCGGCTATTCCGGCGCCGGCAAGTCCACTCTGGTCAGGCTGATCAACGCGCTCGAGAAGGCCGATTCGGGCATCATCCGGGTGGACGGGCGCGAGGTCACGGCGCTGGGGGAGAAGGAACTGTGCGCTCTCAGGGCGGATATCGGGATGATCTTCCAGCAGTTCAACCTGTTCTCGGCCAGGACGGTGCTGGCGAACGTCGCCTACCCGTTGAGGCTGGCGGGCGTCTCGAAGGACGAGCGAACCACGCATGCGAGGCAACTCCTCGACTTCGTCGGTTTGGGCGACAAGGCGGCCGCCTACCCGGCGCAACTGTCAGGCGGGCAGAAGCAACGGGTCGGCATCGCCCGTGCCTTGGCGGCCCGACCCAGAATCCTGCTGGCGGACGAGGCGACCTCCGCCCTCGACCCCGAGACCACCCGTGACGTGCTGGACCTCCTCATCCGGATCAACCGTGACCTGGGAGTGACCATCGTGATCATCACCCACGCCATGTCGGTGGTGCAGCACGCCTGTCATCGGGTGGCCGTCATGGAGGCTGGTCGCGTGGTGGAGCGGGGCACCGCCTATGAGATCTTCGCCGACCCGACCGAGACTGTGACCAGGCGTTTCATCCAAACCGCGTTGCATGACAGGCCCTCCCCGGCGGTGGTGGAGCGCCTGCGCGAGCGGCATCCCGGCCGCCTCGCCATGGTCACCCTCAAGGATCGTGGCGCGCAGTCCTTCGCTCTCACCGCCGCCACCGAGGGGACAGGCGTCAGCGCGTCGATCGTGTACGGGTCGATCGTGGAAGTCGACACGCGCCCCTTCGGATCGGTCACCTTGGCCCTGGACGGCCCGGCCACGGGGGTCGAGGCGGTGCTGGACCGGCTGCGAGGCGCGGGCTCGCATGTGCAGGACCTCGGAACGGCTCTGGACCCCATCCCTGATCCGTTGTGGGAAGCCCTGACCCGGCCGGAGGCGCGCCCGGAAAGGGGCGGACCATGACCGAGCAGGTCCTGGCGCGAGACCATTGGGACGCCGCGCTGACCCACGAGCTTTTCGACGCCCTCGGCGCGACCCTGGCAATGGTGGCCTTGACGATGGTCATCGGCGGACTGATCGGCCTGGTGATGGGTATGGCACTGTTCGCCACCCGCCACGGCGGCCTGTTCCAGAACCGGGCCCTGTTCTGGAGCCTGAACGCTCTGGTCAACACCATCCGGCCGATCCCGTTCATCATCTTCATCACGGCCGTCCGCACGGTGACCCAGTTGGTCATGGGCACCTCCTACCAACTCAGGGGTGCTGTGTTCCCGATGGTGGTGGTGTGCGCCATGGCCACCTCCCGCCTCGTGGAGCAGTCGTTGGTGGGCGCCGACCCCGGCGTCATTCAGGCTGGCCGCGCGATGGGCGCCTCCCGATTGCACGTCCTGCTCCGTATCCTGGTCCCCGAGGCCTTGGCACCCTTGATCCTGGGTTACGCGTTCTTGTTCGTCGGCGTGCTCGACATGTCCGCGATGGCGGGCGCGGTCGGCGCTGGCGGCCTGGGTGATTTCGCCCTCAACTACGGCTACCAGAAGTTCAACAACTACGTCACTTTGGCGGCCCTGGTAGTGATCGTTCTGATTGTGCAACTGGCCCAGGCGACCGGCAACGTCCTGGCGCGCAAGGTCCAACACCGCTGACTCTGCTCATCGACAGGGACACACATCAGGTCCGCCGTGCCGGTCCCGCAATGTCCGCAACTGGCTTCAATTGGCGGCGCGGCCGAGTTCCAGCCAGTTGCGGACACCGGCTCGCGATGCCGACCGGTAGACAGCCAGCGTTTGCGCAGGTCCCAGGGTCGGCGGCGTCGGCGTCCCGCTCCGCCTGTGTCCGTAAGCGGCTTCAATTGGCAGCCAGGCCGAGTTGCCGTGAGTTGTGGACACCGCCGCCCGACGCCGACCGGTCGGCAACCAGCGTTTGCGCAGGTAGACGAGTCGGCGGCATCGGCGGCCCTTTCCACCCGTGTCCGCAAGCGGCTTCAACTGGAAACCAGGCCGAGTTCCAGCCAGTTGTGGACATCGACGCTCGGCATCGCCCGCCGCTGACCCACCGATGTCGGACGCGAGACCCACCGGATTGATCCCTATGTCGGCCACCTGGACCGGCGACGGTGAACCCTGAGCGCTTAGCCGCCCGGGACTATGGCGACGAGCAGGTCGTACCAAGTGTGGATGACGATTGGGACGACCAGGCTGCGGCTCTTGGCGAACAGCCAGGCCAACACGGCACCGAAGAGCGTCAAGGCAAGCGGGGCCTGCAGCAATAGCCAGCCATCGACCTGGCTGGGGTTCTTGATCCACGCGGGGACGTGGATCAACGCGAACAGCAACCCGTTGACCAGATAGCCCCTCCAATTGGCCCAGTTCGGCATGGCGTTGGCCAGCCAGCCCCGGAACACCACTTCCTCTTGGACGCCCGCGAACGCGGAGCGCACCACGCCTATCAACGGGAACGTCAAATGGAATCCCTGGGCGGCCCAGTCCGGCACCGCTGCGGAGACAACCCAGGCTGTGAAGACGGCGAACACGATGAAGGCGGCCACCCATTTCGGCGTGGCGGTGAGCATCTCCCGAATCGACACCCGCAATCCCAGCCGAAACCGGCGCATCAGGAGGACGGCCGGAAGCAACCAGATCACCGTCTTCACCACGATGACGTGAGTCAGGGCTTCCGGCTGGGAGCCGAGCCAGCCCACCAGGGGCGGCCGCAGCGCCAACTCGAACACGGTCCACACGGAGTAGAACACCACCAGGTAGCAGCCCCAGACTCTCGCCGGAACACCGGGCCGTCGCCCAACGAGGTCTCGCACAGTCCAACTCTAGAAGGCCTTGCCATCGCCCCGTGTGGACGCGCCAGGGCAGCGCCTGGGCCAAGACCGCCGGATTCTGGGACCGGGGTTGGCCGATGCCGCCCACCCGTCAAGGCGCGGATCGCGGCCTGAGCCCGCCTCGGGTCGGGTGCCGGGCAACGTCTGGCGACACGAGCTGATGTGTCCAGATGTAGGCTCACGCCAAGCGCACCACCATTGACATGCCGGAAGAACCGCACGCGCAGATCGCGACCGTAGCGCGTGACAACCACGAGACTTTGAGCCACACGGCGGTCCGCTTGATCAGGAGCGGTTTGGGCCTGAACCGCGGTGCAAGGGTCTGCACCGATCCGGTCAGTGGCCGTCTTCTGCTCGATGTTCCTCGACCGATCACCCCGGAAGACGTCCGAGCCATGGAGGACGAAGAATGACTGTGCTCATCGACGCGAATGTGCTGATCGCGCTGAGCACTCCCGCCCACCTGCACCACAGCGCGGCGGTGGCATGGCGCGACGGGTTGGACGAGCCGTACGCCATTTGTCCCATCACTGAAGGCACCCTGGTCCGGTTCGCCATCCGGAAGGAAGCCAGCGCGGCCCAAGCTGTGCGGCTCGCAGAGGACCTCGACACCGACCCCAAACATGAGTTCTGGCCCGACAACCTGCCTTACCGCAGTGTTCGCATGGCTGGTGTGGTGGGCCACCGCCAGGTCACCGACACATACCTGGCGGAGCTCGCCCGGCGTCATCAGGCCGAGTTCGCGACCTTCGACCGGGGAGCAGCCGCTCAACACGCCGATATGGCGATCCTCCTGGCTGAGGCGGCCTGACATGGGCCGCGCCAAAGGCGGAGCGGATGGTGCAGTGCAAGAGCATCTGATATGCCTCGAAGTCAAGTGCCCGCGTAATGGTGTCTGTGCGACGCGTCCCTCCGGATGGTACCGTTGCTGAGCAGTAAGCGGCGCGCCCGGTGCGGCCACGACGGGGGTCGCCCAGAGGACTTGGAGGTGTTCGCGTGGCACAAACCATAGATGTGACTATTCAACTCGACCGCGATGTAAAAGAGGGCGCGGAAAGGCTGTTCGGCGATTTCGGGATGAACCTGTCCACGGCGTTCGGCGTCTTTGCGCGTCAAGCTTTACGGCAGGGTAAGATCCCATTCGAAATCTATGACCCGTTTTACAGCCAGGAGAATCAAGAGCGATTGGCTCGCTCGATCGCCGACGCGGAAGCGGGGCGGGTCACCGCCCACGAACTGACAACGGATTGGCCGGATGCAGAAAGTGTGGACCGATGACGCTTGGGCAGACTATCTTTATTGGCAGACACAGGACAGGAAAACCTTAAGGCGCATCAATGCCCTCTTGAAAGATATTGAGCGCGATCCGTTCCAAGGTATTGGCAAACCGGAACCCCTCACCGGAGACTTGCAGGGGTATTGGAGCAGGCGCGTTGATGAATCTAACCGCATTGTTTACAAGATAGAGGGCACACAGATGGTCATAGCGCAGTGCGGCGGTCATTATGGCGACAAGTAGTCCCTTCCCGAGCGAGTGAGGCGCCGTCAGGGGCGCAGGTTGGGTGGGGAGGAGTGGCGCGAGATGGGCGATGCCGCCGGGTCGGCTCGAGCCGTCTCGGCGGCGGCAGCGCGGCGGGAGCGCAACTCGAAGTACATCGCCAGAGCCAGCAGGCAGCCACCGGCGGCCAGCAGGGCCAACAGCCAGGGAACGGCGTCGATGTCGCCGTTGCGGATGAAGACCTCGGCCAGGGCCACCACGATGGAGGCCGCGCCGACAAAGGTGGGCGGCCGCCATCGGCGCAACGCGCCCAGGATCATGAAGCCGAGGGCCAGCGCCAGCACCATGATGGCGCGCCAGGTCAACGGGTCGGTGCCGACCGCCAGAGTCGAGGGGCCGAGGGTCGCGGCCACTCCTGGGGTGACGGCCCAAGCCGCCGAACCGAGCCAGCGCTTGGCGATCAGCCCGGCCGCGAACAGCCCCAATCCGAGGGGGATGGCGAACACCTCCACCCGCAGTTGCCTGGTCGACCAGCCCGCGATCCCCGCCGCCACCGCGATCAGCCAGATCGCCCAGAAGGGCGGCAGCACGTCGCCCCGCCGACCGAGACCCGCAACCAGGCCCTGCCCCGGAACCGCATTCCGGCCGCGGTCGTCCAGGACCGAGGGCGGCTGGTCCACCGCGCCATCCGCGGCGGGGCCGCCGTGCGAACGAGCTGCCCAGATGGCCAGGGCCAAGTAGGCGGCCATCGCCACCCACATGCCCGCCACCACCGGCCAGGTGAACCGCATGGAGCAGATCGGCGTTAGCGCGGCCAGGGCCAGAGCCACCAGCAACCAGGCGCGCCCTGCGGCGCGGCCTCGCCAGACCAAGCGGGACACCGCCACCACACCGGCGGCGGCAGCCAACCCGGTCAGGGCGGCCAAGGCGAACAAGGCGCTCGGGTAGGGCCTCAGCGGCACGAAAGCCTCGAAGCCGTCCCCGAAGGGCGGCAATTGTCCGATCTGCAAGGCCAGGGCCGTGACACCTGCCGCCGAGCCCAGCGCGACCGGCGCGATCACCCGGCGCAAGTGGTCGAAAGCGGTCGCCAGGGTCAGCGCCATCACGCCCAAGGCCAGGAGCTCCATGCCGCGCAGCACCGGTTCGGTGCCGGCCAGCAGCAGGATCAGGCTGGGAGCGACCGCCAGCCAGGCGCCCGGAATCGTGAGGGCGGCCAGAGCCGGGCGCCGGCGCATCATGGAACCGCCGATCGCCGCTGCGGCGAGCGCGGGAGGCAGCGTGTAGGCCTCGACCAGTCCGATGCCGCCCCACACCAGCGCGCTCCACAGGACCACACAAGCCATGCCGCCGGTGTACCACCAGGCCTGCTCGGTGCCGCTCGGGGCGAGGGCAACGCAGGCCGAGGCCGCCGTCAAAATCGCCGCGGTCGCGAGCACCGTGGTGGCCCCGGAGATCGGCCAGACCACCGCCATGACCACGGTCACGAAGCCGAGCGCCGCCGCGGTGGCCATCAACGTCCCGGCCACCGGGCCACGATGGGCCAGGGGGCGGCCATCCGCCACCGGACCGCCACGGGCCGCCGAGCCGTCGGGAGCCACGCGATCGCCATGGGTCGCCGAGCCGCCATCCGCCGCCCGACCGCCATGGGGCGCCGAGCCGTCCCGCGCCGCCGAGCCGTCGGGGGCCACGGGATCGCCCTGCGCCGTCGCGCCGCGACCGTCCGCAGAGCTCCCCTCCGGGCTCCTGCCGATCCAGAGCCCGCCCAGGGCCGCCACCGCCGCGACCACCGCCACCAGCGGGAACAGCCACACCGAGCCCGAGCCGGGAGTGACCAGGGCCAGAAGGACCACCAACGTGGACGCGGTGGAGACCACGGCCAACGCCGCTGCGGCGAGCTTGACGGCCAGCGGCAGCGGCCTGCGTGCAGCGAGAGCCACCACGAGCGCCAAGATCGCCTGGCTGGCGCTGGCCGCGAAACCGGTCCAGGTCCGGTCGAACAACAGGCTCACCGAGGTGGCTCCGAAGAATCCCACCGCCACGGCCGCCAGGACCGCCCAACTCGGTGCCGCGGGGCGCCGCACCAGAGCCAAGACAGCCGCCAGCAGGCAGAAGAAGACGGTCAGGAGGTGGAGCGGGCTGACACCGTCGAGGAAGGTGTCGATCGCCATGCCGCCCAAGGCGATGAAGGGCAGGCAGGCCACACCGGTCAAGAACGGCCAGGAGGTCGGCCGCAGCGAGAGGCCCACGGCCAGGATCGCCGCAGGAATGGCCACGGCGGCCAACGCCATCAGGTTCGGCTCCTGCGTCGCCACCACGAACGCGGGTTCGAGCACTGCCAGGGCGCAGACACGGGCCGTCAACCGGATGGCCCGGCTCAAGCGAGGACGCCGTCCAGGTGCCATGACCGCCCCGGCGGCCACCCCGCTGAGGCCCAGCGACCAAGTGACCAGCACGGCGAACTCGACACCGACCGGAACGGATGGGATCGTCACCCCGGACATCAGGAAGGCCGTGCCCAACGGGACCACGGTCCAGTCGCCGACTCGACGCAGCCACGGCACGGAACGGGCCACAGCGGTGAGGGCGACCGCCAGCGCGGGCACGGCCCAGCTCAAGGCCTCTGCGGCGGTGACGACCTCGGGCCAGCCGGACCAGTCATAAGCGGCTTGTCGGCCGGTCGGGCTGAACACGACTTCGAGCACGCGGGCGATCAGGGCGGGGACGCTCAACGCCAGCATCGCCGCTATGGCCCCGCCCGCAACCGATCCCAAAGAGCCTCCCAGGCCGGAGAAACGACCCTGGGGGACGCCCAGTCGCGAAGGCCGTGGCCACGGGAACCAGGACAAGGCCGCGACCAGCGTCCAAACGGCCAGGCCGCCGAACAGACCGGTGGGCCAGACCTCGACGGACGGCCAGTGGGCCAACCCGGCGACGAAGGTGGTGCCCGCGCCCACCAACGCGGCTCCGGCCACCGTCAGCCAGGCCACGCGGTGCTCTTGGCCGAGCGCGGCCGCCGCCACAGCCACCGCCAGCCACACAACCCAACCGTTGTCCGTGCCCAGGTAGAACCCAAGGCCGATCGCCACCACCAGGCCCAGGCCGCCCAACAATTCCAACAGGACCCGTTCGACTCGAGCGCTCTCGATTTTTCGCCCGAGCGCCGCTAGGAGTGTCAGCCCGATCCAGGCGAACGCCCATTGGCCCGCCCACCACTCGCTCGCGGACCCGAACAGGCCCGGCAGGTAGAGGGCGGCGAAGGGCGTCATCAGCAGTCCGGCCACCCGCCAGGCCCGCAGTCGCGACCGCCCGGCCACGTACATGAGCGCGCCCAGCGCCGCCAGGGTGACTCCGGACCACGCCGCCCGGCTCTGGTCAAGCTCGACCTCGCCGACGGCGGTCGCCCAGGTCAACAAGGCCAAAGCGGCCGTCACCGCCGCCATCGCCTCGCCGGTGGCGGTCAGTTTGCGGCCCCGCAGGAACAGCGCCCCGGCAGCCGCGACCACGGTTCCGAAAGCCAGCGCCACGACCCGCGCGGCCAAGGACAGGTCGGGGATAAAGAAGGCGTAGCCCAGCGCGGCGGCGGCCAACAGCAGCGCGCCGATCAGCGCCAGCGCCGTGGTCGGGGTCCATTGCGAGGGCGGCTTCGGCGCGGCGGGCGCATAGGGTCCGCCCGCGTAGCGCCCCGCCGCGTACTGCCCTGCCGGATACGGCGCGACCGGACCGCCAGCGGAGGGGTGGGCAAACTGCGGGTACGGGTCGGGTCGGCTGGTCGGCGGAGCGTAGGGCCAGGTCGCGCTGGGCACCGCCGGGGCCGGCGCGGGCTCGGGACCGGGCTCGGCGGCCGCCGGGACGGGCATCGCCGTCCGAACCGGCTTATCACCCCGCACGATGCCGTCGTGCAGGTCCCGGATCAAGGCGGCTCTCTCCGCCAATAGTTGGGCTGCCGCTGACGAGCCGGCCCTGAGAGCGGCATCGGCGGCGATCGAGAGGTTGGCCAACTCCGCGCCCTGGGGACCGCTCACCGTCAGACCACAGCCCCCGCACCTGCCGGAGTTCAACCTGACTCCGCAATCCGGGCACCTAGTCCAGTCGGTGAGGTAGACGGGAAAGTCCAGGTCCATGGGGCCAGTCTAGGCCCGAGGTGTGACGCTGAGCCCGGCGCCGGGCCGGAGCTTCCCGCTGGGCGGGCTAGGCCCATCGACCCCGCCACCGGTAGGCTATTGGCAAACAGGATTCCTTTAAGGCCCGTCCCGTGAGGCGGGAAAGGAGGCACACGCATGCCCAAGCGCCAAGACCTCGAGTCGGTCATGGTGATCGGGTCTGGGCCGATAGTGATCGGCCAGGCCTGCGAATTCGACTACTCCGGCACTCAGGCCTGCCGCGTCCTGAAGGACGAGGGCCTGCGGGTGGTCCTGGTGAACTCCAACCCGGCCACCATCATGACCGATCCGGAATTCGCCGACGCGACCTACATAGAGCCCATTGAACTCGCGGCGCTGGCCGCCATCATCGAACGGGAGCGACCGGACGCACTGTTGCCCACCCTGGGAGGCCAGACCGCTCTCAACGCGGCGGTCCAGCTAGCCGAGGCCGGGGTGCTGGACCGTTATGGCGTGGAACTCATCGGAGCGAAGATCGACTCGATCCGGGCTGGGGAGGACCGCCAGGAGTTCAAGGACGTGGTCGAGCGGTCGGGCGCGGAGGTCGCGCGCAGCCGGATCGCCCACAGCCTCGAGGAATGCTTCGAGGCGGCCGAGGCGCTGGGCTATCCGGTGGTGGTGCGGCCCTCGTTCACCATGGGCGGCCTCGGTTCGGGGATCGCTTACGGGCCGGAGGACCTCGAGCGGATCGCTGGTGGCGGCCTCCAGTACAGCCCCACGGCGGAGGTCCTGCTTGAGGAATCCGTCATCGGCTGGAAAGAGTTCGAGCTCGAGATCATGCGCGACCAGGCGGACAACGTGGTGGTGGTCTGCTCGATCGAGAACCTCGACCCGATGGGCGTTCACACCGGTGATTCGATCACCGTGGCCCCGGCTCTCACTTTGACGGATCGCGAGTACCAGCGCCTGCGGGACATCGGGATAGCGGTCATCCGCGAGGTCGGCGTGGACACCGGCGGCTGCAACATCCAGTTCGCGGTCAACCCGGTCGATGGGCGCGTGATCGTCATCGAGATGAACCCGCGGGTGTCGCGTTCGTCGGCGCTGGCGTCGAAGGCCACGGGCTTCCCGATCGCCAAGATCGCCGCCCGGCTGGCCATCGGCTACACCCTCGACGAGATCCCGAACGACATCACCGGATCGACTCCGGCCAGCTTCGAGCCGGCCATCGACTACATCGTCACCAAGGTTCCGCGGTTCGCTTTCGAGAAGTTCCCGGCCGCCGACGACACCTTGACCACGACCATGAAATCGGTCGGCGAGGCGATGGCGATCGGCCGGTGCTTCACCGAGTCGTTGAACAAGGCCATGCGCTCCATCGACAAGAAGGGCACCCGCTTCCATTGGTCGGGGGCGCGGCCCTCCGACCCGGATCTCGAGGCGATGGTCGAATCGCTGGCCCGTCCCACCGAGCACCGCCTGATCGACCTGCAGCAGGCCGCCCGCTGGGGCGTGCCGGTGGAGCGGTTGGCCCAGGTCACCGGGATCGATCCATGGTTCATCGACCAGGTCGGCCTGATCAACGCGGTGGCCGCGGAATTGGCCGGGGCGCTCGGTCGCGACACTCTCCGCTTAGCTAAGCGGCACGGTTTCTCGGATGTGCAAATCGGAGAGATCCGGGGGATCTCGGAAGAAGCCGTCCGCGAGATCCGCCACGCTTTCGGGCTGCGGCCGGTTTACAAGATGGTCGACACTTGCGCCGGTGAATTTGCAGCCCGCACGCCGTACCTCTATTCGACCTATGACGAGGAGACGGAGGTCAGGCCGCGCACCCGTCCAGCGGTCCTGATCCTGGGCTCGGGGCCGAACCGGATAGGGCAGGGGATCGAGTTCGATTATTCCTGTGTCCACGCCGCGTTGTCTTTGGGCGGCGAATTCGAGACCGTCATGATCAATTGCAACCCGGAGACCGTCTCGACGGATTACGACATCTCCGCCCGGCTCTATTTCGAGCCGTTGACTTTCGAAGACGTCATGGAGATTTACGATGCCGAGGCGGCGGCCGGTCCTGTCGCCGGAGTGATAGTGCAACTCGGCGGGCAGACGCCGCTCTCCTTGTCTTCCCGGTTGGCCGAGGCGGGACTGCCGATGTGGGGCACGCCCCCGGACGCCATCGACGCGGCCGAGAACCGGGGGCTGTTCGGCCAGGTGCTGGCCAACGCGGGGCTGCCGGCGCCGCAGTACGGCACCGCCCTGAGCGTGCCAGAGGCCGAGGCGGTGGCGGAGCGGATCGGCTACCCGGTGTTGGTGCGGCCCAGTTATGTGCTCGGGGGGCGTGGCATGGAGATCGTGTACGATGCCGCTCACCTGCGCGAATACATGGCCAAGGCGTTGCCGGAGGGCGGCCGGGCGGACGCGCCGGTGCTGATCGACCGGTTCTTGGACGATGCCATCGAGATCGACGTGGACGCGCTCTACGACGGGCACGAGCTGTTCCTGGGCGGCGTCATGGAGCACATCGAGGAGGCCGGCATCCACTCCGGGGACAGCGCCTGCGTCCTGCCTCCGGTGACGTTGTCGAGCCGCGACCTGGAACGGATCGAGCGCTCCACCGAGGCCATCGCGAAAGGCGTCGGCGTGCGCGGCCTGATCAATATCCAATTCGCTTTGATGAGCGACGTGCTCTATGTGCTGGAGGCGAATCCCAGGGCCTCCCGGACGGTGCCGTTCGTGTCGAAAGCGACCGGCGTGCCGCTGGCGAAAGCGGCCTGTCTGATAATGGCGGGAACCACCATAAGCGAACTGAAGGAACGTGGCGAACTGCCGTCCACGTCATCGGCCATGGCTTTGGAAGTCGACCAGATCGCCGTCAAAGAGGCGGTCCTGCCGTTCTCCCGTTTCAGAACCGCCGACGGCAAGATAGTCGACACGGTGCTGGGACCCGAAATGCGGTCCACCGGTGAAGTGATGGGCCGCGACCGGCAATTCCCAACTGCTTTCGCCAAATCGCAAGTGGCGGCGTACGGCGGGTTGCCGCGCGGCGGGAAAGTCTTCGTCTCGGTGGCGGACCGGGACAAACGGTCGATCCTCTTCCCGGTCAAGCGGCTCACGGAACTGGGTTTCGAGATTCTGGCGACCGATGGCACCGCCTCGGTGCTGCGCCGGAACTCCATCGAATGCCGCGAAGTCTTGAAAGTGTCGGAAGGCGATAAGGCGTCGCGAGGCGACAAGGCGTCGCGGGGCGAAGAGGCGTCGCGGGGCGAGAACGCGGACAAAGGCGGCGGCGCGGGCGAGGGCGAGGGCCAGGGCCAGGCGCAGCGGCGGCGAACGATTGTCGACCTGATCAACGCGGGCGAGATCGATATGGTGGTCAACACGCCTTCGGGAGCGGGGACCCGGGCGGACGGATACGAGATTCGTGCCGCGATCACGGCCATGGACCGGCCCATCGTCACCACCACGCAGCAATTGGCGGCGGCGGTCCAAGCGATCGAGGCGCAGAGGGCCGGCCCACTCGGCGTGGAACCCTTGCAAGCGAGCCTCGCGCAAACCACGGCCGCGCGAAGGAGCGGACAGTGACCTCGCTCGCGCCGTTCGGCGCCCGCCTGCACGCGAGGTTCGCGGCCGGATCGCATCTCTGTGTCGGGATCGATCCCCATCCGTCCCTGCTGGCCGATTGGGGCTTGGCGGACACGCCGGAGAACCTGGTGTTCTTCGGACGCAGCCTGATCGAATCGGCGGTGGGGGGCGGGGCCGCCGCCGTCAAGCCGCAGTCGGCCCTGTTCGAGCGCCACGGCTCGGGCGGCATCGGCGCTCTAGAAGAAGTCCTGGCCTTCGCCGGGCAGGCCGGGATGCTGTCGATCCTGGACGTGAAGCGCGGCGACGTCGGGTCCACCATGAGGGGTTACGCGGACGCCTATCTGGCGGACGGGGCGCCCCTGGCCGCCGATGCCGTCACGCTGAGCCCGTACCTCGGCTTCGGCTCGCTGCGCCCGGCGCTGGAGGTGGCGGCCCAGACCGGGCGGGGCGTGTTCGTCCTGGCTTTCACGTCGAACCCGGAGGGAGCGACGATCCAGCGGGCGGTCACCGTGGGCGGGTTGCAAGTCGGCGAGGCGATCATCCAGGCGGCCGCCCAGGCCAACGCCGGAGCCGCGCCGCTGGGGGACGTGGGGCTCGTCATCGGCGCCACCGTGGGCTCCCTACCGCCGACGGGAGCACAGTTGATTACCCAGGTGGGAGGCCCAATACTAGCCCCAGGGCTGGGGGCTCAGGGTGCCCGTCCGGAAGACCTGGGACGGCTCTTCGGGAGCGCTGGGAAACTGGTCCTGGCGACGGCGTCGCGGGCCATCGCGGAGGCGGGGCCGGACCTCGAACGGGTGGTCGCGGCCATCCGCCAAACTGTCGCGAATCTGAGATTTCTTGGGAATTGAGCCGTAAGCCGTTGCGTCATCGCAGGTCAACGGTTAGATTGTGTCTGTCCAAAGTCTCAACAAGGCACGAAGGTGGAATGAACGGAATGGCTCTACCTCCATTGACTCCAGAACAGAGGGCCCAGGCCCTGAAGAAGGCGGCCGAGGCTCGCCAAGCCCGCGCGGACGTGAAGAACGGACTCAAGGCGGCCGAAAGGTCGTTGAGCGAAGTCCTCGCCCTGGGCAGCGAAGATGAAGTGATCGGCAAGATCAAAGTGGCGGCTCTGCTCGAAGCCCTGCCCGGTGTGGGCAAGGTGAAGGCCAAGGCCATCATGAGCGAAGTGGGGATCTCCGAGTCGCGGCGCATCCGTGGGCTCGGCCCCCACCAGAGGGAGCAGTTGATCGAGCGTTTCGGCTGAGCGGTGGCTTGGTCCCCAACGCGCCTGACAGTATTGGCCGGCCCTTCCGGGGTCGGCAAAGGCACGGTTGCGGCCCTCGTCGCCGACCGCTATCCGAAGGTCTATCTGTCCGTTTCGGCCACCACCCGGGCGCCCCGCCCGGATGAGGCGGAAGGGAGAGATTACTTCTTCGTCTCGCGGGCGGATTTTGACGCCCGGGTCCGGGCGGGCGAGATGCTGGAATGGGCCGAATACAACG
>JAISCU010000039.1 GCA_031265345.1 Bifidobacteriaceae bacterium
GAGTCAACATGGCAGGCAGTCCCACGTCGGTCAGGCAGGTGTAATAGGCTTCCGCGCGATCCGGCTGCGTGATCAACGCTGGTGAGGCCGCCCCACCGGTTTGCAGGCTCACCACATCGTCCCCTCGGTCTACACGACGCGTGACCTCATCCTCCGTCGCCCCCTCGCGACTGCATCCCCCGACGATGACGCTCCCCACCACGGCCATCACGACCACCAATCGCGTGTATCCCCCGGACTTGCGCATGACAACCCCCAATCTCGCGTTCCAAGCCAAAGCCAAACCGGCGCCCGCCAACCTACACCCTGGTCTCACCATCGGACCCGAACTCTGTGGTCCAGCAACGCGGCGGTCCTGTCCATCGACCAGGCAGTCCGGCTGGGGGCCATAGCACAGGGCGCGGCCGCTAACACCGTCAAAGTCGCCACGGTGCCCACGACCATCACAGCCACGGTGAGGTTCCCGACAACGCTCCGAAGTTGACCCGAGTGAAACTTCGCGGCACTTCCGGGGACACGCCGTCATCAGAGTTCGTGCTGCCCTTTGCCGGCATCGCGTGCGTGGATCACCGAGTGGGTCCGACAGGGACCCGCGGTCTCTACGGTGATGCCTCGTGCCCGGTGCGCGGTGACGGCGTAGCCGAGGTCCGGTAAACGCACCTACGTCCTAACAAGACGAAAGGTGGAATCCGGTGGACGACGACAAGCAGGAGCAAGGGGCGGCGCCGCTGCGGGCGGTGGTGTATGTGCGGATCAGCGACGACCCGGAGGGCACGGAACGCGGGGTGGACCGCCAGGAGGCGGACTGCCGGGACTACGCCGCGTCGCGCGGCATGGAGGTGGCGGAGGTGTTCAGGGAGAACGACACTTCGGCGTTCAAACAGCGGACGGTCACCCTGCCCAGCGGGGAGCGGGTGAGAAGGGTGGTGCGCCCCCAGTTCCGGGCGATGCTCGCGTCACTGGCCCGAGGCGACGCGGACGTGATGGTCGCCTACGACCTGGACCGCGCGGTCCGCGACCCCCGCGATCTGGAGGACCTGATCGACGCGAAGGTCCTCAACAGGTTCCAGGTCCGGTCGGTGACCGGCTCGTTGAAGCTCGACACCGACGCCGACGTGGCGATGGCCCGCGTGCTGGTGGCGATGGCGAACAAGTCCAGTGCGGACACCGCGAGGCGGGTGGCCAGAGCGGCGAGGCAGCAGGCGGTCGAGGGCGTGTGGCATGGGGGAAGGGCGCCGTTCGGGTACCGGGCCGAGGGCCGCCAGCTGTTCGTCGTGCCGGAGCAGGCCGCGTTGGTGCGGGAGGCCGCGCAGAGGATCCTGGCCGGGGAGACGGTGTACCGCATCCTGACGGACTGGAACGCCCGCGGGGTGCGCACGGGCGCGGGCGGGTTGTGGACGGACCGGTCGTTGAAGATCGTGCTGCGCGCCCAGTCGATCAAAGGGGTCCGCGAGTACCGGCCCCTGCTGCCGGACGGGAGTCGCGCGACGGTCCCGGAAGTGCTCGTGAGAGCCTGCTGGGATCCGATCCTGGACGAGGACACCTGGCAGCGGGTCGGCGACGTGCTGGACGCGAGTAAGCGGGCCAGGTGCTTCTGGGAGGGCGGGTCGAAGCGGGTCTACCCGTTCTCCGGGTTGATCCGCTGCTCGGACTGCGGCACGGCCATGACGCACCGCGGGCCGGTGTACCAGTGCCACGACGATAACAAGGGCTGCCGCCGGGGGGTGCGCGCCGAGCAGCTCACGGTCCTGGTGGAGCAGGCTGTGTTGGCGGTGTTCTCCCAGATCAGCGCCGAACCGGGCAAGAGGAGCGGCCGCGACAAGACGGACCGGGCCGCTCGGGCGGGCCTCGCGGCCGCGTTGGAGTCGGACCGGGCGAGGCTGGCCCGGCTGGACGACGACCACTACGACGGCCTGATCGACCGGGCCGCGTGGGTGCGCCAGCGCGCCCGGATCGCGGAGCGGATAGAGAAGGCCCGCCACGACTACCAGGCGGCCATGCCGGAGGGCGCCCCGCCCATCGACGCGACCACGGTCGCGGCTGAGTGGGAAGGCCGCACCCCGATGTGGCAGTTCCAGGCGGCGAGCCTGGTGTTGGAGGCCGTGTTGGTCCACGCGCGCCCAGAGGGCGAGAAGATCCGCAACCCGCGACGGCGCCGAGACGAGACCGCCGAGCAGTTCCGGGCCCGCCGCGCCCAGGCGATAGCTCCCAGGGTCGAGTTCGTGTGGCGGGCCTGACCGGTCACCTGCACCGGCCGACCAATGGCGGTCGCGGCAAGCCGCACAAGTCCCTCAGGCGGGCCAGCACCGCCGGGTCGCTGACAGTGGCGGGGAGGCCCTGCGCGGCCCGCGACACGGCGGCCAGCCGCCCGCCCGCCGTCGCCACCGACCGGATGAGAGGCGCCCCGCAGTCATCGTGCGCGGGAGGGGCGGCCAGTCGGGTGATGCGTGCGCCGGTGTTCATGCACGGCAGGTGCGCTATTGCCCCCGATCACATTGGGAGCCTCGATGGCCCGCCGGTCGTCTGTGCTGAGTCGCCTGCCCCCGGACTTGCCAGAGGGAGCGAATACTTGAGCGGGAGTGAACAAGCCGCGCCCTGTGTGGGGCGCGAAAGCGCAGTGCCAGTTAAGGTCTGTCAGCAGGCGAGCCCGCTCCGTGCCGTTCGGGGTCTCGCACCCTCGTCGCGCCCAGAAGGTCGAGGTAACGGCCGGGATCGTCCTCGTTGGGGGAGCCGTCCAGGCCATGTATCAGCCACGCCACCGCTTCCTCGAAGTCGGTGACCTCGAGACGCGAGCCCATGGCCGGTATGGTTCCGTGCCCGCCGTCAATCGAGAAAAGCTCAACCCGGTCGATCAAACCGCCGTTCCAGAAGAAGTCCACCCAGAACGGATCCACCGCCGGGTTCACAAAGGTCTTCGCCCAATCGAACGTTAGCTCTCGCGCGTCCTTCCTGGAGTGCACATCCATTCCCCATGAGACGGTCAGACTAGGTTCTTCCCGGCAGACCGCGCGGCTGCGGTGCTCCGATTCTATGTGGCTGAACTCGCCGTCCGGCCCCGAGCCGTAGGTCCAGCGGTAGTCGAAGAGCGGCCCTTGGCTCTTTAGGACGTACCACCCGTCAGCGGTGCGGTCGGCGATGAGTTCGTGAATCTTGTACAAGTCCATGGGGCTCTTTCTTGATCGAGTTGACAGGATTCTACAGGTCGCGCGCCGAGGAAGGCAGGGGTGACCTGCGGTCGAGAAGCCGCTCGGCTCGGGCGGCCGACCCTGCCTCGGGTCGGCTCGCAGGCTCCTGTGGGTCCACGCCCGTCCCCGAACTCGGGCCGCCAGGGCGCTGGGAATCTCTTGCCCGGTCGGCTATCTTTGACTGTGGTCGTGGCGATGTTCGCGGCTCCTGGCGGGTGTCCGTGGTGGCGCAAACCCGTCGGGGCTGTTCCCACGGTGTCGCAGAATCTACGCCACCGTGCCACCAGGGGTCATGGGTTTGCGCCGCCGTCAGGCCCGGCCCGCCCCCCGCCCGCGAGCCTGGCCCGCCAGACCTTCACACGGCGCGCCTCGTCCTCGGGACTGCGGCGCCCCAGCTTCGAATCGACCCCGGTCCACCATTCGCCGAAATGGCGGGCGAGTTCCTCCAGGACCCGGTCTGTTCGCCGGGCGGCGGCCAACGCTTCGCGCGTCTCGCGCCTCATCGCCGCCGTGATCCCGTGGACGCCGCGGTCCCGCAGCAGCTTCAAACGGTGTCCGGCCAACCTCTTCAGGGCGCTATCGCGGGGCGCCTGGGCGGCGGTCTGCTCCAAGTCGTCCATCAGCACCAGGGTCTGGACCCGCCCGTAGGGCCAGTCCACTCGCCCGGTCTCGTCCACTTCCTCCAAAGCGTCGAAAGCGGCCCGCCGCAACGACGCGCGCCGCTCCAAGTCGAACGCGGCCCGCCGCAGCCACAGCACCTTCTCCAAAGTCGTGTGCGACACCCCCGCGCCGAGCCGTCCGGCGGCGATCCGGCGGGCGTCCTGCTTCTCAGGCGGCGCCGCGCCGTCCCCGGACGGGCCGTCTCCATGCGGCGGCTTGCCGCCGAACCGGGTCGCCAACTGGCGGGCGCGCAACCCGTCCGCGACCTGCTCCTTGACCGCCTGGTACCTGTCGGCCAGTTCGGTCAACGGGACCCGCGTCTGGGCGTCCCCGCCGTTGTCCACGCCTGCCCCTTCCATTCGTCCGACCCTATGCGGCAGGCCCCGCATGTTCCGGGTCCGTTCCGTGTCGGTCACATGCCGATCCCGGACGGGTCCGGGCGGGCCGGGACGCGCCCGAACGCCGAGACCGGTGCCAGCGCATGCCCTGGACGCGGAGGGGCGGCGGCCCCGAGGCCCGCCGCCGTGCGGAGCGCGCCAAGCACCAGCCCGGCCTGGCCGGGGTCGAGGCGGGCGATGTCCGCCAACGCCACCGGGGTCTCGTCGTCGATCAGGTTGGCGACGACCCTCCCAATGAATCGCTCCCCGGCCGACATGCCGCCTAATCCCGCTGCCAGCTTCTGTGGGTTTATCTGGGCGTAGGGTTTGCCGTCCTGGCCGGTACCAAGGCGTTCGATCCACGGCGCGCCCCGGTGGGCGAGCTTCCCGTGGGCGCAGTTGACGAGCATTTCGACGGCTGCCCGCGCCCACCCGGTCCCGGCCGCCCAGTTCCGAAGTTCGGCGGCGACCCCAGCGCCCTCGGGCGTGCGTGTCCCGCTCATGGCGTGTCTCCTTCCCGGCGCGCCAAAGTGGGCGCGCCAGTCGTTGTCTGGTTCACACAGGCCAGGTGCGCGCCGCCTCCCCGAAACCGTCTCGCGGCACCGTGGCCAGGCGCCGCTCCCTGCCCGCCAAGACCACCCCGCCCGGCGCCTCGGAGGAGACCACACGGGCGCCACCCGCCTGCGCTGACCCCGGCGGCCTTCGCCGCGTCACTCCGCACGACCGCCCGCGCCGAGCAATGACGCCGACGAGCCGGATCACGCCGCCTGCCCAGCCGTCGTCTCCTCACCCGCGCGCCGTGGCGACCGCGAAAACCGCGCGCCCGGCGCACCGCCTGATCCAAGACTGCCTTCGATGAGGGACGTAATCTACCGGGGGTAGTCGTGCGCACCTATCCGCTGACGGAGCCGCCGTCAGGAGGGATGCAGGTGTGTCGTGCGGGGTGGGGTCAAGCCGTTTCGCGGTACGGGCGCTGACGCGCGCCGGTATGTGGAATCCGACCGTTCAACAGCCGACGACTACTACCTGGGCGAGGGTGACGCGCTGGCGTCATGGGCGGTGAGCGACGCCCAGGGCGAGGTGACGGCGGCTGCCGACCTGGGGCCGGAGGCGTATGCGGCGTGGGTCGACTGGGCGCACCCGCTGACGGGTGAGCGTATGGGCGTCCCGCGCACGGCGGGCGATGGGAGGAAGGGGTCGCCTCGGTTCCAGGAGATGATCGTCAACGCTCCCAAGTCGTTGTCGGTGGCGGCAGCCCTGCACCCGGACGTGTCCGTGGCGCTGGACGCAGCGCAGGCCGACGCCGCAGACGAGATCCGCCGCTACCTCGCCTTGCACGCGACGACGAGGGTCGGGCCGCGCGGCGCGCAGGAGGTCGTGCAGGTTGCAGGGTTGCAGACAGTCCCGATCGTGCACCACACCAGCAGGGCGGGCGATCCGCACCGGCATGTCCATTTCCAGATCGGCACCCGCGTTTGGGCGGCAGGCGCGTGGCGCGGGTTGGACGGGGTCGCTTTGTTCAAGATGCAAGGCGCGATCCGGGCTATTGGGACGGCGGTGATCGCCGCGCATCCACAGCTTGCGGCTGTGCTGGACCGGCATGGGTTGACCCTGGACCCGGAGACGGGCGAGGTGATCGAGCTGGAGCCGTTCAACCAGGTCATGTCGAAACGCGGCGCGCAAGTCGAGGCGAACCTGCAACGTCTCGTGCGGGAGTGGGAGGCGTCGCATCCGGGCGAGACGATGAGTCGCACCACCTCGGGCAGGCTGCAAGCGTCCGCGTGGGCGCAGGACCGCCCGGCCAAGAAGCCGGCGACCCTGGCGGGCGAGGCCGCATGGGTCGCGGAACTGCACGACGCCGGTTATGACGAAAACGGCCTGCGTCGTGCCGCGCCTGTGCGTGTGGTGTCGTTGGACGCACTGGACCCGCGCTGGATCGCCAACCGCGCGCTGGACCGATGCGCCGCCGGGGCGTCCGCGTGGACGCCCCACACGATCTGCGAGCAGGTCGCGGCGCTGCTCACCGCGGCGGGCGTGCGGGCGACCCCCGGACAGTTGCGCCAGTTCACCGACCAGGCCGCCAGCCTCGCACGGGCGGATTGCCTGTCGGTGCTGCCCCTGGGCGCGCCCGCCCCGGAGCATGTCGCCTGCTTGACCAGTGTGGACGTGATCGCGGCCGAGACGAGGCTACGCGACCTGCTCACCGGGCTCACAGCAGACGGCGACGTTCCACTCACTGACGTTGAGACGCTTGCCGCCGCGCGTGGTCTTGACGACGGGCAGGCCCGAGCGGCGGCAGCGGTGGCGTCCACCGACCGCCTGGTGGTCGTGGAGGGTGCGGCAGGATCAGGCAAGACCTCGATGCTTGGCGTTGCGCTCGCCGCCTTGCAGGTTGCACCGGCGGTCGCGGGCAAAACCCGAACCGGCGGCGGCCCGGATGGGCGTGGCCGTGACGGTGTGGCCCGTGTGCTCGCGCCGACTCTCCGCGCCGCCCAAGTCGCCCAGGAGGAACTGGGCGTGCCCGCGACCTCTGTGGCGGCCTTGGTCCACGCGCACGGGTGGAGATGGAACCGCGACGGAATATGGGCCAGGCTCAATATCGGGGCTATCGACCCGGACACGGGCCGCGCTTATACCGGGCCGCCCGCGTGGTCGCGGCTTGCGCCGGGTGAGCGGGTGATCGTGGACGAGGCCGGGATGCTCGACCAGGACACCGCTATCGCCTTGTTGACCACCGTCACCGAGGCCGGTGCGGCCGTCGCGCTGGTCGGCGACCGGGCGCAACTCCCGGCAGTCGGCAGGGGCGGCGTGTTGGACATGGCCGCCCAGGCAAGAGGATGCGTCTTCGACATGGCCGAAGTCCACCGCTTCACCAGCCCCGGCTACGCCGCGCTCACACTGGCGATGCGCGGGCGGGACGACCCAGGCCGGGTGTTCGACCGGCTCGCCGCGCTCGGACTCGTCCGGCTGCACGCCAGCGAGGACGCAATGCGCGAGCACGTCGCGGCTGTCAGGCGCGACGGCGAGGCGGTGACCGTCGCCACCAACCAAGAAGCCGCCGAGTTCAACGAGCGGGTCCGCGCCCGCCGCGTCGCCTCCGGCCTGGTTGACGACACCTGCACTGTGACCGGCAGCGACGGGCTGCCTATCGGGGCGGGCGACCTCATCCAAACCAGGCGCAACGACAACCATCTGGGTGTCGCGAACCGGCAGACCTGGACCGTGCAGCGCGTCGACTACGGCGAGATATGGGTCAGCGAGGCCGGGACAGCCCGCAGAGCATCGCGTTTGGTGCGGCTGCCCGCAGAGTACGTGAACGAGCACGCGCACCTGTCGTATGCGGCGACCGCCTACGGCGTCCAAGGCGCGACCGTGCCCGCTTCCCACACCATACTTGCCGACAGCCTCAGCGCCGCCGGGTTGTATGTCGGCATGACCCGAGGCCGCACGACGAATTCCCTGCACGTCGTCGCTGAGAACCTGACGGACGCCCGCGAGCAGTTCATCGACGCGATGGGCCGCGACCGCGCCGACCTGGGCTTGGAAGCCGCCACACGCCGCGCCGTCCAGGACGTGACGGGACTTGTCGCGGACGGCCCCGCCGCCATCGTCAACGCCGAGAAGACACGCCTCGCCGGGCTTATTGCTCAGGCCGAGGCGAACGCGGAACGGTGGCAGCAACAAGCCGACGCCCTGAACCGACAGCGGCACCAGCACCAGCAGGCCCGCGACCAGCTACAGGCCATCGCCCAGGCGGCGCGAGCCCAGCACGAGCGCACCCGTGCCGCAGTCCTCGCCGCCC
>JAISCU010000051.1 GCA_031265345.1 Bifidobacteriaceae bacterium
GCCGGGGAATCCGCCGGGTGGCAAAGTGACGGGGAATTGGTTCGCGCCGCCGCGTCCCTTCACGCCGAGGACGACGACTTCGGCCAGGCCCGCACGTTGATCCGCGAGGTCTTCGACGATGCCGCTCGCACGCGTTTCGTCGCCACCCTGGCCGGGCAGGTGGCGGGCTTGACCCGCCCGGAGGTCAAGCGGCGCTTCTTCGAGTACTGGACGTTGATCGATCCGGACATCGCCCAGCGGGTGCGGCGGGAGGCCGGCGGCGGGGCGGACCTAGACGCGGCCGGCGGGGCAGACTTGGACGATGCCGCTCGGTAGCAATGCCGTTGGATTAGGGTCCCAGGCCGCGTAGTCGGGTCGGCAGTCGCCCGACATGGACGGCCGCGGGCCTGAGAAAGACAGGATCCCTGACACTCGGCGCCGACTGTCAGGGATTGTGTCTTTTCTGGAGGCCCCGTTTCGTCGACTGTCAGGAATTGTGTCTTTTCTCAATCGTGCCCTTTTGGGCGCGGCCCGCTGACCTGGGATTCCGCTGCCCGGCGGGGCGGGGGCCGGAGCCGAAAAGACAAATTCCCTGGCACTCGATGAGAACCCGTCCCGAAGAAAGACACAATCCCTGACACTCGCGCGCGACAACCATGGATCCTGTCTTTTCCAGTGGCCTCGACCGCCGCCGCACAGGCCGACTACGACCCGTCGGCGCTGCCCCCGACCGTACGACGCGAAGGCCAGCGGCATCGCGCCGGGTGCGCACCCAGGGCACCGTCGGCTCCCGGACGGGAATGGGCTTGGGCCGGTGCGCTGCCGGAGATGGCCTCCGGCCAGTGCGCTGCCGGGTGGCGGCTCCCGGACGGAAATGGGCTTGGGCCGGCGCGCTGACTGGTGGCGCGGCATCGTGCAAAGTGTGGTCATCAGAGGTCGGCGCTGGGTCCGGAGTCATTGCGGCGGGAGGCCCACGACGAAATGGCTCAAGTAGTAGAGATAGCCGAAGCGTGCCAGCGCGGCGGCGGTTGCTGCGGAGGCGACAATGTTGACGATTCCGGGCGTGCGGGCACCGAACACGCTGGTCAGGAGCTTGATGATGCCGAGGCCGAGCACGCCTCCAACGGTGTTGTCGACAAGGTCGGTGATGTCGGCGACGCCGAGCCCGAGGACGTATTGCGTGAACTCGAAGCCGAGCGACGATCCAGCGATGGCGAGTACCCGCTTGGCGAATGCCCAGTGGTCCAGCATTCCGAGGTAGATCCCCAGTGGCACGAAGAGTAGCGTATTGCCGACGATCTCTCCCCATAGCAGGTGTCCCTGGCCGTCGCACGACCCGGCGAAGGGGATCAGGTTGAGCACGCGGATGGTTCCGAGGGCTGGCGAACGGAACGGCGCCTTGAACAGGATGATCCCGGACAGGAGCACCAGGTAGACGGCGAGCAGTCCTGCTGTCAGGCGGTGTCGCCTTGTCGTTCGGGTCATTTGAGCCGGGGATCGTGGGCGGCGTCGGCGTACATTGTTGGGCAGCCCTGGTCCTTGGCGTCGGGTCTGAGCTCGTAGTGCCATGGTTCGTTCTGGTAGACCCGGCAGAGGGCGTAACTGGCGCCGCGCTCGGCCAGCCATGCCTGGGCCTCGGAGTCATCGAGGTCTGCCGCGTCGCCGGACACGTGCGCCGATTTGTCGGGGGGACCGACCCATCTGGACGCTTCAGCCTCGGAGCCGTAGGTGGTGATCGCGTCCTTCAGCAACTGTTCCTGATACGACTGCGAGCGCCATCCGCTGGAGACGTGGAACACCACCGCATCCGTCTTGGCCGCTGTGGCGGCCTCGCGCAACGCCTGGAGAAAGTCGGGGTCGAGGTTCGCGATGCCGGGGTACTGGCTGTCGAACACGGTCGCCCCGGCGGGCAGCACTCCGTCCGCCTGGCCGACTCCCTCGGCGACCTCCTCGGGAGCGCCGGGCGCGCCCTCCGGTCGGCTGCCATCTGCAAATCCCGGCTGCGGCCCGGCGGACTCCGTGACGGTCGGCTCGCCTGCCGATCCTGAACTGCTCTGCTCGACCGGGCCCGGCGCGTCTCCGGGCCCGCCGTCGAAGCCCCCGAAGTAGAACGCGGCCGCCGCGATTCCAGCGGCACAAAGGGTGATCGCGATTGCTGTGCCCGGCCAGTTGTTTCGACTCATGGCTCCAGTCAAGGCCGTTCGCTGTTGCCAGGGCGTATGCGGATCTCGATATGCTGCCGATACGTTCCGGCTGGCAGAATCGAGGCCATGCGCGTGTTGATCGTGGAGGACGAGCCGTACCTGGCCGAGGCGGTCCGTGACTTCCTGCGCCTGGAGGCCATCCCCGCCGACATCGCCCTGGACGGACATGCCGCGCTGGAACTGCTCGCGGTGAACAATTACGACATCGCCGTGCTGGACCGGGACGTCCCCGGCCCTTCGGGCGACCAGATAGCCCAGCGGATCGTCGCCTCCGGGTCGGGGCTGCCCATCCTCATGATGACCGCCGCCGACCGGTTGGAGGACAAAGCGTCGGGGTTCGAGTTGGGCGCGGACGACTACCTGACCAAGCCGTTCGCCATGCGCGAGTTGGTGCTCCGGCTGCGGGCGCTGGACCGCAGGCAAGCTCGCAGTAGGCCTCCGATCATCGAGGTCGCGGGTCTGCGACTGGACCCGTTCCGCCGGGAGGTGTACCGCGACGGCCGCTATGTGGCTTTGACCCGAAAGCAGTTCTCCGTCCTGGAGGTACTGGCCGAGGCCGGTGGCGGGGTGGTCAGCGCCGAGGAATTGCTGGAGAAGGCTTGGGACCGGAACGCCGACCCGTTCACCAACGCTGTGCGCATCACGATCTCCACACTGCGCAAACGCCTGGGCGAGCCGTGGTTGATCGCCACCGTCCCAGGAGTCGGCTACCGGATCGATGTCGGCGCGGACCCCGGCACGGACCCCGGCAGGGGCGCCTCCGATGGGTAGACCGCCGGGGATGAGCGTCCGTCTCAAGCTCATGCTCAGCTACGTCGGGCTCCTGGTGATGGCAGGCGTCTTGCTGACCGCCCTGGTGTGGCTGTTCCTCTTGCGTTATGTGCCCGAGCACGCCGTCCTGGTCCCGGCGAACAGCCCGGACGGCGCGCGCGGTCTTCCCGATCTGTTCATTCCGGGTCGCGACGACCTGTGGGAGGCGTTCGCGCCCAAGGCTGGAGTGGCCATGGGCGCGCTGCTGGTCTTCGGAGTGGCGGGCGGATGGGTTCTGGCCGGGCGGGCGCTCGCCCCCGTCGCCCGGATCACCGAAGGGACCCGGCTCGCCGCTGGGGGCTCGTTGTCGCATCGCATCAGGCTGGAGGGCCGCCGCGACGAGTTCCGCGAGCTCGCCGACGCCTTCGATTCCATGCTGGCCCGGATCGAGGCCCAAGTCGGGGAACAACGCCGTTTCGCGGCCAACGCCTCGCACGAACTGCGCACCCCGCTTGCCATCACTCGGTCGATGCTGGAGGTGGCCCGAGAGGATCCGGACGCCGACCGGGACCAGTTGGTGGAGCGCCTGCAGGAGGTCAACGAGCGCGCGATCACCTTGACCGAGGCGTTGCTGACGCTCAGCCGCGCCGACCAGCGGGCCTTCTCGGTGGAGCCGGTGGACCTGTCCTTGCTCGTCGACGAGGCCGTCCAATTCCTGCTCCCACGGGCGGAGGAAGCATCCGTGGAATTGATCGCCGATTCCGAGACAGCGGCCACCCGCGGCTCGCCCGCGCTCCTGTCTCAAATGGTGGCCAACCTGGTGCTGAACGCGATAGTCCACAATCTGCCAGGCGCCGGCACCGTCCGCATCGCCACACGGGCCGAGGCAGGAGCGGCGGTGCTGACAGTGGCGAGCACCGGTCCCAGGCTCGCCCCGGAGTCGGTCGCGCTGTTCACCGAGCCTTTCCAGCGGGGGGCCGAACGTGCTCGCGGTGCGCACGCCGGGGTCGGCCTCGGCCTGGCGATCGTCAACAGCGTCGTCCAAGCGCACAACGGAAGGCTGCGCCTCGAGCCCCGAGACGAGGGCGGGCTACTGGTGACTGTCACTCTGCCTCCTGAAAGCTCAGCGCGCGAACGCCCGCAATGAGCCCATGGCCGCGCCTGACACGGCCTCGGCCCGTCCGGCCGCGAACGCGTCGACCGCCGAACGTGGTTGGGGCCGGTCGCAGGTCTTGGCGTCGCTCGACGCGGATATCGCCCAGCGGGTGCGGCGGCAGTCCGCAGGCGGGGCGGCCTTGGGCGCGGTCGGCGGCCGAACTTGGACGATGCCGCTCGGCGGGCCCCCGAGGTTCCCGCGGCCGGTTGACGGGCGGGGTTGGAGCCGGGCCGCTGCGTTGACTCGCGGCGCGGCATCGTGCGAAGAGCGGCCTGTGAGAGACAATGCCGCGCAAGTAGCCTTGGCCCTCGCCGATGGTCGGCGCGTGACTGTTGAGCATGGCGCGGCGGCCTTTCGAGGGCGAATGGCCGCCTCCAGTCGACGGCCCCGAAGCCGTCGCCGCGCTGCGCGCCCACGATTGCACCATGAAGTTCGCCGAGTGCCTACGATTGCACGCCACAGATCGCCGAGTGCCCGCTTTTGCATGGAAAGCTTTTGCGTTCCCGCAGGTCAACGTCTCGGGGCCGTCCAGGCGAGGGTGCAATTGTAGGCACTCGATCCCGAATCAGGTGCATTTGTGGGCACTCGACGCAAACAAGCGTGCAAAACCAGGCACTCGGCGCACTAAGGCGGGGACCCGCCGCCCGATCCGGTCGCCACACCCTGAACAGTCACGTCGGCGCGCCACGGGCCCAGAGGGCTGGGCATAACACTCTTGTCAGGTTTACTCGACGTTGCTGTCGTTTGTGGAGCAGTCTTGACAGAGTGATCAGCCGAAACACGCACGAACACGCCGGGGAATCCCCTGACATTGAGCATGCGCTTCGCAACTGGTTGGTCGCTCATGAACTCGCCGACAGTCTCGACCGCCATGTCACGATGCACGTGGGGCCCACGCGCGCCGGAGCATCGATCGAAGTCGGCGTGAACTCCGATCAGGACGTGATCCACGCGATGCCAGCCCGACGCCAATACCTGCCACTCGCCATGAGAAAGGGGTCATCGACATGAATCGAGACGACGAGCCTGTCCTTTGGCTGGAGACCGCGAATGGCGGGGAAGGCCCCACGCCCGCCGCCACCGTGGAACGAGCCGAGGTCGACGCGCTAGTTGCGGCTGTGGCGAGCCGCGACGCGGCCCAGCAGGTTGTGGACCCGTCCGTGGCCCGGGCGCGCAAGATGGGCACGTCCTGGGCGGTGATCGGCAATGCCCTCGGGGTCAGTCGCCAAGCCGCTCACGAGAGGTACGCCCGCGTCACTTGACCACCGGCGTTGCCGCGCGGTCCCAAGGCCAAGGCGCTCAGGTCTCACGTCGAGCGGGGCGGCCCCGGCGAACTCGCTGCGGATGCGGCCCAATAGGGTGGTCGGAGGCGCCGAATCGGACCTGAGACTACGTCCCGCCTGACGGATGTCATTGTCATTGCCGGGTTCGTGGTCGGCGCCCGTCAGGCGAGGCGTGCCCGCATCGAGTCCGGGGTTTTGCGCGGACGGCCTCATCGAACCTGCTGTTCTCCATGGTCCCCGGCGCCGAGTCCGGGGTTTTGCGCGCAACCCGACCCGCACCCGACGCGCTGACCAGGCGAAACGAAAGAGGGCCGGACCCAAAACAGCGGACTCGATGAACAACGCCGCGCAAACCAGCGGACTCGGCGCGGTCGAGGGCGCGGAAGAACTGCCCGCCCTGCTCCGCGGCTCCGTGATGGAGGAAAGCCGCCTGCCAGAACGGGGGACAGGCCCCTGTTCCGACGAGCTCGGTTCCGATGGGCATTGTCCGCGTGATCGGAAGAGGCGCCTCGAGTCTCGGAGCGGTGGACTCGATGGACGGCGGGGCGCGGGTCGACGGGCTGGGCGCTGGCGCGCCCTTCGTGGCGGACGCACGACCGCGAGCCCGACGAAGACATGGACAAACCGTCTCCGCCCAGTGGGCAGCGTTCTAGGTGTAGGATGGCATACGACAGAGTGAATGCTGTCACCCGCAGAGGCGACAGGCGCCAGCGAGCGCCCGGATGCCCATCCACGAGGAAGTGAACCAAGAGAACATGTCCAGCGACACGACTTTGAACCAACGGCCGGGCGACAAGCTGCGGGTCGTCGTTGCCAACCCCATGAAAGAGCAGGACCGGCGCCTGGTGGAGGAACTGGAGCCCAGGGTCGAACTGGTGATCGCGCCGGACTTGCTGCCGCCCATGCGCTGGGCCGCCGACTTCGCTGGCGATCCGGCCTTCAAGCTGTCGCCAGAGGACCAGCGGCGCTTCGATGACCTGGTCGATTCCGCCGAGGTCCTGTATGGCATACCCGCGGTCTCCCCCGAAGCCTTGAAGCGGGCTGTCAGCGGCAACAAGGGTTTGCGCTGGGTCCAGATCATGGCGGCGGGTGGCGGCGAGATGGTCAAGCGGGCAGCCCTCACGTCAGCCGAACTGGGGCGTGTCGCGTTCACCACCGGCGCGGGCGTGCACGCCGGACCGCTGGCCGAATTCGCACTATTCGGGCTGCTCGCGGACGCGAAGGATCTGCCCCGGCTCCAGCGCGACCGGGCCGCTAAGCGCTGGCCGGATCGGTGGCCCATGCGCCAATTGGCGGACCAGACCATCGTCGTGGCGGGATTGGGGCACGTCGGCCGCCGCGTGGCCGAGCTTTTGAACGCGTTCGGCACTCGTGTCATCGGCGTGGACTTGGCGGCCCGCGACCCCCGCGACGCCAGCGCCCGCGGTGCAAGCGGTGACGGGAGCGCCGCCAGTGATGTCAGCGCGTCCAGCTTCTCGCTCAGCGCCCGGGGTGCCCGCGGTGCCAGCGGAGATGGGAGCGCCAACCATGCCAGCGCCTCCAGCTTCTCCCGCGACGCCCGGGCTGTCCGCGACACCTGCGGCACCAGCGCCGCGAGCGACCCCCGCGACGCCAGCGGCACCACCGCCGCGCGCGAAGCCCAACGTTCCGACGGTTCCCAGGCGGACCCGGGCCTTGACGACGGTTCGGGTGGGGGCCGGGCGCGCGGCATCGTCCAAGTTGTGCCCCCCGAAGAACTGGCGCTGGCCTGCGCGGGCGCGGACGGGATCGTGAACACGCTGCCGGGCACCGACGCCACCTACCACCTGATTGACGATGCCGCGCTGGCGGCCCTGGCACCCGGCGCGAGCGTGGTGTCGGTCGGCCGGGGCACCGTGATCGACGAGGCCGCCCTGGTCGCCGCTCTGGAGGCGGGGCAGGTCGGGACGGCGGTGCTGGACGTGTTCGAGCACGAGCCGCTGCCCGCCGCCTCGAAGCTGTGGACCCTGCCGAATGTGATCATCTCGCCGCACACGGCCGCCAACTCGACAGCCGAGGAGACGGCTCTGGCCAGGCTGTTCGCCGACAACGCTAGCCGTTACCTGGACGGCCGGCCGCTGCTCAACCGGGTCGACACGGTACAGTTCTTCTGACATGACGGGTCTCGCGGAATGACAGACAAACAGGGGCAGAGCCTCGCGCCAGCGGTGACGCGGGCCGTGCGGGTGTTGGACATCCTGGCCGAGGCCGGGGGAGCTCCCACCAGCCTGGCCGAAATTGCGCGGGGGCTCGGGGCGGCGAAATCGTCCGTGCTCAACATTTGCGGCGTGCTGGAATCCGGCGGCCTGATCCAGCGCCGCGACGGGGGCTATGCGCTGGGTTGGCGCACCGCCGAACTGGGTGCCGCCTACCTGCGATCCTTCGACGTGGTCCGCGAGTTCCACCGGCTGACCCAGGATTCGGAGGTCCTGCGCGGCGAACTGGTCAATTTGGGGCTCTTGGCCGGGACCGATGCGCTCTACCTGGGGCGGCACGAGGGCACCGCGCCGTTACGCTTGTCCGCCGGCGTCGGGGATCGGCTCCCGGCGGCGCTCACAGCCCTCGGCGGCGCCCTGTTGGGGCAGTTGTCCGCGACGGACCTGGCCGCCCGCTTCCGGTCGTACTCGTTTCCCCGCCTGACCGAGCGCTCGACTGACGGGTTGGCCCAGCTCCGCGCCAAGCTGGCAGCCGACCGCGACCGTGGTTACGCGCTCGACCTGGGCGAATCCACGCCCGGCGTGATCGGTGTCGGCATGCCTGTGCCGCCTGCCCGGCCGGGTCGGGACCCGTGGGCTGTCTCCGTCTCGCTGATCGTCGGCTCGGGCCGCGAGTCGGAGTTCCCTGCCGACCGCGCCGCGACGGTTGTCCGGGCTCTGCGCGACTTGGCCCGGCGCCTCACCAATCCGATGAGTCCGGCTGGCCTGACATAGGGGATGTCGCGGTGCGGGGGCGGATTGCAAGGGGGGCCGTGGCCGGGTCGGCCGCTCCTGGTCGCCGAGCGCGCGGGCTTCCTGATCCGCCCGTCCGCCTGCCGGGCCGCCGCGTCCCGGCCTCGGCCGCAGAACGGGGGCCTGTCCCCTGTTCTGGTGTCGTGGTCGGCCTGGGTGGCGGAACGGGGTTTGGCCCGCGCCCCGGTGGTGCCAGGCGCCCGCATGGGATGGGTCCCCACACACATCGGTCTCCCCGCCCGCACTGGTACTCCGCGCACGATGCCGCTCGGTCGTCTCTCCCTGCCTCACGGGGTGTCCTTGGCCCGGCAGCAGCCTTTCCCGGAGCCGACGCGGCGGAGCGGACCAAGGTCCTAACGGTCAATAGAATGAATAGCGTTCAATAGAGTGAAGGCCGGATGCGACGGGGTAATCACGGCCAACGGAGATGCCAAAGGAGGCAGCCATGTCCAACCACGACCCGCACACCGCTGCGGCGGGCGCCCAGAACAGTGACGCTGATCGAGAGGAATACGCGCAGAATCTGCGCCGCGCGACCCTGGCGAGTTCGGTCGGCAGCGCACTTGAGTACTACGACTTCGCCATCTACGGCTCCGCCTCGGCCCTGATCTTCGACAAGTTGTTCTTCCCCATGCTCCCCGCGGGCTGGGGCCTGGTCGCGTCGCTCGGTTCCTTCGGCGTGGGCTTCCTGGCCCGGCCGTTGGGCGGATTGTTCTTCGGATCGCTCGGGGACAAGATCGGTCGCAAGGCTGTGCTGATCATCACCATCGCCTTGATGGGCGGCGCGTCCACGCTGATCGGCGTGCTCCCGACCGGGAGTTCCGTGGGGCTGATCGCTCCGCTCCTGCTGGTGCTCCTGCGTCTGGCCCAGGGCTTCGGCGCCGGCGCCGAACAGGCCGGATCGACCACCTTGATGGCCGAATACGCGCCAGCGCGCCAGCGCGGACTGATCGCCGCGATACCGTTCATCGGAATCTACGCCGGGACACTGTTGGCCGCCGGCGTCTTCGCTCTGGTGGCGATGGCCCCCGAATCGGTGCTGCTGGGCTGGCTCTGGCGCGTCCCGTTCCTGATCTCGGTGGCCCTCATCGCCACGGCCGTCTGGATCAGGGCGAAACTGGCGGAGAGCCCAACCTTTGTGCAACTCGAGAAGCGTGATCAGGTCACTGACAAGCCGTTGCGTCAGCTACTCTCGACGTCCTGGCGGAGCGTGCTGCGCGGCATCGGACTGCGGATGGCGGAGAACGGCGGCTCCTACCTCTTCCAGACTCTCGCCATCGCGTACGTCGCGCGGCCGCTGTTCGCGGGTGGCCCTACGGTCTCCAAGTCCGAGGGCATGATGGCGATCGTGGCCGCATCGGTCGCGGGGATGGCGATAGTGCCGTTGGCGGGAAAGCTCTCAGACCGGATCGGCCGACGGGCTGTCTACCAGATCGGGGCGGTCGCGATGATCGTCTGGGCCGTTCCGGCGTGGTACCTGCTGTCGCTGCACACGTTTGCTACGACGTGCTTGGCGGTGGTGGTCGGAATCGGCGGCTGCGTCTGTGTGATGCTCGGCTCCCAGTGCGCCTACCTGCCGGAACTGTTCGGCAACCAGCATCGCTACATCGGTGTGGCGGCCGCCCGCGAAACCAGCGCGGTGCTCGCCGGAGGGGTCGCCCCGATGCTCGGCGCGGCCCTGCTGGCGGCCTTCGGCGACTCCTTCTGGCCCATCGCGATCTATACCCTGATACTGGGCGCGATCACGCTCGCGACCACCTTCGTCACCCCGGAGACCAAGGGTCGCGACCTCCTGGCCAGCACCGACGCCACCTTCGAGGCACCCCGCGTGCCGGCAGCGGTGTGACGGATGGACGGGTGCCAGAACGCTGGGTCAAGCATCGCGCTGTGATGGGGCGACAGCGCGCATTGAGCGCACGCCGCGGTCTGGTCGATGCTCCAGTTTGTCCGTAAGTGGCTTCAACTGGCGGTCCGGCCGAGTTCCAGGGGCTTGTGGACATAGGTGCCCGATGCCGCCCGGTCGACGACCGACGTTTGCGCAGGTGAGCGCGCCCACGGCATCGGCGTGCGTTTGGGGCTGTGTCCGGAAAGAGCTTCAATTGGCGTCGTGGTCCAGTTCCAGCCAGTTGTGGACGCGCCACCATCAGTACGCCCAATAAGTCTCCAGGAGACTTATTGGGCGAGCCGGGTCGGGGTCCGTCCCAGGGCGAGCCGGCACGGGGGTCTGTCCCCGGACTAGGCGAGGAACCGTCCCCCGGCGGATTTGGAATGTAAAGGCTCGGATGGGTGCGGACGGCTGAGGGCTGTTAGCCTCGGCGGCATGATTCAGACGCCCACTTCGACGCCGCGCCGCTGTCCGGGCGCTGCCTGTCCCAGCGGCGCGCCGAGGGCGACCCGAATGCGCTGAGGCGGTTCCGCCCAACTCGGCGCGGCCTGACGGGTCGCCGCCT
>JAISCU010000052.1 GCA_031265345.1 Bifidobacteriaceae bacterium
ACGAGGTTCGCGGCACGAGTGTCGCTACCACGAACGCGTTCTACCCGCATTTCGGGTCCCCGCGGTCGACCCGGGCAGCCGCTCCGAAAGTCGAAGCGACCTTCACCCATCACGGAACCGCGAAGTAGGCTGGGCAGCTGTTTAGTCGACGGGGAACCGTCCTCTTGGCAGTTGACCACGTCGGCGAGTGATAGCTGGTCAGGCGCGAGCGTCGGCCTTGAGCGTGAAGCCGTTGATGAGGTCGAAGATGCCGCCCACCAGCAGGGCTGCGCCCGCCACGATCACCAGCGGGAGGAGCGCCTCGACCGGCCAGATGATCAGGATCGCGCCAGCCACCAGCGAGATCACCGCGAAGGCCACCGCCCAGCCGCGTCCTTGATGGCGGGGAGGCAGGAGGGCCAGAGTCGCCCCGCCCTCCATCATCCAGGCGAACCCGATCAGCAGCACGGTGGCCAGCAGACCGAAGCCCGGGTTGCGGATCGCCAACGCGCCGATCCCCACCAGCAGCACTCCGAGGATCACGTTGAGCACTCGCACGCCGGCGGTGAATTCCGAATCGGCGGCGCCGATCACGATCCGAGCCACTCCGATCACGCACAGGAAGATGCCGATCACCAGCGCGAACGCTTCTATCGACAGGCCCGGCCGGAACAGGATCAGGCCGCCTAGCACCAGGCCGGCCAGACCCCGGATGATCAGCCAGACCCGGTAGCGCCCCACCGTCTTGGGGCTCAGCTCCAGTGGCACGCCCAGCAGCCAGACCGAGCCGGACCGCTGGCCACGCCCGGCATGGGTACCAGGCCCGCCACCAAGTGCGCCACCAGCCCCGCCACCCGGTTCGGCGCCGAGGCCTGACCTGCGGTCCGCATCAGGCCCGGCAGAAGGCCCGGCGAAAGAGCCGGCGCCAGGGTGGGCCTCGCCCCGGAAATCGGTTGAAGGACTCGACAAAGGTTGGGTTTGAGTCATCTCACTACTCCTCGATTCTGTTGATCGGCCACGGCGATTCCCCGATCCGTCCGTGGCATGTGTTCAGGCCTGACCAAATGGCTGACGCGCGGGTTGGGCGCGGCCAGGGCCAAGGCTTGACGTTCTAGCTCCCGGTCGTAGCCGGTGATGCGTTCCTCACGTTGGGCCACATGCTCTCCCCAGGTCGACAACGTGTACTGCTCCACGAACCGGCCGCGGTCCGACACGTCCTGCCAGAGGTCCCAGCTAACGGCGCCGGTACGCCGCCGGGAGGTCGCCAGCGCACGCGCGGCCTGCTCGAATGCCGCCACATCCTCGGCGGTGACGGAGTAGTCGATCTGGATCAAGACGGGTCCTGTCGAAGCCGGGACGGCGGCATCGTCCACGGCTTCCGGCATTGCGACGACCTGCCGATCAAGCGTGCCGGTGGTCCTGTACAGAGGCCAAACCGCCATGGTCACCAGGCCCAGCACCACCAGCGAGGTCGCGACCAGCAGCGTCGTGACGGGGCCGAGCCAGGTGGCAACGACGCCCCAGGCCATCGACCCGATCCCCTGGCCGCCCATGAAGACTATGGAGTAGACGGCCAAGGATCGCGCCCGAACCCACGAGGGCAGGGTCAGCATCATGGCGGTGTTGAGGACCGAGAGCACTATCACCCAGCCGACGCCTGCCACCACCAGCACGGCCAGCGCCCCTGACAACGACCGCAGGAAGGCGACCGCGAGCATACCCACGGCATAAACGGCGCTGGCCCCGAGCAACAACGCGTTGTTGGACAGCCGTCCCCGCAAAGACGGCAGAGCCAGCGCGCCCGCCACCGCGCCCGCGCCCAGGGCGCCCAGCATCAGCCCGTAGCCACCGGAGCTCTGCCCCATGACCCCGTGCGCGACCACTGCCAGCAGAGCCCACAGCGCGCTGGCCGGAACGACGAAAACCGCCGATCGAAGCGCGATTCGCCGGACTCCGGGCGCGTTGCGCACGTAGCGCAGGCCGGCCACGATGGACGGTCCCAGGCCCACCGACCCGCGCGAGCGCGGCACGCCCCGCCAGAGAGCCAGGGCCACTATGACCGACGCGAAACTGACAGCGTTGATCGCGAACAGCAGCGCCGGGCCGGACCAGGCCACCAGCGCGCCCGCCAGGGCCGGGCCGATCGCCCGCGAGATGTTGACGTTGGCGCTGGTGATCGCGGACGCGGACGGAATCAGGTAGCGCGGCACCAGGTCCGGCTGGATGGCTTGCCAGGCGGGTCCGCCCACCGCCGCGCCGCAGCCCAGCGCGAAGGTCAGCACCAGCACCATGGCCGGGCCGGCGTTCCCGGTCCACGTCAGGATCGCCAGCAGAGCCGCCGCCAGGGCCATGAACCCGTTCGACCCGATCAGCAGCCAGCGCCGATCGAGCGAGTCCGCCAGCACTCCGGCGGGCAAGGACAGTAGGAAGACCGGCAGCAGCGCGGACGCCGAGACCAGCGCGGTCAGCAGGGCGGCGTGCTCACTTCCGACCAGCATCCATTGGGCGCCGACCGATTGCATCCAACTGCCGATGTTGGAGACCAGTTGCGCGAGCCACAGCCACCTGAAGACGGAGATGACCAATGGCGCCATCGGCCCGGTGTGAATAGTTGATGTGGCCACCACCTCAGGCTAGGCACGGATTCGCGCCGAAGCCCGCGATGTGACGCAGGTCTCAGACTACGAAACTCGCCGAGCGCGCCGCCGGGCCGCCAATTCGTCCATCGGCGCCGCTGCCGATGCCGTCGTGGCGGACCTCTCGGACGGCAGTTCCGCGAGCGTTCCCTCGACTTCCAGCCAGACCCTCGACACGGCTATGCCGAACACTCCCTGGCCGCCTTGGACCAGGTCGAAGACCTCGTCGGCGTTGGTGCATTCGTACACAGAGGCGCCGTCCGACATGAGGGTGACCGTGGCCAGGTCCTCGACCCCGCGTTCGCGCAGGTGTTGGACGGCGGTGCGGATCTGGTGGAGCGAGACGCCGGTGTCGAGCAGGCGCTTGACGATCTTCAGGACCAGGATGTCGCGGAAATTGTAGAGCCGTTGCGTGCCCGATCCGGTGGCCGAGCGCACGGACGGCTCCACCAGCCCGGTGCGCGCCCAATAGTCGAGTTGCCGGTAGGTGATGCCAGCGGCGCGACAGGCCGTCGGTCCTCTGAAACCGATTGACTCGTCGGTGACCCGCCCGCCGAACAGGAGTCCCTGTTCGGTCGAGTGGCCGTTGTGGTCGAGGGCCATAGGAGTCGCTTTCTCTCGATGGGATTACTGCTAACCCGCTGTCTCGACGCTAGGTGCCAGCGCCGCTCGGGTCAATTCGCCACGCCGACAAGACCGGCCGTTGTCTCAACGTCAACTTGAACCTGAACCTGTCCGGCGCCCGCTGTTCCGGGTCAGACGCCGGTCGGCCAAGTGCGAAAAGACCTGGGCTGACGCGCCCGGCCGACCGAGCGGCATCGTGACCAGACAGGTGAAGGTTCCGCGTCCAGCCTTGAGTCTCGCTTCCCCATCTTCTACCAGGCGCACGATGTCGCTCGGTCGTCTCCCCGCGCACCGCCCCGGTGGCTCCCGACGGCTGGGCGTCGCGCTCGGGGCTGACGCGACAGGCCGACCACGCGGCATCGTGCGTGGTGTGGGGCCGCGCCCGTGACACTCGCCTGGCCTGCGTAAACACGGAACCGCCCCCGTTTGGGCGCCCGATGGCCACCGGTCACGTCGCCTGCCCAGCGACACGGCCTCCCGGCACGAGGCCCCATGGGACCCCGGTGATCGATAACAACGCCGCCCGGAAATCGCATATCAAGATCTCCGGAAACCGTATACTGAAGAACCCTGAAACCCTATACTGAATACCGCCAAAGCAACGTTCCGAAGGAGGTCGCCGTCATGACCCTGCGGGAGCCTGGATACCGGGACCGGCTCATCGACCCGATCATCGACCGTGACTTGCGGGTGTTCGGTGCGGTGTCACTCGAGGGGCCGAAATGGTGCGGCAAGACCTGGACCTGCCTGAACCACTCGGAATCGGCGTTCTACCTGATGGACGAGGCTAGCGACTTCGCCAACCGCAGACTCGCGGAACTGGACCCAGCGGCAGCGTTGGACGGCCGGCGCCCACGGCTCCTGGACGAGTGGCAGGAGGTACCCGCCCTGTGGGACGCGGTCCGGTTCCGCGTGGACCGCACGGCATCCAAGGGCTGCTTCTGTTTGACCGGCTCCACCAAGCCGAGGGGTGACGGGCCGAGGCACTCCGGGACCGGCCGGATAGTGTCGCGCCGTATGCGGCCCATGTCGCTGGCGGAGTCGGGGCAGTCCTCCGGGACGGCCCGCCTCGAAACGCTCCTGGCGGGAGGTCGGCTGCGCCCCGAGCGCTCGAACGCGTCCCTGGAAGACGTGCTCGGTTGGATGTGCGCGGGCGGCTGGCCGGGCGTCATCGGCCTGGACCCGGACGAGGCCCAGGCCTTGGCCCGTAGCTACGTGGACCACCTCGCGAACTCGGACATGGCTGAGGCCTCCGGCGTCCGCCGCGACCCGGCGAGGACCCGTGCGTTCCTGCGTTCCCTGGCTCGCCACACCGCCACCCCGGTCCGTGTGCCTACGCTGCGCCGAGACATGATGGAATCTTGGGGCGAGAGCGCGACCGACCTGACGATCAGGCGGTACCTCGACGACCTGGCTCGGCTGTACACCCTGGAAGAAGTCCCGGCCTGGCAGGGCCAATTGCGGTCGAGGGCACCGCTCCGGAAGACGCCGAAACGCATGCTGGCCGATCCGTCGTTGGCCGTGGCGGCGCTGGGTGCGGACCCGGCCTCGCTCCGGGCGGACTTGAACACGGCGGGATTCATTTTCGAGGCGATGTGCTTGCGGGACCTATTCGTCTACGCGGAAGTCCTCGGAGCGTCGCTGTCCTACTATCGCGATGAGGACGGCCTCGAGGCGGACGCGATCATCACGCTGGCGGATGGGACATGGGGAGCGGTCGAGGTCAAGCTCGGCCACGCGCAGGTCGACCAGGCCGCCGCGAGCCTCAAGCGACTCGCCGCCAAGATGGCCCACCCAGGTCGGCCGGCGCCCGCCATGCTGGCGGTCATCGTCGGCGTGGCCGGAGTCGCGGAGACACGCCCCGACGGCGTGCATGTGGTCCCCATCGACAAGCTCGGCCCGTGACGCGGCGGCCGCCCACAGTTGGGCGACTCGCCCGGCCGGACTGCAAGACGACCGCGCGGAATCGTACAGCGCGTGTGGACCCGGCTGCGGCAACCGTCTGAACTGCGTAAACACGGAACCGTCCCCCGGCTTAGAGAGGGGCGGCTTTCAGGCGCACCAGGGCGGCGGCCAGGCGGGCCATCGCGTCGGCGCATTCGGGGGCCGCGTCACGTCTAGAGGCGGTCGCCAGGGCGACCAGTTCAACCTGGCGCTGCGCCGAGTGGAAGACCGGTCTGAGATGCCGTAGCTCGAGCCCGAAGGGCGCCAAGTCCGCCACGGCCTCGACGGCTTGGATGAGCGCGCCATCGGCGGTCCGCGAATCGACCCCCGCAGCCTTGGCGACCGCTTCAACGGTCTCGCGCTCCTGGCCGGTGACGGTGGCCACGTCCTCCGGGTCTATCGGGAGGGCTCGCGGGCGGCGCGGCGCGGCCAGGGTGTGCGTCTCGCCGGCGGCGTCCAACGCCTCCAGGCGCGCCCGTATCACCTTGAGCGGCAAGAAATGGTCGCGCTGCTGGGTCAGGACCCAGGCGACGCGCTCGACATCGGCCTCGGAGTAGCGGCGGTACCCGGCGGCGGTCCGTTCTGGTGCCAGCAACCCCTGGTCCTCCAGATAACGCAGTTTCGAGACGGTCAGACCTGGGAACTCGCCACGCAGCGCCTCCAGAACCGCGGAGATCGAATAACTCGCGCGATGGCTCAGCCCCGCCGGCCAGGATCGCGCGCGAACCGCCCCGTTCACGCCGGCCTGGAGGGGGACGGATGGAACGTCAGACGGTATTTGCCGATCTGGACCTCGTCGCCGCCCCGGAGCAACGCTTCATCGACCCGCTCCCGGTTGACGTAGGTGCCGTTCAGGGAGCCCAGGTCGCGCACCGCGAAATCGGAGCCCTCGCGGCCGAAGGTGGCGTGGCGGCGCGAGACGGTGACATCGTCCAAGAAGATGTCGGACTTGGTGGAACGGCCGGCGGTGGTCGAATCGGCGTCGAGCAGGAAGCGCGATCCGGCGTTCGGACCCCGTTGCACCACCAACAGCGCGGAGGTCGCGGGCAGCGCGTCGATGGCGGCCTGCGCCTGCGGGCTCAAGCCCTCGCCCAGCGGCGCGTCGAGGTCGAATTCGGCTAGCCCGCCGATGGCCTGGGTAGAGTCAGTGCCAAAAGCTTGTCCTGAGTTCGGCTCCACTTTCATCACCCCTTCCGGTCGAGTTCAGTCCCATAGTCACTCTAGCGCGGTAGCGTACCGCGTTGGGCTCAGCGAACGAATTGCTGTGATTCGGACCAAGTCCTGGCTGGACAACGAGGACGATCCGCCGAGGGTCCTGACGGCGGCCAGAGCGCCGCCGGGCACTGACAGGGCGGGCTCCAGAGTCGCTCCGTCGCCGATGGCCAGCCACTCGTAGGGCGGCTGCAGGCGCGTGCCGTCGACCATTAGGCAGCCCGCCTCGGGGCAGTCCTCGAAATAGGTCGACCCGACCACCCTCACCGTCCCCACCGAGATCGCCTCGGCCCCGGCGTTGCGCAGCTCGTCGACCAGCAGATAGGCGACGGCGGCGGTCAGCTTGCCGTCGGGATCCCGTATGGTCAGGGCAATGCCAGGGCCTTCGGCCGCGATGGTGCCCGCCAAGATGCCCTGCACCTCGGCGCGCTGGCGGGCGGCTTCGGCGGCCGCCTGCTGGCTGGTCTGGTCCGATTCCAGCCGGTCCCGCTCGCCCTGCAGGGCGACGTTCTCAGACTCCAGGCGGGCGGTCTGTGCGTCCAATTGGTCCAAGACCTCTATCAGTTCGTCCTGCCGAAGCTTCGAGAAGTCGGCTTTGCCGACCTGTTTGACCTGCGTGGCTGCCCCGAATCCCAGAACCAGGCAGAGCAAGCCGGTCGTCACCTGCGCTTTGGTCAGGCGCGGGCGCATCGCCCGCCCCAGGCGCCGCCACGCGGCCGAGCCCTGGGTGGGCGGTCGGCGCTGAGCCTTGGCGGGCGGAGACGGACCGGACGCTGGAGCCTGGCCGGACGGCATCGTCCAATCGGATATGGCTTCCGAGCCGCCCCGCGGCGGGTCCCCAGAACCGTCCTCGTTGCGGGGAGCCTCAGCGGCGGTCTCAACGACGCCACCAGAAGCGGCGGAGGCGTTCTCTGAGATGCTGTCAGGGTCGCGGGGCGAAGTGCCGGCTGTCCCGCCCACGCGGTCTTCGCTCATGCCCGGAACAGCTTCCGCCGGATCGAGGCGGCGTTGGAGAATATTCGGATGCCCAGGACCACCAGGACGGCGGTCGAGAGCTGGGAGCCCACGCCGAGCTGGTCGCCGATGAACACCAATAGCCCCGCCACCAGCACGTTCGAGACGAACGAGACGACGAAGACGCGGTCGTCGAAGAGCCCGTCCAGCAGGGCACGGGCCGCCCCAGCCAGGGCGTCGAGCGCCGCCACCACGGCTATCGGCAGATACGGCACCAGGAAAGCTGGCACGTCGGTCTGGGTCGCCATGCCCAGCAGCACTCCGACCGCCAGGCCCAATAGCGCGATCAAGGTTGGTTACTCCCTTCCCCCAAGTCCTGCAGGTACCGCGAGTCCTCCGCGCCCACCGCGCCCTCCAAGCTGCGCAAGTCGTCCAAGCCGTCCAAGTCGGCGTGCTCCAGGCGGGCGGCCAAGGCGGAGGCGGGCAACTCCAATTCGGCGGCCGTCTGGATGTCCACCGTGGCGCCGAGGTAGCCCTTCAACAGGCTGATCCGATCCGCCGCCCGGCCGGAGGCGAGGCCGACCTGCATCTGCTCGGCCGGCCCGATGGCCCAGATGTCGTACGGCGCGCCCAAGGACTCGAAACCGACCTGGACCTGATCCCCGACGTCGCGGATGGCCGTGTTGGAAGCCAATCGGACCCCGCCCACGGCGATCGCCTCGGCGCCCGACTCCCACAGAGCCCCCACCACGATGCGCAGATCGCCGGCCCGGATGCGGGCGTCGTCGGAGCCGGCGGCGATGGCGGCGGCGTCCTCGCTCACGGTGACCACCAGTCCGGGGCCGCCGACCGGGATCGATCCGGCCGCGATGGCCAGTGCCCGCGCCCGCGCCGCCGCTGTCGGGTCCATCCGGGACAGGGCCTGGTTCTCCAACGCCTCGACCTGGGCGGCCAGTTCGTTGGTCCGCTCGCGCAGGGCGACCAGATGGGTCTGGGTGTCCGCCGCCCGGTTCTCCAACGCCAGGCGGGTTCTTTGCTCGGCCTCGCCGGGGCTGCGCAGCGCCCTCACGCCCCAGGTCGCGGCCAGGCCGAGGGCCAGCGCCGCGACCAGCACCAGCGCCCAGCGCCCCGGCCAGACCGGGCTCTCGCCAGCGGCTTTGCGCCTGGCGGCCTCCGCGTAGCCGCCGTCGAGCGGGCGCGCGGTGACCTCGGTCAGCAGGGTCATCGACTCGTCGGGACGCCGCACGGCTCAGGCCCGCAGACTCGGGCGGCGCGGTTGGCGCAGCGCGCGGTAGGTCTCGATCAGGTAGGCGCCGCAGGCGACCCAGTAGAGAACCAGTCCCCAGATGGCGCAGGCCCATCCGACCACCCAGGCGGCGTTGTGCGCCAAAGGATTCGAGACCTGGGCCAGGAACAACAGCGGGAAGGCGTACATCAATGCGAAGGTGGCGACCTTGCCGACAAAGACCACGGCCGGAGGGTCGATCCCCTTCGACTTCAGCACCAGCAGCGCCAGCCCCATGACCCCCTCACGGGCCGCCAGCAGCGCCACCAGCCACCACGGCACGATCTCCCGCCAGCCGAGCAGGAACACCGTCGAGAGTATGAACAGCCGGTCCGCCGCAGGGTCGAGCAACCGCCCCAGGTTCGAGTACTGGTTGAGCTTGCGTGCCGCCACTCCGTCCAGCCAGTCGGTCACGCCGGAGAACGCCAGCACCGCGATGGCCCAGACGTCGCTGTGCCGGATCACGAGGTAGATGAACACCGGCACCAGGCACAGCCGCAACGCCGAGATGGCATTGGGGACGGTCACGATCCGGTCAGTGCGACCGGCCGGTTCAGCGCTCAACGTCCATCTCTCCTTCCCCGATCAGCCTATATGGTTCTACGCATGGGGCTGCGATACCTCGCGGGCGAAGTGACATCCGCCGAAGTGATCAAGAAGTCGCGTTTCATCACACGGCTGTTCCCGATGGCCGATCCAGCCGCCGCCAAGGCCCAGATCGCCGCCGTCCGCCGCCAGGACTACGGCGCCCGTCATCACGCCTACGCGATGGTCATAGGGGACGATGCCGCCGTCCAGCGTTCCAGCGACGATGGCGAGCCCGCGGGGACGGCCGGGGTACCGATGTTGGAGGTCCTCAGGCGCGAGCGCGTCAGTGACGTTCTGGCTGTCTCGACCCGTTACTTCGGCGGCACACTGCTTGGCAAGAGTGGCCTGATCAGGGCGTACGCCGGGGGTGTGGCGGCGGCGTTGGCCCTGGCCGAGTTCCGGGTCGAAGAAGTGCTGGCGCACCTGGAGATCGCGGTCGCGGCTGGCGCGGCCGGGCGGGCCGAGCACCTCCTACGCAACCTTTCGGCGGGGAGCCCGGCGATCGGCATCGGACAAGTGGTCTATGGCGAGACGACCACGCTGGAGGTCGCCCTGCCACCGGAGCTGCGCGGCGAGGTCGAGGCGGCGCTGGCGGCCAGCGGCCTGCCCCTGGAGGTGCGCGACCTGGGGTCGTGGAAGTCTTGAGGCGTGTCCGGGCGTGTCACGGGCGTGGCCACCCGGGAGCGGGCCGGATTTGTCCGCAAGCGGCCCCAACTCGTCCCCGAGCCGAGTTGAAGGGACTTGCGGACACCGCCGCCCGATGCCGCCCAACAGGCCCTCAGCGTCCCCGCAGGTCAGCGCGTCGGGAGTCCCGGCGCCCCATCCAGGGCTTGTCCGCAAGCGGCCCCAACTCGCCCCCGAGCCGAGTTGCAGGGACTTGCGGACACCTCCGCCCGATGCCGCCTAGCCGGCTGCGGGCCTGTCCATGTCGTTGCCTGGCTGGTGGTCGGGTGCCCGCCACGAGAGGCGCGCCCGCGCCGAGTCCGTCGATTCGCGCCCAGTTGTTCATCGACTCCGCTGGTTTGCGCGCCATTGTTCATCGAGTCCGGGGTTTTGCGCGGCCGACCTCATCGAGTCCGCTGTTCTCCATGACCCCTCGACTCGAGTCCGGGGTTTTGCGCGCGTCTCCGCCCACACGGAACGCGCTGACTAGATGATCTATTCCAGGGGGTGTCAGTGGTCGTAGGCGGTCAGTGAGCGCAGGACCGGAGCGCCTGAGCGTTCGTTGTGCCAGACGGCGGCGGTCAGGGCGAGCAGTTGGGTGGCGA
>JAISCU010000151.1 GCA_031265345.1 Bifidobacteriaceae bacterium
TCGACCAGGGCCGCACTCCCCTGGCGCCGCGCGCCGACCTCGCCCGGATCGAGGCCTGGGCCATCGCCGCGCAGCGCCGCCACTGGGGCTGGTAGCGGCTGCCCGACCGCCCGACTGCCCAGCCGCACGGGCGGGCGCCGGTGGGCGCGGCCAGGCCGACCCGGCGGCATCGTGCAAATGTCCTAACGTCTTCCCGATGTCCTGGTGGAACCTGAGTTAGGGACTGTCCCCAACTCTGGTTCGGGCCGACCAGGCCGCCGACTACAGGTACCCCCACATGGCCGTGAACAGATAACCGAAGATGCAGGCCACCGTCACGCCGAGCAACCCCGGAATGATGAACGAGTGGTTGATCACGAACTTGCCGATGTGGGTGGTGCCGGAGCGGTCGAACTGGATCGCGGCCAGGTCGGACGGGTAGGTCGGCAGGATGTAGTAGCCGTACCCGGCCGAGGCGAAGGCCAGGACCAGGCCCGGCGAGACTCCCGCCGCCAGCGCCACCGGCACGAACGCGGCCAGCGCTGCGGCTTGCGAGTTGACGAACTTCGAGACCAGCAGCAGTAAGACGGCGTACATCCATGGCATGTGCTTGACCCACTCCCCCACGCTCGCCTGGATCATCGGGATGTGGGCTGTGAACATGGTCTCCGCCATCCAGGAGATGCCGAAGACGGCCACCAACGCGATCATGCCGGAGCGGAAGATCTCGTTCTTGGCGATCTTGGTGGCGTCTGCGCGGGTGAAGATGATCATCGCCGCGCCCGCCAGCAGCATGAAGATCTGGATGGTCGCCACCATGTCCAGGCGCTGCGTCTGGCCCTCCACCTCCCAGGCCGGGCGCAGCCACTCGAACGCGCCCATCAGGCCGACCACGGCGACCGCTCCCAGGAAGATCCACATGGACGCCCAGGCCCGCTTCGGCAGGCGCGTCTCCAGCAGGGTGGTCGCCTCGCCGTAGACGTAGGAATGCTTCTCGGGGTCCGCGATCAACGCTTGGAAGCGCTCGTCCTTGTCGAGGTCCTTGCCCCTGAAGATGGAGAAGATGCCGATCGCCACCACCCCTAGCAGGGTCGACGGCAACGAAATCTTGATCAGGTCCAGGTAGCCATCGAAGTGCGGCAGTTTCACGTCGGCCTTCTGGAGGATGGCCGTGAGGGACACCACCGCCACCGAGACCGGGCTGGCCATGATGCCCATCTGGGCGCTCACCGAAGCCGCCGCCATGGGCCGCTCCGGGCGGATGCCGTTCTTGATCGCCACGTCGTAGACGATCGGCAGCAAGGTGTAGACAGTGTGGCCGGTCCCGCACAGAATGGTCAGCCCAGCGCTGATGAGCGGCGCCAGAATCGAGATGTACTTGGGATGGCGGCGCAACAATCGTTCCGCCAGTTGGAGCATCACGTCCAGGCCGCCCGCCGCCTGAAGGGTCGCGGACGCCGCCACCACCGCGATGATGGTCAGCATGACGGTGATGGCCGGCTCGCCCGGCTGCATCCGGAAGACGAACACCAGTACCAGCAGTCCGATCCCGGCCAGCAACCCCAGCGCCATCCCACCCTTGCGGGCGCCATAGAACAGGCACGCTAGCACCAGACCGAGTTGCAGCGCGAACTGCCAGCCTTCCGGTATCCCGGCCAGAAATCCCATTATTCCTCCCAAGGCTGTCGTCAACCGCCGTTGGGATCATTATGTGACGATGCCGCGCAGTCGTCGGGCCGCGACCGGCCTGGTCTCACGGGCTGGGAACCGGCGCCGGAAATGGTCCGCGCGAGCAGGCGCCGCCGCTCCGGAGATTCCCAGCGAAGCGGACTCTCTCAGCCGCTCGCGGACCCGTTCCGTCGCTCGGGGCCCAGTTCAGTCATCCGGGGATGTACGCCACCAGGAGCTCCCTGACGTCCGGCAACTCGCATCGAACCGAATAGTCGGCCGCCTCGGTCACCGAGGCTCGGCCGAAGGTGAAGAAGGTGGACTCGTCGGACTTGGCGTCGCCACGCGGGTTGGGCAGGTTCATCACCTTGACGCTGGCCACGTCGAAAGGCTGGTCTCCGACCGAGCAAGCCGACACCTCCAGCGCCTCGCGATCCTTGCGGGTGCCCAGCAAGAAGATGTCCCCGGCGCCTGGGGCGGACACGGTGAAGGCGGTCCCATCCGGAGCCAACGGTGCCTGCACTATGTCCGTCAGCGCGACATCGCGCCCATCCAATTCGAGCGCGCCGTCGAACGGCGACGAATCGTCCGGGCCGCCGCATCCGGCTCCGACCCCACCGCCGAACACGCTCAACGCGATGATCCCAAGAAGCCGCCGTGCCTTGAATCGTGCCGCCATCAGGTCCCTCCGAGGTCGCGGCCCGCCGGGGGCGAGCCGCATATGCGTTTCATCGGGGTCCTTCCAGTCTACTGTTCCAGACCTCCGGCGAGGGTCGTTCAGCCGCTCTCGGAGCTGTGACGTTGGTCACGACCGACGCCGTGCGAAGCGGGCCGCTTGTTAGCAAACGCCGCCGGATCGAGCGTAAAGTAGGCAGGTAGGTGTGCACACCCGCCTTGAGGAGGGCCGGATGAGTTCCATGTCAGCGCAACACTTCAACCGCGACGTCAGCGCCGCCAAGAGAGCGGCCTCGGATGAACCGGTGTTCATCACCTCAAGGGGCCGAACAACGCATGTGTTGCTGTCCCGCGAGGACTATGAACACGCTGTGGGCCGAGCCCGCTCGCTGCGGCAGGTGCTGGCCGCCGACGACGACATCGCGTTCGAGCCGCCTCGGCTCGACCTCCGCCTCCAGTCGCCGGACCTGCAATGAGGATGCTGCTGGACACCAACGTGGTCAGCGAATTGCGCAAGCCGGATCACCGGATCGACCCTTGCGTGGCCAACTGGGCGGAATCTGAGGACCCTGCCGACCATTGGTTGAGCGCCATCACAGTGATGGAGCTGGCCATCGGGATTTCCCGAAAAGAACGCCGCGATCCCGACCAGGGCCGACGACTGCGTGCCTGGTTCAGCGCGTCTGTCCTCGACGCCTTCAAGGGCCGCATCCTGCCGGTCGACCTTGCGGCGGCGCTGGCCGCGGCGGACCTTCACGCGTCCGATCCCCGCCCCGAGCGCGACGCGCTCATCGCCGCCACGGCCCAAGTGCACCGATTGACGGTGGCGACTCGCAACACCCGCGACTTCGACACGCTGGGCGTGCAGACGTTCAACCCCTGGCTTCATGAGCGCCGAACCGCCGAAAGCTAGGCTGGGGGCGTGCACACCCTGGTCGTGACCAATGATTTCCCGCCGCGGCTGGGCGGGATCGAGACGTTCGTCGCCGAACTGGTGAACCGGTTCCCGCCCGCCGACGTGACGGTCCTCACATCGACCCGGGCGCCGTTCACGCCCGCCCAACTGGCACGGGCTGACGCCGCCCTGCCGTACCAAGTGGTCCGCCATCCCGCGCGCATCCTGCTGCCGACCGCGGAGGTCACCCGGCGCGCGGCCGCCGTGGCGCGCGACGTGCGGGCCGATGCCGTCTGGTTCGGCGCCGCCGCCCCGCTCGCGCTGATGGCCCACGATTTGCGCCGCCTGGTCGAGCCCGGCCGCATCGTGGCCACCACTCACGGCCACGAGGTCTGGTGGGCGGCCTTCCCTGGCACGCGGCGAGTCCTGCGACGAATCGGCGACGGGGTTGACGTGGTCACGTACATCACGGATTACACCGGGCGCCGCATCGCACGCGCGTTGCCTCCTCGCGCCCGCCGCCGCATGGCACGCCTGGCACCCGGGGTCAACTTGCCCTCGGAGCCCCAAGAACTTCCCATGGACGATGCCGCCGGGTCGGCCGCCCGCGCCGCGTTGGGGCTGGGAGGCGGCCCTGCGGTCCTGTGCTTATCCCGACTGGTCCGGCGCAAGGGCCAGGACCAGCTGATCCGCGGCTGGCCGCGGGTCGCGGCGTCCCACCCGGACGCCACTTTGGTGATAGCCGGAACCGGACCCGACGAGCGCAGGCTCCGCCGCCTGGCAGCCGAGAGCCCGGCAGCGGGCTCGATCGTCCTGACCGGAGCGGTCCCGACCGAGCGGATGGCCGGGCTCTACCAGGCCGCTTCGGTGTTCGCGATGCCCTGCCGATCGCGATTGTTCGGCTTGGAAGTGGAAGGGTTGGGGATCGTCTACTTGGAGGCTCAGGCGGCTTCGGTGCCGGTGATAGTCGGCGACTCCGGCGGCGCGCCGGAGGCGGTCCTTCCGGGCGAGACCGGTTTCCTGGTCGATGGCCGGGACTGGCGCCCCGCCGCCGCCCGGATCATCGAGTTGCTGGACAATCCCTCGCGTGCTGTGGCCATGGGCGCCGCCGGGCGCCAATGGATCGAGCGGGACTGGGGGTGGCAGAGCCGCTACGAGACCCTGGCCCGCCTGCTCCACGCCTGAGCCGGGGGCGTCATCAGGCGTTGCATCGGATGAGGGCCGGTCGAGCGGAGCCGGGTCGGCCACGAACCCTCGAAGGTCGCGTTTCAGCCCTGTCGCGCGCCGGAGCCGACCGGTCCGGGCGTGAACTGCGACCTTGGCGTCATCCAGACATTGGACGGATGCATTTGCACAAGACGTCGGCCCCAAGAAACACCGTTGTCCCAGAAAGCGCCGCTGTCGAACCTGGATCATAGAACTGTGGCCAGGGATCCATCCGGAGTTCCATCCAGGCGGCTGCGCAGGACGCTATGCAGAGCGCTGGCGGCGGCCACCGCAATGGCGCTGACCGCAGGACTGGCGGGGTGCTCCGGCAGGCCAGCGGACGTCGAAGGTCGGGCGTTGGGTTTCGAGACAGCCCCTTTCGATTACACCTATTGGTCCCCGGCCGGATACGACCGGGGCTGGGTCCGGATCGTCACCGGACCCGATGGGGCTCAGGACATTCTGGCGGAGACCGCCTCACGCAGCGAGTCCGGCTTGGACGAGCCGCCGAAGGTGGTCGATTTCCCAGACATCCCTTCCGGCCACACGGCGCTGATGTTCTACCCCACCTACCTTCCGGACTCCTGCTACGGGCTCAGGATCCAAGGAGTCTACGCCGACGGGAGCCAGTGGACCCTGGCGGTCCGGATCGAGGACCGCAGTCTTCCCGGATTCGGCTGCGCCGACGCGCTAGTCACCCGCGCAAGACTGCTGCTGGTCGCCTCCGAGCCGCCTGCAACCGTCGTCATGCGAGTCGAACGGGAACGACCCGGCGAGGACTCCAGCGTGTCTTGGTGGTGAGTGCGCCGCGCGCAAGTGGCGTTAAGCCAACGGGGTGAGCACCCAGCGCAGGATGGTCGGCTCCAGGCCGACCGACTCCCACGGCCCGTCAACTTGGATGACGGCCACCCCTGCGGTCGGGAGACCGCGCCGGACCCTTGTCACGGCATCGGGCATAGAACCCGGACCGGCCAACTTGTAGGCAGTCGCGGACATGGTCGGCTCGTGGCCCACCACCATCAGCGTGCCGCACTCGGGATCGATGGCGCGGATCGCCTCCAACATGTCCTCGACGTAACCGGCGTACAGTTCCCGCTGCAAATCCGGCTCGATCTGCCAATCGGCGGCCGCCGCCATCGCGTTGAACGTCTGCTTGGCGCGGCGGGCGGTCGAGACCAGGGCGGACTCGGGATCGAGCCCCACCCCGGACATCTCGCGCGCGACCACGCGGCATTGTTCGTAGCCCAGCTCGGTCAGCGGCCGGTCGGCATCGGAGCCGCCGTCGCCGCCGCCAGCTTTGGCGTGACGCACCAACATGAGTGTCCGGTCCATCAGGCGATTGTAAGTTACTGGCCCATGGCATGCACGCCGCCATCGACGTGGACGATCTCGCCGGTGGTCGCCGGGAACAGGTCGGAGGCCAGGGCGACCACCGCCCTCGCGGCCGGCTCCGGGTCGGTCGAGTCCCATCCCAGGGGCGCCCGATCCGGCCACAACCCCTCCATCTGGTCGAATCCGGGGATCGACGTGGCCGCGACCGTCCTCAACGGCCCGGCACTGACCAAATTCACGCGGATACCGCGCGGCCCCAGGTCGCGCGCCAGGTAGCGGGCGGTTGCCTCCAACGCGGCCTTCGACACGCCCATCCAGTCGTAGACGGGCCAGGCGTAGCGGGCGTCGAACGTCAGCCCGACAATCCCGCTGCCCTTCGCCAATAGCGGCAGGGTGGCCACCGCCAGAGATTTCAGAGAGTAGGCCGAGGTCTTGATCGACGTGGCGACGTCATCCCAGTCGGCCGCGAGGAAATTGCCGCCCATGATCCGCTCCGAGGCGAAGCCGATCGAATGGACCACTCCGTCCAGCGAGTCGGTGTGGACGCCGAGCCGCCCCGCAAGCGAGCCGAGGTCCTCCGGGTCGGTGACGTCGAGTTGTTCGATGGGGGCTGGCCTGGGCAGACGCTTGGCGGTGGCGGCGGTGAGGCGCGCGCCCTTCCCGAAGGCGGTCAGGATGACCTGGGCACCCTCGTCCTGGGCGATCCTTGCGACCTCGAACGCTATCGATCTGTCCGTCAACACGCCTGTGACCAGCAAGGTCTTTCCTGTCAGCAATGCCATTCGCTATCCTCTCGATTGTCTGTGCGGGCGCTTGGCGCGGTTCTCTGCGCGGGTCCTTGGTGCGGGTCCTTCGCGCCATTCCTTCGCGCCGATCCCGCGTGCGGCCCTCGGACACCGGTGGGCCTGGTGCGCCTAATGGCCCATCCCCAGGCCGCCGTCGACTGGGATGACGGCCCCATTGATGTACGGAGCCGAGGCCAGGAACGTGGCCGCCTGGGCGACATCGTCCACCGTGCCGAAACGGCGCGCCGGAATCTGGGCGCGGTACGCCTCCTGGGTCTTGGGCGGCAGCGCGGCTGTCATGTCCGTTTCGATGAACCCCGGTGCGATCACGTTGGCGGTGATGCCCCGTCCGCCCACCTCGCGGGCGACCGACCTGGCCAGACCGACCAGCCCGGCCTTCGAGGTGGCGTAATTGGCCTGGCCCGCGCCGCCGATCGCGGCCACCACGGAGCCGATCAGGACGATGGCCCCTCGGCGGCGCGGGACCATCGACAGGGCGGCTCGGCGCACGCAGCGGAAGGCGCCAGCCAGGTTGGCGTCCATGACGGCGGCGAAGTCCTGGTCCGACATCCTGATCAGCAGTTGGTCCCTGACGATCCCGGCGTTGGCGACCAGGACCTCGACCTTGCCGAACCTGGACTCGGCCTGGTCGAAAGCCTGGCCCACCTGGTCGGTGTCGGTGATGTCGCCTTTGAGCGCCGCGATGCGGTCCCCCTCGATGCCTGGGCTTTCGATCTGGGGCCCGCTCCCCTGCCGGTCCACCGTCGAGATGTTATCGCCCAGGTCGAAGAAGGCCCGCGCTATCGCCCGGCCGATCCCCCGGTTGGCTCCCGTGATGAAGACATGTCGTGACACCATTGGAGGTTATCTCCTGAACCCGCGCGCGTCAGACCTGGGCTCCGACCACTCCCACGCCGATTATTTGTGAGGATGCTACTAAGGACGCGCCGATTATTTATTGCGCTTTTGGGCGGGCGGCCTGATGGTGTAGTTCCAGTCGGGATGCCACGCGGCGGGCACGTGGATGCCCTCCTTCTTGAGCCGGTCCATCTCCT
>JAISCU010000174.1 GCA_031265345.1 Bifidobacteriaceae bacterium
GGCGGGGACCATCCGCCGTTCCGGCTCCGACCAAGCGAACCTGGCCCGCGCCGCCGCGCTCGCGCGGTCCTCGAAGGACCTCGAAGAACACGAGTTCGCGGTCGCCTCCGTGGTGGCGGCGCTGGAGCCGTTCGTGGACGAGCTCGCGGTGCCGGACATCCCGTCCGTCCTGCACCTGCCCAACGTGATGCACCTGGCCACCGAGGTGGTGGGCGAGCTCAAGAGGACCCGCACCGGTCGCCTTCCCGGAGCGCTCACGCTGGTGGCGGCCCTGCACCCGAGCGCCGCCGTCTGCGGGACCCCGGCCGCCCGCGCCGCCCAAGTGATCGATCAGTTAGAGGGTCGGGACCGCGAGCGCTACAGCGGGCCGGTCGGCTGGATCGACGCGAACGGCAACGGCGAATGGGGCATAGCCCTGCGCTGCGCCCAGCTCAGCTCCGACCGGCGCGAGGCGCGGCTGTGGGCGGGAGGCGGGATAGTGGCCGCCTCCGACCCGCTGGCCGAACTAGCCGAGACCGAGGCCAAACTGGCGCCGATGCGCCAAGCGCTCGGCCTGGCCCACTCCTGAGCGAGTCAGGAGTCCTGCCGGGTCGTCAGTGTGATCGTGACATCGTTGGCCTTGCCGCCCTGCATCACTGTCAGCACCACCTGATCGCCGGGCAGGTACGACCTGATCCATGCGGTCAGCGACACCGCGCCGCTGATCGGATGCTGGTCGACAGCCACGATCACGTCACCAACTTTGAGCCCCGCCTCGGCGGCGGGGGTCCCCGGCTCGACGGACTTCAGGGCCGCGCCCGCCCGCTTGACGCCGTCGATTGTCACAACAGTGTCGCCCGAGGTGACGCCCAGGAAAGGATGGGCGGCCACGCCGCTCTCGATCAGCTGGCTGGTCACGTTCTTGACCTGGTTGACCGGGATGGCGAAAGCCAGGCCGATGTTCCCAGACCCGCCCCCGTACGAGCCGAGCGAGGCGATGGAGCTGTTGATGCCGATCACCCGACCCTTCGAGTCGAACAACGGCCCGCCGGAGTTGCCCGGGTTGACGGCGGCATCGACCTGGATGGCATTGGTGACCACCTCCGCGCCATCGGAACCGGTCGCGTCTGAAGTCGCCACAGGCCGGTTGAGAGCCGAGATGATACCCGTGGTGGCGGTGTTGTCGAGGCCCAACGGATTGCCGACAGCCATGACCGGTTCGCCCACCACCACCTCGTCGGAGTTGCCGAGTTCGGCCTCCACCAGGCCGCTCGGGGGATCGACAATCTCCACCACCGCCAGATCGGTGGTCGGATCGGTGCCGAGGACGTTACCGCTGAAGATGCGGCCGTCCCACAACACCACGTCGATGGTCCTCGAACCGCTGACGACATGGTTGTTCGTCACCACGTAGCCCTTCTGCGAATTGATGATCACGCCCGAGCCCAGCGCGTTGCCCGCGTCGATCTGCATCGCCACGACGGTCGGCTGGACCTGCGCGGCCACCACGTTCCATTGCGGCGACTCGCCGTCGTAGGCGTCCGGAGGTATCGAGGGCACGTTCTGGCCCGAGGTCAGGCCCGTCACCGCCGAACTGGTCGTGGTGTTGACGGGCGGCGCGGTCACCACCGGATCGTCCTGGCTGGTCAGCACGTAGGTGCCGCCAGCCGCCAGCGCCGCCGCGACCAGGGCCGCGACCAGTCCGATAGACCAGGCGCCAGCCCGGGTAACGGCCTTCTTGGGTCTTGTGTACTCGGTCGCGGGTTCGTCCGGCTCGACTTCGATTCTCGGCATGGACGATGCCGCCGGGGCAGTCACCGGCACCGGGCCGCCCCCGAGAGAGTAGGTGGGAGCCTGATAAGGCGACGCCGTCCGGGGCGGGATCGGCGGCGTCGCAGACGACGCGACCGGACCCGGCCCTGGACGCTGCGACGCCTGCCAGGCCCGCGACTCGTCCACGCCTGGAGCGGTCGGCGCGCCGGGCGCGGCCGGGCCAACCGAAGGACCCGGCGCGGCGTGCTGACCGGGCCGCTGCTGCGGCGGCGGCGAGGCGGGCGGATAGGATTGCGGAACCGACCCGGTCGGCGCGTATGAGACTGGGCCTGGACCCTGGCTCGGCCCGGCAGGCGGGTACGAGACCGGGCTCTGATTCGTGCCTTGGCTCTGGCCCTGTCGCTGCCCCTGCCCGGCGGGAGGGTATGAGACTGGGCTTTGACCGGCCCTCGCGCTCTGGTTCTGGCCAGCCGACGGGTACGGGGCCGGGCTCTGCTCCGGAGCGGGGCCTTGGCCCTCGGCGCCGGCGCGGTAGGACCGCGGCGGACTGGTCGAGGACACCGGTGGGAAGACTGGTATCGGAGGCGCGGGCTGCGAGCCGACCGGCTGCGGGCCTGCGGGCACGGGGGCGGGCCGGGACGGCGGCATCGGCGGACTGGACCCCTGGGGCGCGCTCTGCGGTGCCTGTTCCCCAATGCCCGACGCAGACGGTTCGGCGCTGGCGGAAGGCGCGCCGGAGAAGGGCGGGTTGGCCGGTTCGTCGCGTGGCACCAACGGCTGCCAGGGGAAGGACGCGGGGGCCTGCTCGCCGCCGGACGGGGCGCCGGACGTGGGGGGCTGCTCGATTGGCCGGGCGGTCGGTTGCTCGGTGGGCTGGCGCTGGGCCTGCCCGTCGCCTTGCTCTAAGCCCTGCTCATGGGCGTCCTGGGAATCGCCGCCGGGGGTCGGTCGGGGCTCATCGCTCATGTCGTGTCCTTTCCGGGTCACCATTCATGTAAGTCATCGTCTATCAAACCGCGCCTTCCTGGATGAATCCTCCCGTAAAGCTGTGAAGTTGCTGGGAGACTCCAGGGCATTTCTCGAAAGCTCCACAATCTGGGCCTCGAGACCCCGGCGCCCGGAACGCTCCAACGGCACGGCGACCAGGCTAATGTCGCGGATCGGTTCGCGAAGCGCGGTGGCCAATTCGTCCGCAGTGCGAGCCCTGGTGAAGCTCGCGCCGTAGGCGGCTGCCAAGGACGCCAGGTCGAGCCTCAGGGGGGTGGCGAAGAAGCGCTCGAAGGCCGGTTCGAGGTCGGGTCCGGCCGGTTCGAGGGTCTCGAAGATGGCCCCACCAGCGTCTTCGAGGACCACGACGCGAAGGTTCGGGCGGCGCTCGCGGTCGGGGATGGCGAGCCCTCCGGCGTCATGCGCCAGCGCCAGGTCGCCCAGCAGGACGGTCACGGGTTCGCTGAGAGCCAAAGCGACGCCTCCGGCGAAGCTGACGGTGCCGTCGATCCCGGCCAGCCCCCGCATGGCGAGCACTGGGCCGAAGGAACACGGGTTTGCGTCAGACGACAACCCGTGTTCCGGGTGCGCCAGGTCGCCGGGACGGCCGGGTCGGCGGGGATCGGCGGCGCAGGCGACAGGGTCCGGATCGACTGCGCGGGTAGCCTGGTTGGCAGGGTTCACACGGTCGGCCGTGGCGGGGCGGTCGGGGTCGGCGGTGCGGGCGGCCTGGTCGCCGCGGTTCGCCCGGTGGGCGCTGGCGGGGCGATCACTGTGGCTCGCATGGCCGGTATCGCCTGGTCGGCCGAAGCGAGGGTGGTGCGGGTCATGGATCGGACAGCCGGGTGCCGGGCTAAGGTCCAGGTCGCGGATCGCGCTGGACGCTCCCACCACCAACGGGCCGCCGCTTGCTCTCACCGCCGCCGCGGTAGCTGCGGCGACAGCCGGGCCGTTCGGGAACGGCTCCGCTTCAAGTTGTCGCCAGATCGCCAGACCTGCCTGTTGCCAGGCGTCCAACCAAGGGTCGGGCCGCTCCCGACCCGAAGACTCAGCCGGAAATGTGCCGGGTTCGTTTCTGGCTGAACGCTCCAGACCCGCCGACTCGGCAGCCTGAATGGGCTGTGCTCCAGTGGTGTCGGCCGGAAATGTGCCGGGTTCGTTTCTGGCCGAACCGCTCCGACCTGCCGAGCCTTGGCTTTGGACGGGCTGACCGTCCCGCGCGGCGGCATCGGCGGGCGCGGCCGGAGGGATCACCCGGCTGGCGACCCGCCCCGCGACCCGGCCAAGGTCGAACCAGGCGCCGCCGCCGCGATGGACTATGACTGTGTCCAGGCGCGGGTCCTGGATCAGCTTCGTGATGGGGCGAGACAGCACCGGACGGCCGTAGACCACCAACCGCTCGACCTGATCGCCCAACAGTCGCACCGCCA
>JAISCU010000181.1 GCA_031265345.1 Bifidobacteriaceae bacterium
CGGCGGCCATGGCGGGGGGGAGACGCCCGGAACCATCCCGAACCCGGAAGCTAAGCCCCCCAGCGCCGATGGCACTGCCGGCGAGGGCCGGTGGGAGAGCAGGACACCGCCGCCACACAAAAACACCCAGGTCGGGTCATCGCCCCGATCACCGAAGGCTCAACAGCCAAAGGTGGTCGAGGCGGTGGCCCGACCGGTGTGTTTAACGAAGGAATTGTTTGGTTTCGATTTGACCTTTCCCACGGCCTCTTGAGATGGTAAAACAAACGTAAGGATCTGGGCTCCCAGTGACTGGTTGCGAGGAAGCGGGGATGTCATGTCAAGAGCACCAGTGATCGTGGTCGGCGTTGACGGGTCGGACTCATCGATCAAGGCCCTCGATTGGGCGGTCGCGGAGGCCGAGGTGCGCGATGCGCCGCTGGAGATCGTATGCGCGTACACGGTTCCACGGTTCGGGTCCACTTCGGTCGACGCCGCGTACTTGGATGTGGGCACGAGTGCGCTGTCGGAAGGGGCCGGGGCGGTCCTCAAGGCCGCAGTCGCCAGGGCCAAGGAGCGCCGCGACCGGGTCGAGGGCATCCTCGAGGTTGGAGACGCCGCAGGCGTTCTGGTGGAGCGCTCCAAACGGGCCGGACTGATGGTGGTCGGCACCCGTGGGCGGGGCGGATTCGCGGAGCGTCTGTTGGGGACCGTCTCCACCGCCTTGCCGGTGCATGCTCATTGCCCCACGGTGGTGGTCCCCTCGGGCGGACGGGGCGAGGCCAAAGACGGGCAAGGGGATCGCGACCAATCCGCCACGCCCGCGGACCGAGTACGCAAGATCGTTGTCGGGGTGGATGGGTCGGACGCGTCGAGGGTGGCGCTGGCACGGGCCATCGATGAGGCGGCCGCCTGGCAAGCCGAGCTCGCGGCCTTCGCGTCGATGCCGGTGGCCTCGGGGACCAGCCTGTTCGCGTGGGCGCCTGGCCAGGTGGACCATGGCGCCGTGCTGGCGGAATTGGAGGCCGAGGTCGGTCGTATCATCGAAGCGGAATTGGAGGAGCGGGACCTTCCGAACGGGCTGACCGTGCGGCACCATGCACTGGATGGCACGGCATCGGCGCTGCTGGTCGAATTCTCCGCCTCGGTGGACCTGATCGTGGTCGGCAGCCGGGGGCGTGGCGGCTTCTCTGGGCTGCTGTTGGGCTCGACCAGCCAGGCGGTCCTCCATCATGCCCGCTGCCCGGTGATGGTGGTGCCCGCGCGTTGCAAGAAACTCGATGCGGCGGTGGGGGTTGACGATTAACGAGGTCGGCGAGGTCGAAGCGGCCGAACTCATCCGCCAGGTCCACGATGGCCTGGCTCGGGCTTGCGGACGGATCGAGGCCGCGTGCCAGGCGTCCGGCCGCGCGCGCGAGGAGGTCCGCCTGCTCTTGGCGACGAAGCAACAGCCGGTGGTGGCGATTCGGGCCGCGATCCGCGATGGCGGTCACCTGATAGGCGAGAACCGGGTCCAAGAACTGGTCGCGAAGGGTCCCGATTTGGCCGATCTGCCGCATGAGACACACCTCATCGGGCCGCTGCAGACGAACAAGATCAACGCCGCCCTGCGCTGGGCGACCTGCGTCGAGACGGTCGACTCGCTCAAATTGGCCGAGCGCCTGGCTGCTCGCTTCCAGGACCGGGCCGGCGGCATCGGCGTCCTGATCCAAGTCAACACCTCGGGGGAGACCACCAAATCGGGCGTCGAGCCGGCGGCGGCGCGCGACTTGGCCTGGCAGGTGGCAGCGCTGGGCGGGCTGCGCCTGGAGGGTTTCATGACGGTTGGCCTCAATTCCGACGATGCCGCCGCCGTGGGCCGCTCCTACGCCGTCCTGCGCGACATCCGCGATTGCGTCGTCACAAGCGGCGTGCCGGGGACGGACCGAGCCGTGGAGCTGTCCATGGGGATGAGCGGGGACTTGGAGGTCGCGATAGCCGAGGGCGCGACCATAGTGCGGCTGGGAACGGCCGTGTTCGGGGTACGCGCGGCCTGATCGTGGCGCGATGCGGAGGCTCAGGCGGGGATGTCGCGGGCGCGGAAGCGTTTGAAGGCCGCCAAGCCGAAGGCCAGCGCCGCCAAGGCCATGATCGTCAATGGGGCGGCTCGGTAGGAGGCCTGCGGCACCAGGCCGACAGCGCCGAACACCCCCGCTTTGACCGCCCAGCCGGGCAGGCTCAACGCTTGACCGAACATGGTGGCGACCACACCGTACGCGACTAGTGCCCAGGACGCAGCGCCAGCCCGCGGAGCGATCGCGTAGATGACCAGCGCCAGCCCGGTGAACAGGGCGACCACCGGGAGGTAGGCGAGGCCGGCCCGGAGCAACTCGAACCAGTCGCCCACCCCGGCCGCCTGCGCCGTCAGGCCCAGCGCCAGCGTCCCGAGCAGGCAGGTCGCCGCGCCGCCGATGGCCGACACGGCAGCGTACGAGCCGAGGTACCTCCAGCGCGCCACCGGCTGGGCCAAGACCAGTTCGGTCAGCCCCGCCGCTTCGGCCGAGTGTGCTCGCGCCACGTTCGCCACGGCGAAGCACACCCCGAGCAAAGCGCAGTAGAGCACCATCATCGACAAGAAGGCCGCTGTCAGGGCCGACTCGTCGAAGCCGAGCAACTGGGCCCATTCCCGGTTGTCGGCCAGCATCGTGTCGACGCTGCCGGTGATCGGCCCGCAAGTCGCGCCAAGGATTATGGCCGATGCCGTCCACCCGGTCCAGGAAGGACGGGCCAGACGCGCGCCCAAGGCGAGGGGCGACCGGAGCCAGGCGGGCGCGTCGGGCCGGGCCCGGCGTTCGGGCACCAGGCCTGCTCCCAGGTCGCGGCGCCGGGCGCACCACAGCGCCAGCGCTGTCAAGGCGACCGCAGCGGCCAGGGCCAGGACCAGCGGCCACCAGCGCAGGTCGTAGAAGGCCCGGGTCTGCTGCGCCCAGGCGAATGGGGAGAGCCAGGACAGGGCCGTGCCGCCGACGGCCGGTATGTCCCCGGCCACTCGGACCAGGTACAACGCGCCCATGATCCCGAGAGCTGCGCCACTGGCGCCGCGGGCGGAGCTCGCGAGTTGGCTGGTCAGCAGGCCAAGAGCGGCGAACACGCAGCCCACCAAGGCGAATCCCGCCGCAGCGGCCAGTGAATCGGCTGGGGCGAGCCCGTTGGCCGTCATCGCTCCGGCGCAGAGCAGTCCGATGGCCAGGCAGGCGGCCAAGGACTCCAGGGCCGCCGCCGTCAGGAGCGCCCAGCGTCCGGTCACCGCAGCCCCGACCAGTTCGGCCCGGCCCGATTCCTCCTCGGCGCGGCTGGCATGGACCACCAGACCGATCGCCATTATGGCCAGGCACACCATGATCGTCGACGAGTACTCGTTCATGACGATCCCGCCCAAGTCGTAGCTGTCCAGGCCGTAGCGGGGGCCTCCGAACGCGACGCCGGTCGAGCTGTTCATGACTGCCGCCCGCGCGGCCAGCTCTGCCTGGTCGGAGAACAGTTCCGACTCGCTGGCCAAACCGGCGTAGAAGAGCCCTGGAATCGCCGCGACCCAGATGGCCAGCCGGAGGCGGTCGCGTCGCAGCGCGCCTGCGAGCAGCCGCCAGGTGCCGGTGAACTGCCCCCGCACGGGTCGAGCCGGGCGGATGGGCGGAGCGGTTGGCGCGGTGGTCACGACGGCTCCTCGTCGCCCGGCGCGGCGGCATCGTCCGCGTCTTCGGGCTGCTCCAAGGCCAACTCCTGGGAGTAGTGCCGCAGGAACAGGTCCTCCAGCGACGGCGGGGCGCAGGTCAGGGAGACCAGGCCGAGCCCCGAGAGCCTGGCCATGACCGCGCCGATGTCGGTGCCGACCACGGCGCAGCGAACCGAGAACCGGTCGCCGAGTTGCCGGACCTGGAGGTCGCGGATGCCCGGCAGGCGGTCCAGTCCCTGCGGATCGGCGCTGGTGACAGCCTCGACCGTGGACAGGGCCAGGCTTCGTAGCTGGGACAGCGCGCCCGACTCGACGGTGCGGCCGGAGCGGATGATGGTGACGGTGTCGCAGAGCTTCTCGACCTCGGCCAGGATGTGGCTGGAGAGCAGCACGCTGCGGCCGTGGCGGCGCAGGCGCTCGACTTCGAGGGCGAACACCTCCTCCATCAGGGGGTCCAGGCCCGAGGTCGGTTCATCGAACAAGTACAAGTCGGCCTTGACGGCCAGGGCCGCGATCAGGGCGATCTTCTGGCGGTTGCCCTTGGAGTAGGCGCGCGTCTTCTTCGCCGGGTCCAGGTCGAACGCGCGCAGCAACCGGTCACGTTCGGCCTGGTCGAGTCCGCCGTGGAGACGCCCCAAGTAGTCGATGGTGGCGCCGCCGGACAGGCCCGGCCACAGGGCCACTTCGCCGGGGACGTAGGCGACGCGGCGGTGCAGGGCGACGGCATCGTGCCAGGGATCGCGACCGAGCAGCCTGGCCCTGCCGCCGTCCGCGCGCAACAAGCCCAGCAGGATGCGGATCGTGGTGGACTTGCCCGCGCCGTTGGGGCCCAGGAACCCGGCGACCTGGCCCTGTTCGAGCCGCAGGTCGAGGCCGTCGAGCGCCTTGGTGGCGCCGAAACGCTTGCGGAGGTGGACGATGTCGATGACCGGCGTTGTCATGGCGTGCTCCCTACTTCGGTGGGGCGGGCCTGGGGGGCGGGGCGGGCTGGTCTGGCCGCCGTGTACGCGCGCAGCAACTCGTCGCTGGTGAGCAGCGGGTAGGTGTGGGCCTCGAGCGCCGCGGGCGTGATGTCTTCGACGTACCGGGCGACCTGTTCCGCGGTGGTCAGATCGTTGCCGGTCAGGGCGCAATAGGCGACCATCGCGCCGACGGAGCCCAGGACCAGTGAACGGGCTTGGGCTTCGGGGTCGGAGCCGAGACGCATGCGGCCGGCGCGCGAGCCTTCGGCGATCACCTCCCTGGCTATGGCGATGTACGATTCGAGCATTTGCCGCGCGAGGTCGCCGCCGGCCTTGACCGATTGGAGCATGTAGCCGGGCACGTCGTCGTAGACCCACAGGCCCTGCATGATCGAGGCCATGGAGGCGGCTGAGGGCACCTCCGGCTCGGTCAGGATCTCGCGCTTACCGGTCGCCACCAGCGCGGCGACGTGCTGGTCGCAGGCCTGGCGAAGGTGCTCTTTCGATCCGAAATGATGCATGATCAGCGCTGGTGAACAGCCTGCTTCGGCGGCGATGGCGCGCAGCGGGACGTCGAAGCCCTGGGTGGCGAATAGATGGATCGCGGTGTCGCGGATGCGGGCTCTGGCGGTGAGGTCGTCTTGGTCCGGGTTATCGCGACTGGCGGTTGAACGCATGTTCAGTACGCTAAACGCGCGTTCAGCCCTGAGCCAGGGACTTAGGTCTGTCAGTCGATCTTGTTCAGTTGGCCCTGCCAGAACTCGAGGCCCATCGGCAGCGTGGCGATCGCCATCTTCCAGGTGTGCCCTTGGTTGGGGGCGACGTAGACATCGACCAGTTGCCCGCGTTCGCGCAGCGCCTTGGCCATCGCGTTGGCCTCCTTGCCCACCTGGCCCGTCTCCTCGGAGTCTGGGACGTCGAACCAGACCGCCAGGGGGTCCTTGTCAAGCGTGGTCAGGGTCGGGATGTACTCCAAGGGTGTGACGGCGGCGACCTCCGCCTTGCTCGATTTCATCAGGTCGCCCGCTTTGCCTGGGCCGCCGTAGGGCATCTGGGACAGCACCGTCGAGAACTGGTCGGGGTGGCGCAAGGCCTGGTCGATGGAGCAGTATCCGCCCATGGACATGCCGCCGATGGCGGTGGCGGCGCGATCCGTGGAGACCGGGAAGTGATTCTCGATCCAGGGCTTGACGACCTTGTACAGGAAGGTCTCGACTTGGGAGCCGCCGGACTTCGTCGAGTTGAGACAGCCGGAGTCGGACGCGCCCCGGGCGCTGACGGTTGGCGCCACAGCGATGATCGGCGCCAGCGCCCCCGATTTGATCAAATCGTCGAACACGTTGGGCGCGCCCGAGGCGATCCAATCGACGGGGCCGCCAGGGCTGCCGTGCATCAGGTAGACCACCGGGTAGGCGACCTTGCCGGTCGAGTCGTATCCAGGCGGCGTGTAGACCCAGACCGCGGGGGATTCCAAGTTGAGATCCGCCTCGACCGGAAGTTGGAACTCGCTGGTGGACCCCTTGATGTTGGCCTGTTCCGGGTCGTTCATGGGGCTCGGGGTGGCCAGTGGGACGTGGGTGCCCGTGATCGCCTCCTCGCCCAGATGCTCAGTCTTGGGCGCATTGGCCGCGACCCGCGACTCCGGCCGCGAGGAGTCTCCCCAACCCAGCCTCATGCGCACGGCGTCGAAATTGGGCAACCAGCCGGCGTACCAGTTGGCGCCCACCGCCAGGCCGAGCACCACGCTCAACGCGCCCGCCGTGTAACTGATCCACCGGAGGGTCCGGCGGGCCTTGATTCTCCGGTGTCGTTTGCGCAGCAGCCAGATCGCGGTCGCCAACAGCGCCGCACCTACTGCCACCAGCACAATCGCGAAGGGGATGGTGGCGAAGAAGTCGCGGTGGGGCGAATACTCGGTCGGCTCGGCCAGGCCGATGCCGTGTCCCGGCCGGCCCCCGATTGCCGCGATATTTGACACTCACCTAGCTTCACACGTTTGGCTCCCAGGGGGGTCGGACTGGGGTCCACCGTCCATTTGTGGCGACCTGGTAAGGCAGGCCCGCGAGCGGAATGGGCGGCTGCCCGAGCTTAATTTTGCTTAAGAAATCGTCGCGCCCCTAGCCTGGATGCCCGTTGGGGTTGGCCCAACTAAGGCAGTCGAGTTTGGGGATGGCAATGATGCTCACCGAATCAAGTGAACACCCGTCGGGCGCTGGTCGCCGGGCCGTGGATGTGGCACGGCTCCTTGGTGTGTCGCAAGCGACCGTGTCCTATGCGCTGCGAGGGTTGCCTGGAGTCTCACCCAAGACGCGCCGCTTGGTGATTGCGACCGCCGAGCGCATGGGGATCGCCATTCCGGCGCTCGAGGCGGCGGACCAACCCGTGCGTCGTCCCGCGCTCGGACTGATTCTGGCCGACATTGGGAACCCCTTCTACTCGGACTTGGCAGCCGAAGTCTCCGCCGCTGCCAGGCGACGCGGCTACGACCTCTTTGTCTCGCATACTGGTGACGATCCTGGTGTGGTGGCAAATGCCGTCCGAGCGCTGGTAGATCATGGAATCGAGGGTGTCATGTTGACCGCCGCGCACATCGGCCAGGGCACGGCCGGCGCCGCGCTGCGCGCGTCTGGCACGCCGTTTGTGCAAATCAGTCGGGGTTCGCGGACGGCAGGCGACCGTTTCGTGGGCATAGATGACGAAGCTGCGGGCAAGCAACTGATGCGGCATGTCATACATCACGGGTATCGGGACATCGCCGTCGCGGCGGGGCCCGCGAGTTCGGCCGCCTCTGCGGCGCGGGCCAAGGGCTTTGTCTCGGCGCTGCGCGAATCAGGCATCAACCTGCCTCGCGGCAACCGGTTCACCACCGACCTGAGCGCCGCTGGCGGTTGGAAGGTGGCGGCCGAGTTGCTGAACTCCAAGAAACTGCCCGAAGTGGTGGTTTGCGGCACCGACGCCATGGCCATCGGCATGATGGAATACTTGCGCGAACGCGGTGTCGAGGCGCCAGGCGAGGTCGCCCTGACCGGATTCGACGGCCTGCGGTCAGTCGGTACCCATGCGGCTGCCCTGACCAGTGTGGTCCAGCCCAGGGTGACCATGGCCCGCGAAGCGGTCCGGATGCTCGATGGAGCGATCACCGGCCGGTCTACGGGCCCGCTGACCGTGGTCTGCGCCCACTCGCTCCGGATCGGTAGGTCGTGCGGTTGCCGAAGACCGCTCCAGGCGCAGCGGTCCTGCTGACAAGGGCGATCTGCCACGAGAGCCAGCTGCGGCGTCGCCATCGGGCGCCGCGCCGTGATCCAACGGAACCGATTGAATTATCTGAAAGGTGTTCACCCATGGAATCGTCTACCCCAAACACTGCGGAATCCGCTCGCCGTGTGGCGTTAGTGACCGGCGCGGGCCGAGGAATCGGCGCAGCCATCGCCAAGGAACTGGCCTCACGCGGCAGCATTGTCGTGGCCGCAGACATTGACCCGGGCGCGGCTGGCGCGACCGCCGCCGAATGTGGCCCCGATAGCCGGGGGATCGGCCTCGACGTGTCGTGCGCCTCAGCCGTGAACGAAGCGGTGGCCTCGCTAGTCGCCGCATTCGGGCAAATCCATGTGCTGGTCAACAACGCGGGGATCAACCGCGACGCGATGCTCCACAAGATGACCGACGAACAATGGGACCAGGTCATAGCGGTTGATCTGGCGGGCGTCTTCTACACTTGCCGGGCGATCGGCTCGCACATGCGCGAGTGCTCCTACGGGCGGATAGTCAACGTCTCCTCGGCTTCCTGGATGGGGAACATCGGCCAAACCAATTACGCCGCCGCGAAGGCCGGTGTGGTGGGACTGACGCGTTCGATCGCCAAAGAACTCGCTTTCAAGAACGTCACGGCCAACGCGATTTGCCCAGGGTTCATTCTGACGGACATGACCAGCGCGATGCCCGAAGCGCTCTTCCAGGCACAACTCGACAAGATTCCCCTGCGGCGGATCGGCCGGGTCGAGGAT